>JAKAWC010000029.1 GCA_021817125.1 Microcaldota archaeon
TTTGCAATCGACCGGTTCGTAAAGTCTATGACGTCCGAAACGATAAGGAGAATCGCGCCATTGATACCTATGGAGGCGCTGCTCTCTGCACCGAAAGTGTTGTAAAACTTTCAAGGAAAGCTATAAAGGCTATTTTTTCCTTTAATTTATGAATAGATATTTCGGATTTCTGAATCTCTGTCATGTTCAGAATTCCGAAGATTATATCGGTAATTCTGCAGAATCAGAAAAGGCTTTAAAAACAGCAAGAGAGGTATAATTGTGAATAGGTTAAAAATATACGGCTATGTGCTCTTGGTCGGGGCATTAATTATAGCTTCAAGCATGCCAATAGCTTTTAAGCTAGGCAGTGCGATACCTGTCACAACTTTATTGCTTTACATGGCAATAGTGGGCACGATAACCTCGTTTATTATGATGGCTGTGAAGGGAGGCATCCCCCAGCTCGGCGCCATGTTTAGAAACAAAACCCTTTTTCTTCCAATTATCATAGTTGGCGTGCTTATATTCTCCTTAGAGCCACTAATATTCGCTTATGTAACGCACTACGTTAGCGCGGATCTTGTAGCTGTGATATTCAGGACATGGCCGATTATGCTTGTTTTGCTGGCACCATTTGTGATAAGAGAGAGAATCACAAAATGGGATGTAGTAGGAGTTACGATAGGATTCCTAGGCCTTGCTGCAACTCTGGTAGGGAGCACACCAATCAGCCTTCCTTTATTTGCATTGCCATTTGTTGCGCTATTGCTCTGTGCTTCTCTTGCCGAGGGGTTTTCATCTGCGCTATCAAAAAGATATAACTACGAACTCACTTCATCCATATTCGTTTACAACTTAATCTCTTTGCTGGTGTTTGCGCCGCTAGCACTATATACAAACTCGTTTCAATTGACAACAATAACGCCGTCTGTAATATTCTCGATACTCTTCCTTGGGGTGCTGGAAGAAGCGATATTCGCATACATGTTCTATCAGTCATTAAGGCTTGTGAAGACATCGATAGCAAGCACTTCCTTCATAATGTGTGCGTTCATAACAATGATTTTTAGTGCGTTTTTCCTGGGGGAAGCCATCGAGCCGTATTATATAATTATAGCAGTTACGGTAGCGATAGGGTTTCTCATACAAAGATTTGCTCCAAGACCAGATGGCAATTTTGTTCTAAATGGAAGGAAAAGCAAGCACGGCATGGTGCTTTATGACGTCACTAGCGCGTTTGTAAACACGCAGCACAGTTTGGTATCCAAGACAATGAAGGGAAATGGTAGGGTACTGGCTTTCTCTGCCAGAATAAAAACTGTGGATGCGATGCTCTATGGAGAACTGGAGAAATTTGGACACGGCGGCCTTGTGATATTTACGGACAAGTCAAGCGGTATAGCTACACATACCGAAATCGAATTTGTGAGGGATATTTTAGGATGCAAAAGTGATGAATTGGTCGTGCTCGGGAGCGGAGATCCGGATGAAACGGCTGAGAAGTTTACACGGATAAAGAGGGTGCTCGAGGATAAGAACGCTATTCTTCAATCCACGCCGTAGCAACATAATTGTTTTTTGTCTCAATGTTACGTATTGGCATGATGCCTTTCACCACATCTTGAACGTATCCGAACTTGATAGAAGGCGAGTCAACTGCAAATATCGACTTGTGCACCCTAACGCAATTCTCCAGAGCCTCCTTCTCCGTGCCGTAGATTCCCCAGACAAGATCGTCTTCGGCGCCGCTCAGCGTCCCGACCATCTGGTATTCGTTGTATAGCGGTAAAGGACTGACTTCCTTGAAGTAAACCTTCCTTCTTTTTTGGAATGTCCTATCGACAAACCCTTTCCTGAAAGTGTAGTTTGCGAATAATATGACATTGACACTGTAATTTGGTTTTGTCACTACGGTCGTGAACTTCTTGATGATGCCTTCTTTCTGCATTTTAAGCAGGTAGTATCTTACCATGTCCTCGTTCATGCCCAGCTTCTCGCTTAATGCCCTTATAGTCTGCCTTGAGTCCTGGTTTAGTTCCAATATTATCTGCTTGTACACCTTTTTTATACTAGAAGATTGTATTGCCCAGTCGTTCAATGGTATAAAACCAAGATGTATTATATCGGCATAAGACCTAGTCACAGCCACGCCATATTCTGAAAATCTGAGAAGGAGTGCAAGCTCCCACTTGGCGTAATCCTCCGTGCTCCGTGGCGTTATGAAAAGCACCAGATCAAAGTCCTTGCCTCTGGTAATCAGTGCAAGCTGTACCATATTGCTGTTCTCGACTATCGTTTTTATCGTCTTTACACCAACTTTCTTCGAGAACTTGAAGTAAAGTACATTAGTCTTTGCCAGACCTAGTTTCGTGTGGTCAATTTCGAGGGTATACTTTAGGCCCAATTCCTCTTCAAGTCTTTGGATATGCCTGCTGACTACGTAAGTAGGCGCATTTACCCTTCGCATCATTTCGGTAAGGTTTATTCTTGAATTCTCGCAAAGCTCTCTCAGAATCCTGACCGAAAGTGGACCAACCTCCATAGAACACTATTTCTATTTCCGAACGAATATTCTAAAAGATTTCGGAAAGATAAATGCCACTCACTACCAAAGCAATAAATGAGAGACTTCAAGGTATATGTTGATGAGGGTGGCGTAGCCGCAGGCACGAGGCGCCCACGCGGAGCGTGCTGGCGCCGAGACTGCGGTGGAGGCTAGTTGGTCTCCTTTACCGACTCGAGGAGGCTGAGTATGTTCCAGATTACAGTCCTCGCGTAAGGGGGGAGGTTTATGTCATTGCTGACCTCGTCTATCTTGTATGTCGCAGTCGACGCGCGGACAGCGTAGCTCTCCTTCTGCGCGAGCGCCTTCTTCGCCTCATCCAGCGCGCTCTTCACGTTCCTCGGGACACTGTTGTCGTTGAGCAACAGGTCGAGCTGCTGGGTTATCTGCGTTATCGTCTCGTCAAATTTTTTCTCTTCTGCCATACCATCACCTTTCCTTCTTCATTCACTGAGCCTGGGACGGGCCCGGCGGGATTTGAACCCGCGGCCTACAGATTAGAAGTCTGCCGCTCTATCCAAGCTGAGCTACGGGCCCAGGCATAAAGAGCTTTAACTGCCTATATATAAAAAAACTTCTTTACGTTGCTGGTCGTTCTGTCCGCAGCCTCCGCAACGTCGATGCCCTTTATTGCCGCTATAGTCTCGACAACAGGTATGGCGTCAGCGGGTGTCCTCCCCACAACGGGTGAGTCGGTCTCAGCTACTATACTGTTTAAGTCTAACGCCTTTATAACCCTTCTCTTCTTCGAGGATTCTCCCGGGGATATCGAGACAAGATAGCCGTATTTCTCGGCGGCTTTCGCGTCTGTCTCGTCGCCCTCAAAGAAGTGAAACATGAGCCTCTTGATACCCTTCTCGGTCACCATAACCATCACGTCATGCAGCGCCTGTCTGGCATGAATCACCACCGGCTTGTCAAGCTCGAGCGCCAGGTCAAGCTGCCTCTCAAAGACCTTCCTTTGGATGTTCATCGGCGAACCACCCGTCTTTGTCATATCCAGACCTATCTCCCCAATCCCCACCAGGTGTTTGTTGGCGGTGAACAGGGCCGCAAGTTCCTCGACAAACTCCCCCTCCTGTGCGGCAAAGGTCGGATCGATGCCAATCACCCCGAACACATTGACGCCGTCGGCGAGCCTAGGTATGGCAATAGCCCCCCTCTTGTCACCTCCGGTAGCGATTATGGTTCGCACTCCCATGGCTACGCTGTCCCTGACCGTCCCCGTTGGATCTGGAAAGAGGTCAAGGTGACAATGTGCGTCAGCAAAGTATGGCTTTTCGGGCATGGCATCTACCTATGCTATCATTGGAAGGATTAAATCATGTGTAAGTTCGGCGAGCCACCGCGAGCGCCCTGCGCTTCACAGCATACTCTTCAGCGCGCAGTATGATCGCGTGTACTTCCCCGTTGTCGAAGGGAGGCGTGTGCATCGACCCGAGTTCCATGGCCCTCATGATGACACGGCGTACGGCCAGGTGTTCTCCAGCTGTAAATCTATCCTTTCCATCCTGCAGTCTGAGCACGACAGCTGACGCGATATAGTCCATGACCTTCTCCTTGTCGGTGTACCTGAAATAGTAGACGCCCTTCTTGATCATCCTCTCGTCGAGGATCTCGGACTGCGACCTGAAACGCTTCTGTTTTGACCCCGATGCCCTAAAGGAGAACTTGAGCCTGTACATCACGAACAGGTGCCTGTCGACCAGCAGGTTCAGCTCGCGGCGGTCTACTTCGTCAACGTTAGGGTCTACTGTGGCCACGCATACTCTGAGCAACGGGCTCTTATCGAAGAGGGCGCAAAGACGCTTTGGTATCCTTACATTAGGCGAACCGACCTTGTCTGCCGCCTCACTAGCCCCGCGATAGACCTGCTTGGCTGCGGAATCAAAAGATGGATGCCCGGGTAGGACTGCGACTCTTGCTGAAGTGGCTCCCATAGAATACGATAAAACAGTTCTATTTTGAGGTATATATACCATGATGCTAGAACCGTCCAGATCCCAGAAACCGAACGTTTTGCCATCATTTAAAGTCGTCTCAGACGAGACAGAAGGTATATATAAGATTTCCATCATACTGTTATAGGTCTTCTCATGGTTGATGAGGATAAAAGAGCCACTAGGGAGCATAGCGCAACCCAACAGCTCGCTGGGGCGCTGCGGACTCTCAGGATAGTGACCACCCTCTCGCTGGTGTTCGGCATAATGGCAATGGCGCTAGCCCTACTGGCGATAAACGTGGCCTTCCACGCGCCGGGCGGCTCTTCAGGCAACGCCACCGGCAATTCGACAAAGATGCTCGCCGGCTTCAACGTGACCGGCCCACTGATACAACCTAACCTATCGTCCCAGGGCAACCCAGTTATAACACAGAATCAGACGTTCGGCAGCAGACTTACTGACATAAACGCGCCGCTCAACGCCTCCGAGCTCGCTGTCATCAACAACGCACAGAACGCATACTTCGAGAAGGCAGGGGAGATGCTGCTCAACGGGTCGATAAACAACACCGTACAGGCATCTGTAAAGAACGTAAACCCCATAACCGTGAACGGAAAGCTATCGGTAGTTTACCTCGGCTCTATAACGTGCATCTTCTGCGGAGAGAACAGGTGGGCCATGGCGCTCGCCCTGTCCAGATTCGGCAACTTCACATACCTCTTCAAGGGATACAGCTCGCTCGGCGACCAAGATGTGCCGACGCTCTATTGGTCTCCGGCAACGTACAGCGACGCCGGGTTCACATTCGGGTCATTCTACAACAGCAGGTACATAAACTTCATAGCGATGGAGAATACAGAGCCAATATCTCAAGGCTTCAGCCTGCAGCCGTTCGCGACGATGCAGCAGGAGGTCAACGCTACGGATAACAAGGCATACATAGACGCGTTCCACTATATACTTGAGCTCAACAACTTCCAGGGCACCCCGTACACGATCTGGGGCAACTACCAGGTCGGAGGCGCAGATGCGGTGGTGTTTGGCAACTCCACCCCACAGACGAACAAGCTTCCGCTCACTTACATGACGCATAACCAGGTGCTCGCACAGCTGGCTGCACCTCGCGACCAGTTCTCATACTCGGAGTATGCGGCTGCCGACCTCTATGTGGCAATGATATGCAAGTCGATGAACAACAACGCGAGCGTATCCGCATGCCAGCTTCCAGCGATACAGAAGATAGAACAGGCAACGGGATACTGACATGTTGAAACGGCAGCTCAAGACAAGGGTGACCGCCCTCAGGGAAATATTCGTCTCTCCACTGTACGTCGCCATAGCGGCGATCGGCGTCATCGCCTACTACTATCTCTTCAGGTACCTGATCCTCTCCAGCAATAGTGGAGTCTTCCTGCTCACAGTGCCAATCTATTTGGTCTATGCGCTGGTCGTAACCTCTGGCGTGCTCCTCGCCACTAGCATCCATAATCTCAAGACCCACATGCAACTGTCCAGTGCGAGCGTCGAAGAGGGGCTGGCAAGTGCAATAACTCCGCTAATCGGCGGCGCGATCGCCAGCTGCGGGTGCCAGTTCTCGGTCCTCGCTTCTTTCCTCTACCTCTTCGGGATCGGCAGCGTCCAGGCGACGAGCATAGTGCTGCTCCTGAACGCATACCAGTTGCAGTTAATGGTCGTGTTCATCATCGTCAACCTGTTGCTGCTCTACTATGGCCTCGGGAAGTCATCCCAGATGCGCACCATGAAGGTGCTCGGAAAAAGCCGCGCCAGGTCGTAAACAAATCTTTTTATAGCAGGCAAGGCCCAGCTAAGAGCATGACGCGCACCCACCCTGCAACGCTGCGGGATCCGGATATCAGGCGCCTGGTGTCTGCATTCAGGAATGCATCCGATGAGCTGCCTGCGGCCATACGGCCAGGCATAGAGGCCGCCACAATAAGGTATGTCGGCGAACTGGAGCGTTGCGGCCTTGGTCCAAAGGCTTCAAGGAGACTTGCCCGGAGCCTCGCCATCCTCGACTCCATCTCAAGCAGACGCGTCCTTGAGCTGGCGATCAAGCAGGCGAATCATAGGGACATGGGTCTCCTCCAGTGGATATCCCGAAAACCGGATGGCGATACGCTCATCAGACTGGCGTATGAACAGGCGGCGATAGTCAAGTCGCTCGAAGAGCTGGATAGTGCCATCGCGGCACAGGAGACTGACCCGTTGCGTTGGAAGCACGCACAGGAACGGGCAGAAGAAGCAGGCTTTCCCAACATATTCGCACAGATTGAGTGTAAGGGCAGTAGACTCGGTGAGATAGACGCCCAGATAGCGTGCAAGTCGCAGCGGGCCAAGACCCTGGTCACCATGTGGTATGAGAGCGCGTTCCATGTCACCATAGACCTCCCATCCTCATTCAATACGACAAGAGTCTCTCCTGAAGACACCGCATCTGTGCCCGACATGCACTACGGCGCTCCCAAAAGATAGAGCACGTCACTCCGCAGGAGCCGCGTAACACTTTAAGATTTGTACGGTTCCGAGGAAACAGATGGCTGCAGAATGTTCGTTAAATTTTCGATGTAATTCGTACCCTGTAGTTTCGATGACATGTACAGTGACATCTGCATTGCATAGCTGT
>JAKAWC010000008.1 GCA_021817125.1 Microcaldota archaeon
GATGGACCTCGTAAAAAGATTCCCTCCAATAGCTGGTTTCAATCCTGCAGAAGGAGAAGGTCTGGATGACAAGGCAAAGTGGTGGGGAGGCAAGGAGGTATTCATAGACCTCGTAAAAAGATTCCCTCCAATAGCTGGTTACAGTCTTGAGAGTAGAGTTATACCTAGGCTATTGTATCTGCAGGAACTCTGCAAGGTCAGAATGGTTCCCAGAGACGTGACCACCGATGCCGCAAGGCTCGCAGAGTTGATAGAGAGCCTCAGAGCTGGCAGACTCGATAAAGAGGAGACCGCGGATCTTGCAGCATACTCGAGGATGGTGTTGATACCTAACGATGAGCGATTTATACACACGACGCAGATGAGGCTGGGTCTCGATGCTTTTATCGAAGACTATGCGCGTTTTAGAGACGAACGCATAGTCCCAAGATTTATCTATCTGCGTAGCTTGGGGGAAAAGCAGACCTCCAAGTTTTATGGCTTGCTCTCAAAAGACAATAGCCAGTTTATCGAAGCGTTGCGTGCCGATGGACTTGAGGCTGATATGCCTACTTACAATGGTATGCTGACAGAGATAAAGTCCAAATTGGATTATGCAAGATCACTGGGCGTAAAAGTGGGCTATAGAGCACATAAGTCATTAGAAAAGGGCACTGACGCTTTCATCGCTGTTCTCAGGACGGACAACAAGAACGCAAGCATGGAAGGCTACTCGGCGTTTGTTGCAGCGAGTGATTCTGCGGCTTCAGCTCTCAGAGCAGCCGCAAGAGCAGCTACACCTGCCACTCTCCCTGTTAATAAAGTCAGGTGATGGCCTGAGGACCGGCAACCAGAAACGTCGGGCAATCGTCGCCCTACCTGCAGGGAGATAGGGTTAAAAACCTTTATGGGTAAGTATAGTGTATTAAGACAGTGCTTCTTATGGCAGCAACAGTCGAAAATAAGCTACTGGCAGTCGTACGCGTCAGGGGGACGAACAACGTGCGTGAATCGATCTCGCACACGCTTGACAGGCTCAACCTGAAGCGCATAAACAACCTCTCGTTTGTATTCGGGACCAAGTCGAACCTCGGCATGGTGAGAAAGTGCAACGATTATATAACCTACGGTGAGGTCCCTCAGGATTTGGTGGAGAAGTTGCTCGCGAAGAAGGGCTTAAAGCCGACTGGCAGCGTATCCGAGCTCGTGTCGGGAAAGAAGACGCCGAAGGACCTTGGGATAAAGATGCCGCTCCACATGAAGCCGCCAAGGAGGGGCTACCGCGACATAAAGGCGGGCTTCAATGCTGGCGGAGACCTGGGCTACCGAGGCGAGAAGATCATGGAACTCGTAAAGAGAATGATGTGAATATTATGGTTATCCGACAGAAGAAAAGGGCGAGGAAGTACCTCGGAACGCGAAGGTGGGGCGTAGGCAACATCAAGAACGCGAGAGGCGCGGGAGACCGCGGTGGGGTCGGGAAGGGAGGGAAGAAGCACAAGTGGACCTACATAGTCAAGTACGAACCGGAGCGCATCCGAAGCAAGGGGTTCAACCAGTGGGAGCATGTCGAGCTGAAGGAGATCGACCTTAACGTTTTGTCAAAGATGGCAGAGAAGTCGAAGGACGCGAAACCAGCTCTGGAGTTGAGGGGCTACAAGGTCCTTAGCGACGGCGTCCTCAGGAAACCCGCCGTGATCAAGGCAACAAACTTCTCGAAGAAGGCGCTGGAGAAGATAAAGCAGTCGGGCGGGGAGGCTATAAAACTCTAAGAACCTTGGTTCCCCAGAGTCATCACGGCACAGTGCGTATCATGAGAAAGTTAAACATAGCCTTCTACACGGACACTTATTCTCCGAACGTCGATGGAGTGGTCACATCGATGCAGAACTTTAAGAACGAACTAGAGCGGAGGGGCCACAGGGTATTCATATTTGCGAGTGGCGACCGAAAGGCGAAGCGCAAGTACTCGAATGACAGAACGTTCATCTCGACCGGAGTGAGGCTGAAGCAGTACCCCCAGTACAAGGTTGCGCTCTTCCCCTACAAGAACATAGGGAAGCTCAGGAAGCTGGATCTCGATGTGATACACTCGCACACGCCATTCTTCATGGGATTCACGGGGCTCATGGCATCAAAGTTCCTCGGCTACCCAATAGTCGGCTCGTTCCACACTATAGTAAATAACAAGGAGATAGTGAAGGCGTACTATCCCAAAAACAAGTACCTTAAGAAGTTCACGTCGAAGTACCTGTGGGAGTACGTCAAGTTCTTCTACAGGTCCTGTGACCTGACCACCGTCCCGTCGGAACCTATCGCAAACATGCTTAGGAAGGCAGGCGTCGCCCGGCTCTCCGAACTGCCGAACAGCGTAGATATGAATGTGTTCAATCCCCGAGTCGGCGGCAACGGGATACGGAGGAACCTCGGGATTCAGAAGAAGGACAGGGTTGTGCTCTACCTTGGAAGGCTTAGCCGGGAGAAGAAGCTCGAGACGTTCCTCATGGCGTCAAAGCTCCTGATCGAGCGGAACAAGGACGTCCATGTCATAATAGGTGGCACAGGGCCGGCAGAGCGCTACTACCAAGACTATGCCCGTTCTATCGGGCTAAACGGGAACGTGAACTTTGTAGGCTTTGTGCCGCAGGAACAGCTAGCGAACGTCTACGCATCATCCGACGTCCTCTGCCTGCCGTCAACGTTCGAGACGCACGGCATTGTCTGCCTCGAGGCGATGGCCACGGGCAAGCCTGTCGTAGGGGCGGATTACCTCGCACTGAAGAACATGATAACCAACGGGAAAAATGGCGAGAAGTTCAAGCCAGGCGACTATATAAGGTGTGCCCAGAAGATAGAAAGGGTTTTAAATAACTCGGATACATATAAAGAACAAGCAATCGAGACTGCAAGAGAGTTCTCAGTCAAGAAGGTAACGGACAAGCTACTTGATATTTACGATCTAGTCTTATCAGAGAAGGCGATTTACTGAACGAGGAGGGAAAGACAGAGAGGCAGGAAGCACAGAAGGCGGAGACTAGACCCGTCAACAACACCCCAGCCCCTGCGAGCTCTACGGCGAAGGTCGATGCAATACCCAAGAGCCCGAAGGACATCGAGCTCGACGGCATAAGGGCAGCCATCGATGACGAGCGGAAGAAGAGGGGCGCAATAATCGATGAGATCAGGAGGCTCAGGCGAAGGGTCGCATACAAGCAGGCGGAGCAGCAGGCAATCGCGAAGCTGGTCACGATGGAGCCTCAGAAGAAGACCAAGAACATCGGTTTTCTGAGGAGGATGAAGGAGAAGCTCGAGTTCAGGATCGCGACTGAGGCCGGCTCACTCAGCGCCGAGAAGGACCTCGTCAGGCAGATAAAGCAGGTTGATGAAGAGCTCAACGAGGCGCTCAAGGGCTTCAGGATGAGGAAGAAGGCGGACTTCATAGCAAGGGACATAGAAGAGTGCAAGAAGAAGCTGGAGGAGCAGGAGAAACTCATCGGCGAGCAGGAGAAGAAGCTCGATGAACTTTACACTAATCTTAGGAAGCTCTCTGGAATGCAGCGAAGGTCGCAGGGAAGGAGGGAGGGCGGCAGCAAGAGGTCGATGCAGGAACCACAGCACATGGAGGTAAGCCTCGCAGACATCGCCATAATAAAGGACAAGAAAGGAGAGAAGGACGACGAAGACGAGTAAGGAAAGGGCGAAGCGAACAGATTAAGAAACTTGGTTACTTATGTAACTTAGTCTCGACAGCGTCCGAGAAGCAGACGAGAGAAGACAAAACAAACCAATAAAACCAAAAGAAAGAATAACAGAAAAGAAAATAGAAAGAATAAAAGTGAAAACAATGAAGATAACATTTTACGGTGCGGCACAAGAAGTAGGAAGGAGCTGCATCATGATAAGCACAGACAAGGCGAAGATACTGCTTGATGCTGGCGTAAGGCCAGAAGACAACGCGTTTCCGAGCATAACAGACAAGGAGCTGAGGGAGGTGGATGCGATACTCATATCGCACGCGCACATGGACCACAGCGCATACCTGCCGCACGCATACTCGCGGGGATACAGGGGGCCTACGTACACGACGAAGCCGACAATGGAGCTCATGAACGTGCTCATCGCGGACTACATGCACCTGACGGAGCCGAAAGACGTGACGAAGGAGGGGCTTGACGCACTTTCAAAGCACTTCAAGATAATAGACTACAAGAAGGAGTTCCAGATAAAGGACCTGAAGTGTGAGTTTATCCCTGCGGGGCACATAGTCGGCAGCGCGTTGATACGGGTGAGCGACGGGAAGAGGTCGATAATCTACACCGGGGACATAAACCTCACGCAGACGAGGCTGCTGGAAGGCGCAGACCTCGAGAACCTCAAGGCAGACGCGCTCATAACCGAGTCGACGTACGGCGCCAAGACCGACATAAAGGCAAACGAAAAAGAGCAGGCGCCGCTCTTCCTGAAGAGCATAAAGGACACAATACTGCAGGGGGGCAAGATAATAATCCCAAGCTTCGCTGTCGGGAGGGCGCAGGAGATACTGCTCTTCCTTGACGATTACATAAACTCGGGGCTCATCCCGAAGGTCCCGATATATGTCGACGGCATGATAAACAAGACCATGAGGATACACCGGCACAACGTCATATTCTGCAGGAAGGAGCTGCAGATGAGGATACTAATGAGCGACTATGACCCGTTCCATAGCCCGAACTTCACCCCCATCGAGGGACGGGACATGAGGGGCAAGATTGCCCGGATCCAGGAGAGCTGCATAGTCGTGACGACAAGCGGGATGGTCACCGGCGGTCCGGTGCTTTACTACCTCACAAAGTGGGGCGGCAACTCTGCCAACAAGCTCATACTCATAGGCTACCAGCCGCAGGGTACTGGCGGACGGAAGCTGCAGGAGGGCGCGAGGGAGTTTGAGATAGACAAGAAGAAGGTCAAGATAAACCTGAAGGTCGAGACGTTCCACATGTCTGCGCACGCTGACAGGAAGCAGCTCGAGCTCATTCCAAAGCGGATAAAAGGGCTCAGGTACATCTACATCGTCCACGGAGAGCCCGAGAAGATGGAGGACCTCAAGTCGGCGTTCACAAGCAGGTACAGGGTCACCATACCTAGGATAGGCGAGAGCTACAACATCTAATCCTGGTGCTTCTCCCGCTCAATCAGGAAATCCGTGTGCTCCTTGTCATCTTTTGGGAACCCAGCATCGCCCTCGGCGTGCTTCTCGATGGCGAACACCTGTGGGCCGTATCTCACGGAGACGTTTATCCCTTCCTCGAACGCCCTGAGCGACGCATCGTCGCCGATGGCAAGTGCGCGGACGCTGCCGTCGCCCATGTTCCTTACCCAACCGCGTATGCCGTTGCGTTTTGCGACAGTCCTGACAAGGTTGCGGTAGCCGACGCCCTGTATGGCACCGTGTATGACATAGAATATGCGCGGCATTTCAGATCCCCAATCTGCTGGTCTTGATCCGCGTTATGTCTGCGGCAAGGGTTTCGATATCCTTATCGTAAAGGGCCTCTATCTCAAGTGTGTCCGTAACCAGGGGGTGGACGGCTTCCCTGTAGCTTCTATGGATTTTATCTATGATGACAGCGACGTTCTTGTATCTCAGCCGTCGAGAGATCTCTCTCAGCCTCAGCGCTCTGTCAGGCTTCTTCGGGTTGGCATATATCTCCTCCTGAAGGTCGTGCCAGTACTTTGCTATCTCCGTTTCGCCCATGCCGAACCAGAAATGGAGGACGAACCACATCATCTTGAAGAACCTGACGCCGTCAGAGACGAGGAAGACATGGTTGCCACCCTCCAGGTCCAGAAACCGCTTCGCGAACTCCACGTTCTCCTTCGACGAGAGAGATCGGTCCTCGAGATGCACCCTGATATCGGGATCTAGTAAGGGTCTAAGGTACTCTGCCATAGTGCCCGCCTCGGTCTTGCCGGGTGCGCCTGAATCGGTTGCACCGCCGCAAAGGACGACTTCGCTGACATTCTTCTTCTTCACAAGCGCCACGAACCTGTCAAGGTAGTCCCTGTAATCCTTCTTGGACTCATCAAATATGCCGAACCCGGGCAGAACAGCGTAAGTCGTCATCCTTTCACGCAAAAATGCGAGCGCCGATATTAGCCATTAAGTGGCGGTTCGCAAACGATATTATTTAATATACTTTAATATACCTCCTTTCGAACCATGGGCTATTTGTCTATGTTTTGAGCGTATGGGAGTATCATATTATAGTGTGAATTCTGTCTTCTCTTTAGTGAAACGCGCTTTAGCGTTCTGTGTTGCATCGTCGATTGCAGAGAAAATTTTATTTACATCTGCCAGAGTATACGCATAAGTGCCCTTGTTTGCACAGTTGCCTAACCTTCTCAAATCTTCTAATATACGCTTCGTCCGGCGAGCTGCGATCCGCTTAAACCGCTCCTCTTTCGACTCCTTCTCCATAGAATCACCAGTTTAACATAGAAAACATATCTTTAAAAGGACATCTATAAATTCCTACAATAAGCGTAAAGTTTATATAGTTATTTATCACAATCCTACATATATTGGTGAGAAAATGGTTCTACCTTTGAAACTCGGAGCAGGCACGGGTCCTGCAGCATTGATTGTGGGAGGCGTGGTCTTCGTGGCATATCTGCAGAATCCAATAGGATGGGTATTGATAGGGCTTGGCATCGCTCTTAGCCTACTCTGGAAGCTTAAATTCAGCTGATGGTGTTAAAATGCCAAATCAAGATACCCATTTATTGGCTGGAGCAATATCAGGTGGCTGTGGCTACATAGGAGCCAGATTAGTACAAAATGAAAAGATAAATCCCGGAAGTTTGATTATTTCGATTCTTGGAGGCGCGGTAGCTGGGGAATTGCCCGATCTCTTAGAGCCGGCAACAAATCCAAATCATAGGGCATTAGGACATAGTTTTGCTACCGGAGGGACAATAATTTATGGCGTTGCAGAACTCTTCAAGTCTTTTGATGTCGACAATGATAAAAAAGCAATAGGAGTAGGTTTAGCATGTGGGTATTTAAGCCATCTTCTCCTTGACGGTCAAACGCCGAAGGGTTTGCCATTCATTTAAATGAAATACTATCTTCAAACCGTGTAGTTACTACAGCAGGATTATCTATTGCTCTTCTGTAGTGCTCTAACTCTACTTCGCTAGGCACCACAATATAAGTTTTCTTTGTCGCGTTTGTTAATTTCCTTGCCAATTCACTAATATCATGTTTCAACCCTGTTTCTATCTCAATATCAAAATTCTTTGTCATTATATCGGGCTTGTCCTCCCCTGTCATTGCCAGCTCGTAGGTTATGCTCTGTGCTTCAAGCTTCTTCGTTACCTCTCTTTCCATGAACTTGTGCAATCCCGACATGGCAGGGTCTTTTCTGTAGTACAACATTACCTCTATGTTTCCCAAAGGCAACATCTGCCTATCGACCTCA
Organism: Microcaldota archaeon; assembly: GCA_021817125.1. Taxonomy (GTDB): domain Archaea; phylum Micrarchaeota; class Micrarchaeia; order Micrarchaeales; family CABMGC01; genus JAKAWC01. The sequence goes on from JAKAWC010000008.1 coordinate 7,443, forward strand.
CCGTCTTTCTGTAGCCTCTGCAATGCCTTGCTCACTATGAACTTCGCCTTTCCCAAATCCATGCTTTCCTCTTCAATAAGCCGTTTGGCGAGCTTGTTTGGCCAGCTTGCCTCTTGATTGAGCATTTCCATTATCTTTTGGGTGTAATCCTGCACTTCCTCCGGTTGCGGCAACTCCACAGACACATCGGGCAACTCCGCTTTGATATAATTCGCCTTACAGTCGTTGAGCCTGCTTATCTCCGTCGTGTATATCGGTATCGAGTTGCGGACATTGCACATCGCAACGTCCGTAAAATAGTGGTCCCTGAGCTCCACGGCCACGAAGGGCAGGAGCGCGTTTATCTCCTTAAGGGCCCGCAGGTCTCTCTCGCTCTTGGTGCTGAAAAGCAGCTGCATGGTGAATTGGTTCCTCACCTCAGGCTCAAGGTCGGAATAGTTCTGGGTGCCGCACCAGAGCGCGCCCTTCGACCGGATGAGCCTGGCGACCTCGCCGAAGATGGTCGCCTCTGACTTCAGTAGCCTGTGGGCCTCGTCTATGACCATGATGTGTTTCATGGGCTCCGGCGCGCTCGCCTCGATCTCGTGCCACTTCTGGCGCAGGTATAGCTCGGCGTAGAAGGACTTCGCGGCCTCGTTGAGCCCGGAGAAGTCAAGGACGAAGCTCCCTGTCGCCGTGAGGCCGCTGGCGGAGCTAGGAAGCTCAAGGTCGGCGAGCTTTTGGAGAATGTAGGCGTAGGCGGAGCTGGTCACGCTGCCGGACTTCTCCTTAGCCATCTCGCCCTCGATGTTGGAGTGCAACGACCTCCACGAATTGCTCCGCTTTAAAATGCTCCGGAGAAGGTTCTGGACGGAAGCGGCGACGACGCCCTGCGAGGTTATGGGGTAGGTCACGAGGAACGCCTGCACGAAAGCCTCCCTATCCTGGAACGGGTTGCCGGCGTAGTCGGCGACGCGCAGTATGGGTATGCCGAGCTTTAGGTACTCGTCGCCCGCCTTGAATGAGAAGATGGTCTTGCTCGACTCCGGGAAGAGGTTTATCAGGTAGCGCATCAGCGTTGACTTGCCGGAGCCCGACCTTCCCGTTATGAACAGGTTCCGGTTGTTCCTGTCCCTTATGTACGCCTTGAAATCCATCCGCTTCCTGTAGACCTTGGCCATCTCCGGCGAGTCCCGCGTCAGCGCGCCGGTTGAGGTATATCGGTTCGGCACATATGCGACCGAGTCCTGGTATACGCCTCCCTTTATGGGCCTGCGGCCCACTGCGAGCCAGAACAGGGCGTACAGCGCGACCAGAGCGAGCAGGGGCACGCTGAACGGGAGCAGGCGGAAGACGCCTGCGAGGTAGAGCGCGCCCCACAGGACGCCGAGAAGGACGGCGTGCTCGACTACGGACAACCTCCTTCCTCTACTTATGGGGGATTTTTCCATCGGAACCGAGCTTTATTGCTGTTTTATGCTGTATTTCGTGTCAGCCTTTCCCTTGCCCACGCGGACTATCGTGAGTGCGCGCTCGCCCTTTGCGAGCGACTTCGCCAGCTCCCTGTAGAGCGGCGAGGTTTCCTTTACGGCGAGGTCATACTCGCCGCCGTGGAACTGCACCCTGAAGATGCGCTTTCCGCGCATGACGGCGTTCGTCCTGGGCGGCGCGTCCGCGAAACGCACGGGCGTCTCGCCGACCTGCAATTTCAGGAACGGCTTGTAGTCGTTCCTGTCCCATGCCTGCTGTTGTTCCTGCTCCATTCTCTTGTTCTCCGACTCCGCCCATTCCGCGAGGGTGGTCAGTTGTTGTTGTGTCATGTTTGCACCTTAAATATTATTTTCTGCGTCTTTTTTCAGGAAAACACAGAGCCCCAAACGTCGAAAGAGTTTAACTAACGTTTATATATCTTTAGCCATCATACTCATTGGGATTATAATGATAAGTGCAAAGCTCATAATGGCCCTTCTAACTGCGATATTTATCTTAGCTTTCCTATTCCTTCCGATAAAAGACTTCGGTTCTAATCTTGGCCAGTTTGTTATTGGCGGTGTGGTAGTTTTAGGCATCTTGTGGGTCGTTGTTTTTAAGTGGTTATAGCCTGATTTCAGCCCCCTTTTCTTGATAAAACTTCTTTTAGGCGAGCTGACCGGAGGGAACTCCTGGCTAAAAGAAGGTTTTGACGGGCGAGCCCCACGGTGCGCCCGAAGGGCGAGGTGGGGTGTCGCACACCCCACCGGCACCGTGCTGGGCGAGCAAGAGGGCACCGGTAGGCGGAGCGAAGCGAAGCCTAACTTTCCAACGGGAAAGTAGGGGTCCTCTTGCTCGCTTGCGAGCCCGTCATTCTTGGCTGACCTTCTTCCTAAGAAGGTCGGAGCGTAGGCCCAAGAGGGGGCGAGCGAAGCGAGGGGTGAATTGGGCCGAAGCGACATTATCTAACCACCTTTAGGGTATGCTGATTCCCCAAGCCTTTGGCATGCCTCTCAAGCTCCTGTGCTATGCGCTCCTTGAAGAAGTCCACGCCGATCTTGAGCGTCGGGTCGGTTATGGCCTTGGGCTCTTTTATGAAGAAAGCTAGGGCCTCGGCCTGTGCCTCGCGCCTGGCTGCCCTCTTGTCCTCTTCAGTTTGAGCTTCCATCGCGCACCATCTCCTCTTTTCGATAATCATTGAGCACTTTTCGGACTAGAGTGGCCTTCTTGTAGCCCTGGCCGGCTTTCTGCGATAGCCAAGCCGAGAGCTCGTCGTTGAGATAAAGGAGCATGCGGTTGTGTAGCTTTTTCAAGATAAAACCTTTTACTTAGCTACACGAACTTATATTTAGGTATATATTTAAAATGATAGGAATTAGTGGAAGTCTACGGGAGCGATGCGGAGCTCAGTAGCAGCACTTCAATATCTTTATATAGCCCCAGGCTGCTTTTACGCCGAGCCAGGTCGAGAGCTCGTCATTAAGGTAGATAAGTATGTGGTGTTCCAGTTTCCCCGAAGATATACCTTTTACTTTACTACTCATATTTATAGTAGAGTAAATATTTAAATGTTCCCAATTGGTGTGATGGTTTGTAAAATCGATGTCTTTATTTATGTTTCGATTCATTGACATTGCGTATTAGTATGCCATTTCCAGGAGCCCATGTTTTTGTAGTTGATGCAGATAGTTATCCTGTCCATAGAGATAGGTTATTCTGCGGAATAAAAAACCCAAATAAAATCAGCGTTATGAAAAAGACAGGCACAAAAAGACCAAATACTTCTTATTATGGCTTAATAGCTGATTTAGTAACTTTGAGAATTGGAGACTATATTATCTTTTATCAAATGAGAAAGGAAGAATCGAAATTTGATAGGGGCTTTAGAGGCATATTCAAAGTTGTCAGCCAACCGTTTTTTGACGATTCTGATATTGATGGTTTATCGAGCTCTGTCGGCCCGCTCGGTTCTAACGGTAAAAAAGTTCTTGGAAAATGTCCTTTTTGTGGTACCAATTTATCTGAAAAAGCTGATGCCAACACAGGGGAAAAAGTATGTAGGGATTGCAAGAAACAGTTAGACTATCATATCTTACCAAACCGGGTTTTAATAGAGCCGGTTAAAGTTTTTGACGATCCTATAGACGATAATACCGCATATATAGATAGGAACTTCATAAAGGCCGACTTGCCAGTATTATGGACTATGCTATTTAGGAAAACTTCTGGCGAAGGCAGGGCGCGAAGTATAACCCACATTCTGCCAGAAGAGTTTAGAAAACTTCAGGTAATTTTTGAGACTAATTGCAGAGCCTCCACCAATAATCGCTTCCAAGCATATAAACCTTCCAAATCCCAACAAATAGTGATTCCACTTGACACAGACTCAAGCGGGGAACTGAAAGTAGAGGCATTTCTTGAAGCATGGATGATGGAGAATATTGACAAGAGCAAGCCGATCATTAAAGACATTATAGGAAATCCTGATGAATTGGAATATTTTGGTAATAATGTACTTTATGGCATAGGTGGAGAAAAAGTAGACGTACTTTGCATCCATAAAACGGATAAAGTTAGGCACAGGGCTACAGTAATAGAGCTTAAGAAAGGTACGCTTACTGAGGCCAGTGTGAGGCAAATTGAGGATTATACAAAATGGATGGCACAGTTAGTATTTGGTGATGACTCTCAAACCTCAAAAAATAAGATACAGCCTGTTTTGGTTGGGTTTAATGCACCCACCAAAGTGATAAACCTGGCAAAGAAAAATGTAGCAGGAACAAAACCACCAATGATATTAGAGTATTCGGTTGGGGGTGGCACTATTAATTTTAAGCGTGTGCTCTAGAATTTCTTTCTAACTTTTCAACTAATTTTTGTCTATATCTTGGTGCACGATTAGCCTTATTTAACTCTGCTCCGTCAGGCTTATGGAATACAAGGATATAGGAATGGATATTCATGGCCTGGAAAGGCTTTTTGCCAAATGGTCTGAATCCTCCACTTCTATAATAACGCCAAATGTATAAATCAAACAGAGTGAACCCTAGCTCTCGCATTATGTTTATCACATCAGAATGGACAGGTAAAATCTGCCTTGATGCACCTACTCTATAATCAGCTACAAACACAACACAGTATTTATCTTTTTTTAATACTCTCCACATTTCACTGAATGATTTAGCTATTTCGTTTAGGAATTTACTGTAATCTTCTATCGTACTTAGATCGTCGGGCAGGTCTGAATATTTTATCATGCTTGCATAGGGAATATCAGTCATAACTGCGTCTATGCTTTCGTTATTTAGATTTAATTTCCTACTATCCTTTACTTCTGCAATGTGGGTTGTTTTGTAATACTCTGAGCCTGGAACTTTTAAGTTATCCAATATACTTTCTAATTTTTTAACTTCCTTTTGTGCTTGTATCCTTTTAGCATCGTTTTTGTGTTTGAGGTCGCCGTTCCCCAATACTGTTTGAAAATCCTCTTGCAGGTCTGCGATTAATTCTTTGTAGGCATTAACCATTTCTTGAGGTCTGTCTAGTTGGTTTAGTTTTGTTTTGGTTAATTCTATTGCCTTTGAATTAATATCGTAATTAATTGAGTTCCGTCCTTGTAGTTTGGCTTCTACTGCAACTGTGCCTGATCCGGCAAAAGGATCTAAGATAGTATCGCCCTTGTTTGAAAACCTCTCAACAATATGTGAGAAAACAATAGGTCGTATCTTACTTGGATATTCACCAATTCCATGAACGCTGTAATTAGATTTACCTCCTCTTCCAAAATCCCATACAGATTTATAGCTCATGTTAACATCTTTTTTCCAACTATTTAAACTTCTTTCCCTTCTTTCCCTGCATCAAAAGATACGCATGGACTATCTCCTCTATCGCATTCGGGTCCTTCAAGGCCTCTGCCACTGCTTCCTTCATATTGACTTCGTGTTTCTGCACCTGCATAGTAAAATCGATATCTAACGGGTTCCCGCATCTATTGCAGTATTGCGACTCCACTGGATTTTGTAATTGGCACCTTTGGCATATCTTAGCTTTCAGCTTCGGTTCTGTTGTTATATTTTCCACCTTAATTCCGTTTGCAGTTTGCACCGCGTTGTCTATATCCCTTCCCGAAAGGTGCACATACACTGAGGCCATCCTGCTATCGCCGGTCCAACCGAAGAACGACTTTAGCTGCTGTTCCGTCAGTTTATTGGCATAGTAAGACGCCCTTGAGTGCCTGAAATTGTGCGGGTTGCAACGCTTCTCGATACCCGCCTTAACGGCCGTGTCCTTTAGCATCTTCCTTGCTGCATTATACTGCAACTGTCGCTCCTTGCTCGTGGATGTCCCTATCTCGTACCAAAGGCAGCTCTCCGGCTTCGCCTTGCCTATGTCGTTCAGATACTTCGATAGATAAGGCACACTAAACATTATCGGTATTTTCCTCATGCCTGTTTTCCCGTTTACAGTTATATGCGCAGGATTGCTCTTTAGGTCAACGTCTTTTATCCTCATGCTCAGTAATTCCCCTACCCGGATTCCAGAGTCGAACAGCACCGCGATTATCGTCTTGTTCCTTATGTATTTCGTGTTCTCCATCATTGCTATTATGTCGTCCTCAGTGAGTAAGTCTTCCGGCAACGTTCTTTTGCCTTTCCTGTTTGTGGTCTTAATCCACGCCACTTGTTTAGGGTATGCCAGGTCGTCACCCAGAAGGTGCTTATAAAAAGCCTTTACCACCGCTCGTATGTCGCGCTTTGTTTCGGTTGATAGCGAGGATCCTTCTACCTTTGCCATCGCCCTCTCTATATCTGTTCTATCTGCCTTTGCGACGTTCACTCTCTCTAAACATCTGAAGAACCAGTCGAGGCAATATAGGTGCTTTATCAGTGTCTTTGGATCCACGCCACGGGCGCGCATATAAGATAAGTGGTTGTCTATCGCTTCCTTGTTCGCCGGCGTTACGCTATCGTTAGATGTTACCTTTCCATATACAACGTCAATTCTTTTTGAGGTATTGTAGTAGTCTGGCATACGCTATTCTTATGAACCCATATTTATTTAAAGCTTTATGTGGGGGATTTGAACTATTTTGCCAGAATAGTAGAATGCGAGCGCCGGGATTTGAACCCGGGCCTTCGCCTTGGAGGGGCGAAGTCCTACCAGGCTAGACTACGCTCGCATCGATGGAATATATTAATAGCCAAGGTCTAAAATGCCTTGCTACCTTCTCCTCTCTTCCCTCAGAGGGTCGTTGAGCATGGCTTCGATGTTCCCGAGAAAAGCGTCCAGCTCGATGAGCTGCCGCAGAAAGTGGTCGTCACTCCATGTCTGTAAGCTCGCCGCTGGTGCAGTACCCCTCGGGAAAGAATTCGCATAACTGCCGAATCTCTTCAGTTGTGTGCATATACCTGGCACCTTCTCCTCAACCCCTGCGCCGCCAGTCGCCAAGATATTGGCGATGCCGTTGTCGAAATCCCTGAGCGTCTTGGGCAACTTCAGAATATTGATCCTGTCGGAGTAGCTTCTTCCAAGGAACTGCCCTGCCTCTGCGCCGAGCATGCGCCTTATCCTCATATCGTGCTGCGCCGGATGAAGTATCGTGTGTATCTCAAGCCTCACGTCCTCCACGATGGCCCTTATCACATGGATATGAGCTTTCGCATGATTGAAGGCGCTCGTCGGCATACCATCGCCAGCCCGCATAGCATTCATGGTCAATCAACCGCTTTTGTGCTTTATATACGTTCACTTGAGAAAGAGCAGAGGGGTCTTTAGCAGCAGCTACCCGTTACACGGTTCCCGCTGCAGCATGGCTTTACTAGACGGCCGTCTTTCACGAAGAAGTCTAGAAGGGGATTGTGCCTCCTCATTGCTGTCAACGGCTCTGGAACTGTTTTTGCTAGGGTGCGTTTCACGGCTTTCCTTTGCTCTCCCATAATACCGCAATTAGAAATGGCGGTTTTGCGATATTTCTGGCTTGCGCGAACTTGTCAGGTAACATCTATCTGCCTGCCTCATAAAAAGAAGTGCGACCGCCGGGATTTGAACCCGGGTTACTACCTTGGCAAGGTAATGTCCTACCAGGCTAGACTACGATCGCACAGAGATGATATATGCCCTAAACATTATTAAAAACCCACCTATCTTCGCACAGGGGCAGACACGTCGAAAAACCGAATGCAATATCAAGATATTTAAAGGGGCAGAATAGACTAACGTACAGGCAGAAATCTACCAGGTGCTACTATCATGGCAACACAATCACCAACAGCAGATGAAACATACGCATCGATAGAACAACGAAGAGTCATCACCTCCTTGCCCCTTCTTCTCCATGATGGCAAGGTTGTGTCTGAACAATCTGTAAGTGCGGTACTCTCCGCGCTTCAGGCGCATAAGGTGGCGCTTGTAACGTTCACCGATGAAAGGAGAAAGATCCTGGAAAAGTATAGTGCAGACATTCGGAGCAATGATTCTGCATACTCATCTCATGCCTCAATGTACCTGCACGGTTTCAAGTCCGATACCGATGCTGGCATTCGAGAAGCAGTATCAAAGGCGAAGTTGATACTAGAAGCTGCGCAGGAATCCGTACGCACAGAGACCGAAGAGATGACGAAAATTGGTGATAACCTGGTCAAGAGGTTTTATGATGACAATGAGCAGCTGAAGCGTCTTGACGCACTGCTGGAAACCGCAGGCAGACGGATGGACGGAACCGCGTCGGACCTCGCCGAATTTCCAACCATTCAGCAGGTATTCAGGGAAAGTGCGGATAGCGCTATCAATGCCCTAGGCAAAGCAAAGGCTAGCTGGCAGGCGAACGCATCGAAGAGGCAAGTCGCAGAACTATCTGAGACGAGAGAGGCGCTCAGCGTGCACGGTACCTCGGTCAGCAACAGCACAACGAATGTCACGCTTAACTTGGAGCGACCTGTTACTATAAGACTTGCCGGAAAGAAGCACGGCGCATGGATCGCTGACAAAGATAAGGAAAAGATAGGTCTCTCCATAAACTCTGTCAAGATATTTAAGGCCATGAAGGAGGGTGAGGAGCACGACATCGAGATTGATGGCATAGATTATACATTCACTATGGACTGGGCAAGAGAGTCCCTCTCGGTCCGCACTACAAAGGCAAGTATACTCCGAAAGGCCGGCGAAGACTTGAACTTAGTGTTCGCAGACCTTGAGAAGATGCTCGCAAGCAGACGACAGAGAAGGGACGAAGAACTGCTCCGGCTTAGCAATGAGGCAATCGGCAGAATGCAGATGATAAGTGCAGATAAGAATGCCGCACTAGTAGAAGTACAAAGCGCACTCAATGAGTCTTGGAAAACGCTCCTTCAGGCTATAACGGGATATAAAAACATAACAACGGAGATTAACGGTGGGCTAAAGCAATCCGAGGCACAAGGGAAGCCGATAACTGCAGACACCGCAAAGAGTAGGCTTGAAGCTGGCGTCCAGAGCTTAATGGCGTCATTCGAGATGGTCAGCCCGAGCAAGCTCGGAGAAGAGACGCCGAAGACCCAGCTTGAAGAGGTCATGAGCGTCAATGTACCATCATTAATAGTGAAGTTGCCATTAGATGACGAAGACACGGCAAAAAGGGTTGCAGATGCCAGACAAGAAACGATGTTATCCCTCGAGCAGCTGAGGAATGCGACCCACATTCACCTTTCAGAGGTAGTCCAGAAGATTAAGGACGCATACCGGGGTAAGACTTCCCCGAGCACGCCTATGGGCCAGCCAGAAGCGGAACCAATACGTGAGGTGGAATGGTCCGAGGACGACCTGAGCTGGGCCGATGTAGCATCATCCAGCAGCCCCCCAGCGACCGAGCTAAAGCAGGCAGCGAGAAGAGGAGACAGTCCCGCTACCGTTCCTGCCCCGACTCCCCAGACTACGCCAACAGCCAATGCGAAAGTGGTTTCTGCCAAGTGAGTCAGCCGAGCGGACTGCGGACAAATTCTATTTTTTTGCCTAATCCTCTCCGCTTTCGTCCAAGAAAGTCCATATCCGGGAACAACAGATATATACACGCGCCTATTCCATTTAAGTGTAACTGAGAATAGAATAAAAGGAATCCCCATGCCTAGCATAGACATACTGGACCTCAGAAAGATCAGGCTGTACGACAAGATGTCGTCCCTGCTTAAAGAGGGCTATCACATAGTGAAATCCGAGAGCAGAGGCTACAAGGAGTACATCACCGTGCACAAGCCACCGAAGGAGACAAAGATAGTCATCCTCGAGCCTTTCAAGAAAGCAGGGGAGACTATCGAAAAGCTCCTAGAGGAGGGCGAATCCGGAGAGGTCCTGGACTAAGCTGCCGAGTCAAGGCACTGCCTTTCGTGAGTAGAGCACATGCTCGAACTCGCCCATATCCTCCCGTGAGACCTCCGTCCATTCCTTCTTGCTTATCTCTGGGAAGAACTTGTCACCATCAAAGTCCTTCTTTATGTACGAAATGTGAAGTCGATCGGCCATGCCAATCGTCTGCGCGAAGAGGCTCTCCCCTCCGATGAAGAATATCTCTTTGCCATAAGCCTCCGCTTTTGTGATTGCGGTTTCGAGGCTGGGACAGACATCCGCCCCGTCTACGCGCTGCATCGTCTTGCTGAGGATTATATTGTGCCTGTCGGGCAGAACCCTGCCTATGGACTCAAAAGTCTTCCTACCCATGATTACAGTGTTCCCAGCGGTGAGTTTTTTGAACAGTGCAAGCTCGCCCTTGATGTGCCATGGGGTGGCATTTGACTTCCCTATGACCCTGTCCTTGGTCATGGAAGCGATTATGGAGCGCATCGCGTCACTCCTTTATTTTGCTGATCAGGTGCTTGACTATGTGCTCTGCAGGGTTTACCTTTGTCGCGATCTTGAATCCCTGCCATGAGATTGACGGGTTCGCTTCCAGGACATAGTAGCCGTCCTTTGTCTCTGCGATGTCTATCCCTGCATACTCAAGGCCTAATGCATGCGAGGTCTTGACTGCCAGCTCTTCCAGTTCCGAATTAAGCTTTGCTGGCAGCGGGGCAGCGCCCTGGGCGATGTTGCTTTTCCATTCTTCCCCCTTCCTGAACTCTCCTCCAATCACCTGCCCCCCCACGACTATTATCCTGAAGTCGCCGCCGCCCTTCTTCTCCAGGAACTTCTGGACGTAGATGGGCTTGCTGAGATTTGTGAAGTAACTGAAGATGTGCATTGCAACGTCTGCGTCGTTCACCCTGAACACCCCGAATCCCATCGCACCCCTGAGCTGCTTGACGACAGCCTCCTTGTACTCCTTGACTGCGTTGTATGCAATGAACATGTTCTCCGTGGACACCGTCTCCGGCACCGGGATTCCGTGTTTTGCGAGTACTATGAACGAATGCAGCTTGTCGCTGGCGCAGAGCCACGCGCTGAGAGGGTTGATGACTGGCATGCCCTTCTGTTCCATCGCGCTGACGCACCAGAGCCGCGACCCAAACTGCTCGAAGTCCTTGATGAAGCCCAAGTGCCTAAGTATTGCGCCATCAACATTCACGGGTTCCATCTTGTCGCGAGATATTATCTGGGAGAGTAAAATCCCCTTTTTGTTTATGCGGACTCCCATGTTATCTACGTAGATGTTCTTTGCCTTGTGGCCCAGCGCAGAGATTGCGTTCTGGAGGTCTTCGATGTCCCTGTTGTTGTACTCGACCTCATACGGCCTGATTAAACCGATATCCATAGAACCAGCTAGGTTATTGCATATGCATCCTTTCACAATATATAAAAATACTATAAAATGCGACCTTCCAGTCAGAAACCGAGCCTCTCCTTCACGAAGATTACAGTTACCCTGCCCACGGCGGATTCCCTGTTGATTATCGCCATCTTCGAGACAAAGCTTCCCGTCCCATACGCCTTCTTTGCGCGTTCGTTCTCAAGCGGCAGGGTGTATTCATATATGCGCTTCATTCCCTGATCGAGGTTCTTCACTATCTTCTGCGTGCCGACAATCCAGATGACGTGTGCTGCACCGTAAAGATATGCCGGAAGCTGGCTGCCGGATTGCGATGCCACCATGACCTGCCCATCTTCCGTTACTGCATGTACGCTGCCCACAACCCAGTCCGGCACTGCACCGAGACTCTTCATCTCTTTCTGGTGCGTGTTCCGGCTCATCTGGGAAAGCCTTTTCCTGACAGAGTCGTACCTTCCAGAGTCATTCAGTTCCTTCGTAAGACCTATGGTATCAACCGTAGTGGACGTGACAGTAAACACTTCTGCGCCCTCCGGGATGAGTTCGACAGCCTTCTTTTTCGCATCCTCCTCATTCTCTGAGATTATAACCTCGATTCCATTTGCACCTAGAGCCTTCTCAGCGGCTTTCAACGACTTTGCGTCAGCCAGTTCATCCCACGCCATAATATTATTATAAACCTAAAGAAATATAAAGAAAAGGAAAACAAATCACAAGCACTAAATATTCCAGATAGTCATGTTACTCGGTGCTTGAACAATGGGTCGTCTGGTCTGTGATAAGGTAACAAAGGTCTACGGAAAGGGTGCCACCGCGCTCGACAAGGTCAGCTTTAACGTCCCAGCCAGCGGCATATTCGCACTCATAGGCAGGAACGGTGCAGGAAAGACCACACTCGTCCGGATACTCACCACAGAGCTAATGCTCAGCTCCGGAAAAGCGACGATAGACGGGGTCGACGTGACAAATGATCCGAGCACCATCCGGGACATGGTCGCAATAGTGCCGCAGGAGGCCAGGCTGCTCATGTGGACCACACCAAAGCAGTTTATACTTGCGTATCTATTATATCGAGGCTACGGCTACAAAGAGGCGGTCGAGAGAGCTGCAGAAGCGGTGAAGAGGGTCAAGATAGAGAAGTTCGCCGACAAGCAGAGCCAGCACCTGTCTGGGGGCACTAAGAGGAAGGCGCTGGTCGCAGCGGTAATTGCCGCCGAAGCCAAGATACTATTCCTGGACGAGCCCACCACGGGCCTTGATCCGATATCGAGAGGGGAGCTCTGGGCGATGCTCAATCAGCTCAAGAAGGATCACTTCATCTTCCTGACGACCCATTATCTGGAAGAGGCTGAGCGGCTTGCCGATATGATCGGCATTATAGAAGACGGGAAGCTCCTCGCCATCGGCACCCTCGACAATCTCAGGAAGAAGGTCAAGCACGAGTACAGCGTCAGGATACTGCAGAAAGGTATAAACGTTCGACTGAGGGAGGGAGAGGTGGTCACTGGGCTAGACGGGCACAGGCAGATACTAACCACGGAGAGGGAAGCGAACAGGATATCCCAGGGCCTGATAAAGAGGGGCATAAGGTTCTCCAGCAGTCCCATCTCGCTCGAGGAGATATTTTACTACCTGACCAAGAAATCAATAGATATAGCTGATGAAGAGAAGGAGGGCAATGGCGGTTGGCAATAAGCGCAAAAGCATATCCAGCCAGATACTGGCATCGATACTCGTGAGTGCAATCTATCCCATGCAGAACTTTCCCATAATGCTCATCAACGCGATGCTCGCCCCATTCTCTTTCCTGCTGGTGATAACGTTCATAAGCCACGGCACACTGCTGGGCGTTGCGATAATAGGTGCCCTTGTCATGACGACAGTCTCGGCAGGCATGGCGCTGCAGGCGGACCTGTCGCACTTCAAGAACGACATACGTCTGCAGGACATGGTCGTCAGTTCTCCGACTTCTGCCATCGTGTATATAATAGGCATGGGGCTGTCGGAACTGATATACTTCCTGCCGAACATCATCATCCTGGCGATACTGGCGGTGATATTCATGAACCTGACCGCGACGGCAGTGCTGACCATAGCCGTCGTCATGACGATAATGTTCATCTTCTCGATAACGCTCTCGTTCATGCTCTCGACGCTGACTGTCGATATAATCCAGAGCTGGGCGTTCACCAACATGGTCTCGACCCTGCTCTCCACGCTGCCGCCGGTCTACTATCCTATAACCTACATACCGATGCCATGGCGATACCTTGCGTACCTCTCGCCGACGACATACGCAGCCCAGCTAGCGCAGTCCGCGGCAGGCTTCATAGCCCTGTCCCCAACAAATATCCTGGCGGACTGGGTGATACTGGTGGTAGTCGCAATCGTCATGCTAATCATAGGGGTCAAGAGGACCAGGTGGAGAGAACCTTAACTCCAGAAAGAGCAGGATTGCCGCAGGCTGGATTTGAACCGGCAACCTTCCCGTCTTCAGCGGGACGCGCTCCCGTTGCGCCACTGCGGCATAATGCGGTATTACTTGTGGACTAAAGACTATTTAAACGTTCCTAGCTTGCTTTCCCCTCGGCGGAGAAACTCTTTTAGCTGTGTGATGAGATAACATGGCGATTCGGATGGCCATAGATGAACGATGGAACAGGCTGGGCGACTTCGCCGGCTTCCTGAATCTCGATGGCATAGAGTTCAGGGAGTACCAGTACAATATCATCAAGGAGATACTCAAGTGCGGAAACACGCTGGTGGTGCTACCCACAGGTCTAGGCAAGACGTTCATAGGTGCCGCGCTGATTGCAGATGCCCTTGCGCGGGGCAAGAAGGCGATGCTCCTTGCACCAACGAAACCGCTCGCGGAGCAGCATTACTCAACAATATCAAAGCTGCTCAAGCTTTACGAAGGCGAACTCTTCCTGCTCATCGGCTCTTCCAAGAAGAAGGAGAGGCAGGAGAAAGAGAACAACGCAAAGGTGATCGTCGCAACCCCGCAGACAGTCGCAAACGACCTGAAGGCGGGTCTCCTCTCGCTCAACGGCTTCGACCTTGTCGTGATAGACGAATGCCATAAAGCTGTAGGCAAGTACGCTTACACCTATGTTGCCAACGAGGCGTTCCTGAAAGGCATCCCGTTAGTCGGGCTTACAGCCTCTCCCGGTGGCGACAAGGAAAAGATAAAAAGGCTCGTAGACACGCTCAACATAAAGCATATCGAAGCACGCGTCTCGACAGACGCCGACGTTTCAGCATACGTGATGCCGAAGTACATGCACATAATCATGGTCGACCTCAGCGACAGGATAAAGCAGATGTCGGGCCTGCTGCTGCCTCCGATGAATGAGTTCATGCAGAACCTCAACCGGATGGGGCTGAGCCCGTTCAAGAGTGCGGCCAACGTCCCTAAGGGCAGGCTCATTCAGCTCGGCAAGGAGATAGAGAAGATACAGGCGAAGAACTACAAGTTCTCCGCGATAATGAACTACGTCAAGCTGCTCAACCTCTCCCATATGTACGACCTCCTCCAGTGCGAGGGCATGTATCCGTTCATGAGCTACATAAACTCGCTCGAGAACAGGGAGAAGAAGTCTCGGTCTGTGGAGCAGCTCTTCAAGAACAGCAACGTCATAGCCGCAAAGAATCTCGGTCTCGACGCGATGAAAGCAGGAGAAGAGCACCCGAAAGTTATAGCGGTCCTCGACACCCTAAGAAAGGTTCCTGGAAAGAGCGCGATAGTCTTCGTGCAGTACCGGTCGACGATAAAGATGCTGAACGAGTACCTCAACAACAACGGCTTCAGAGCGATGCCATTTGTGGGCAAGACGGACGGCGTCACCCAGGCGCAGCAGAAGCAGGTCATCGAGGACTTCCGTGCCAGAAAGTTCGACGTCCTTGTGGCGAGCTCCATCGGAGAGGAAGGACTCGACATCCCGAACGTCGACGTCGTGATATTCTATGAACCTATCCCGAACGAGATAAGGAACATACAGCGCAGGGGCAGGACCGGCAGGTTCAGGCCTGGCGATGTCTACATACTCGCTGCCAGGGACACGAAAGACCAGGCGTATCTCTACATCTCGTCCAGAAAGGAGAGGAAGATGTTCGAAATAATCAAGAAGATGAATCAGGATATGGCGAGGGAGAGGTCCATCGAGAATAGGCTCAGCGACGGCCAGAAGACGCTTGAGCTATGACTTCGAATAAGCTTCAAAAACAGGAAAGAATATAAGTTTTGGCTCAAGACTTGTCATAATGCCAGACGTAAGCTTGTTGTCCAGGAGGCTACTCAGAGAACTCTGCACGAATTCAAGAGTCAGTGTAACTTCGCTCTCAGAAAAGTTAGCGATATCGCGGCCTATTATAAGCAAACGAATAAAGGCTCTAGAAAAAGAATTTGGGCTTAAATATACGCTAGAACTGAATATGACATCATTGGGTGTTAGCAACATCCACGTCCTAAGGGTGAAATTTGACAAGAAGCCGAAGGAGGCGGACCTCGGCGCCCTTTTTGAAAGTAGCAAGCGAATACAGCTCGCACTAACTACAGTAGGGGACTTTGATTTACTCCTCTTCGTGGTTGCAAAGAGTGTTGAGGATTATCTGGGCTGGGAGCTTAAATTCGACCTGGCGTTATCAAAATACGGCGTTTCCACCAGCCCTTCAGAAGTCGCGATTTTGCATCTAGGCTTCGTTCCAGTAAGCGATACTCTGATACTGGCATCAGGGCTAGATGAGACATACAAGAAAATACTCTTGGAGCTAAACTCGAACTCAAGGATAAAAATCAGTGACTTAGCTAGGCGAATAGACACCAGCGAAGACGCTGTCCACTATTACATGGAAAAGATAGAAAAGGAAGGGATTGTTAAGCGCTTTACAGCAGTCGCAACAAAGCCTCTTATCAATGAAAACATTGTTTATTTTGCTGATTACACCATACACGAAGACATCGAGCGGAGAGTAGAGGCAGAGAGGAAGCGCATGTACTGGAAATTGCAGAATGAATTCCCAATCCTGAGTGAGTTTCAGATGATGTTTAGCACTAGTGGCAGCGATATGTCTTTTACGTGGGCTACATATCCTAATTTTAAAGAAGGGCTTAAGCAAAGCGTTGGGCTGCACGCAGAGATATACAAAAGAGATGCTGCTGTCATGCGATACGCCAGGATATGCAATCTGGTGAAGGGAACGCTGCCTCTCAGGAACATAGATCTAAAAGAAGCTTATGATGCACGTTTGTTCACCACCGAAGAGCTGTGATCGATATTTCTGAGTCTATGATATAAGTCCGTCAAAGAGTTCTCCACGATCTCTTCCCTTCCGATGCCAATTATCACCACGCCTTTTTCGAAGCCGACCATCTCTTTCACTAGACCTATTTCACTTATTTCTAACCTCAAGGAATAACTCTTGCCTTTTACGAAGGCTATGGCTCCTCTTTCTCCGAAGGAATTGAATCCGAGCTTTCCAAGCTCATCGTAAGAATTTTCAGGCGAGCATATTGCCAATGCTTTACCATCGTCATCAAGTAATTCTGACAGTATAAGATTGGGGGTCCCTATGAATGCACTAGTAACGTCGTGGCAAGGTATCAAGCCGGCTCTGGTCTGCCTCTGGTAAAGACGCGTGGGCTTCAAGAGCGATTGCTGCAATGCCATGCCCAAAATGACAGTTGCAACTACTGGTAAGTAGTATAGCTGTACCTGCTCAGAGAGTATTATGGCGCCGAGTACCATTGTAACAAATGGGCTCAGTAAGTATGCGTTGCTTGCTTTATGGGTCTTAACCCTCCTCAATGAGCCAACAAATAAGAAGGTGAGCACTACATTTTGTACAACCCCCAAAAACAAGATTGCCGCGATATCCGAGAGAGATAGATTAACCAGATGCAAGCCACCCTGAACTACTATGGCAATAGAAAAGATTGCGAACGCAACAAGGTTGTACATGAATATAGAGCTGCTCAGGTCGTAGTTGAATCTTTTAGACAATGCCCCAGCCATAGCATCAAAGAGGGCTGCAAGAAGCAGGATTGCTACATATGGCCAGTATGCGGCAGGGAAGCCAACATTTCCACCGTCCAAAAGGACGAACAGCAAACCAGAGAAGCCTACGATGGCTGACAGAGGCTCCTTCCAATCTATCCTCTCTCTTAGCATCGCTGGAGAAAGCAGGATTAAGATTATTGGCCATGTTCTGAAGACTACTGCTACGAGGTCTGCGCTTACATAGTGTGTGGCATAAGCCATAATGGACGACACTAAAGCATATGCCAGTACACCAAACGAAACCACAGATATGACGTAACTCTTTTTCCTGATGTTCTGCTTCAACCTAGTGGTCTTCCCTCTGGCAATCAGCAGAGATACTGACACAGTAGTGCCTGTAGCCGAGACTAGAAACATCAGTGACAGCACGTCCATGCCGCTAGCAAATTTATACGCCAGGGGCACACCCGATGTTACCAGCAGTGCCGCCAAGAGATAAGCATACCCCCAAAACTTTATCTTATTCATACCAACACGTCTCTTTGCAACCTTATAAATATTCCTAAAAACGATATATTCTGGATAACTAATCCGACAAATGAAAGTTTCAAAAGTCGTATAAACCACCAATGATATTTCAGAAAAAGATGCATTTAAATATCATAATTGCAATAGAATTATATCGGATGGGGTTGGCATGGAAACGGAATCTATTTTAGGTCCCTCATTTCCCTCCCCGAAGAATGCCGCCCCATCTCCATCCCATTTCGGATGCGTCACGCTTGGTGGGTTGAATGATGGTGGTAAGCACTATAAAGAGAACTCTGGGAATCAGTAAGGCGTCAATTGAGACGCCGTACATCTGTTGGATGTGTAGCGTGAGATTCGTCAGCGCGGCGGAATTCCTCTGCCATTTGCACGTCGAAAAAGGGCAGTAATAGTTAATACTTAATTGGTGGTTGCATGGGGCAGAAACAAACGACACTCAGTGTAAACAAGGTATCGAACGAGACGGGAAGGGGATTCCTCCTTCTCAGCCCGAAGAAGAATATGGATGTGGACAGGACCGCAAGGAGGCTCGCATCCTGCAGCGGAGTCGACCAGGTATTCCTGACGAGCGGCGAGTATGGATTTGTCGTTTCCACTAGGCACGGCGTTGAAAAGGTAAGATCCCGATTAAGGCGCATAATAAGGGGCACAGGCATTGCCGTAGTTGTGCACCATCGGATTTACAGGCTATCAGGAAAGCAAAAGGGAAGGTGATCATCTGGAGCATGGGATCCGCTGCCTCGACATCCTGGACAGGAGGAGACTGAGGCTCTACCAGAGGATGGTCGAGCTGCTAAGCAAGGGCTACTGCATCGTAGAAACAAGGAGCAAGGGGCACAGAGAATATGTTACTGTCGAGAAGCATACATCCTGCAGGCGGATAGTCGAGATCGCTCCGTTCGAGAAGGAGGTGCATGTGAAAGTGTATTCTGGCAACGAGATGCGAAGCGTCAGGGAGTGGCTTGAGGGGTGATTCTGCGGTGTTGTTAAGGCATAAGTTAACGCAGTAGAACGAAATGTTTTTAAAGGGAGAAAGAGGCCTGTCGTCGAGAAGCCGCAGTTCCACAATCGGGTTTAAATACCAGAAACCCCACTAAGTATACATGTCCTTGGGGAGGGACACACAGACGGATTTGGGTAAGTGGGGGATGGATGGTATGGGTGGAACAAAAACAAGGAGTGGGGATGTGCGGTTTGGCGGCAATATATTGCCAAGCCTGCAGCAGAATCTCAGGCCGGGAGCGCCTGAGAAGCAACTTGACGAGTTGAGCGACCTTCAGATAGTCCAGAGCATACACGGAAAGCCTGGATTCCTGTCGGAACTGACCGAATACGCCATAGCAAATCCTGACAGCAGGCAGCGCACAATGCGCGTATGCGAGGGTGCAATCACGCTAGCGCCTAGCGAGGAGCACAGGGTAGCAGCGCAGGGCACCATAGATGCGGTCAGGGCAGTGGAGATGCTAGAGGTTCTAGCCGGAGCCTGATGGACAAGACAGGAAAGCCTTAATAATCTAGCCTGAGGATTGCCTTTTAATATTCCCAGAGTTCAGGTTGTATGCACCCCAGGCACAGGCTTTACGTCATCACGTTCGCGGTCATAGCAATAGCCGTGGTCGCTCTCTTCCTCGCCACAGGCGTGCTCAGGCAGGGCAGGGGAGCGGCTCTCGCAGCGTACGACGGCCTGCCGGTCCCGCCCTCGCTTCTCGCACAGATGCAGGTGCAGGACAGCGTGGCGAACAGTGTGGGCATAGGGGCAGCGAGCTACCAGCATACGCTGAAGTCGGTATCCGGTGCGGAGCAGCTGAATGCAAGCGGGAAGCCCGAGATATTATACATGGGCGCAGAGTACTGCCCCTTCTGTGCAGCGCAGAGATGGGCCATGGTGATAGCACTCTCGCGTTTCGGCACATTCGGCGGGCTGAAGTACATGACATCGAGCGCGACAGACTACTCGCCATCGACCCCGACGTTCACATTCTACAATTCGACCTACACCAGCAGCTACGTGACCTTTGTAAGCGTGGAGATGCAGAGCAACATCCCAGCGAACGGCACATACCCCCTCTTGCAGCGCCCCACCGCGCAGCAGCAGTCTCTGATGGGCACGTTCGATCCCAGCGGCAGCATACCGTTCATGGACTTCGCAAACCAATCTGTCATAGTCGGTGCGCTGTTCGACCCTCTGGCCATAGACTCTGAGAACTGGACGACGATTGCGTCGAGGCTCAGCAACCCATCATCGCTCGAGTCCCAAGAGATAATTGGTTCGGCGAATCTGATGACCGCACAGATCTGTCAGGCAACGGGCAACCAGCCGCAGAGCGTGTGCGGGCAGCCTTATGTTTCTCAGATAGAGGCCCTGCTAAGCAGACTAGGTTGATGCAATCCCAATCGAAATGAAGAAACTGATGCTCTGGCTCTCGGTCATGGGCCTCCTGATAGCGTTATACCTAACCCTCGACTACTATCTGAGCATACCTGTCGCCTGCCCGACGGGCGGCATCATCGACTGCGGCAAAGTACTGCATAGCCCATACTCAGATCCGCTCGGCGTGCCGCTTGCAGCTATTGGGCTCGCATTCTTCATCATCGAGACCCTAGTGATAGTTATGGGCAGTGCCGAAGCGATAGTGATATTCTCCGCGCTCGGCGTAGCCGGCATATTATATCTGGTCTATCTGGAGTACCTGATAGGGGCAATCTGCCTCTGGTGCACGGCAGACCACATCATTGGGCTAACGTTATTCGTACTTGCACTGCGTAACAAGTGAGCACATGGCGAACAAGATAAGATGCGCGCATATATTGGTCGAGAAACAGTCTACTGCGCTCGAGATACAGGGGAAGCTGAAGAAGGGCGAGAGTTTTGCCAAACTGGCGGAGCAGTATTCGATGGATGGCTCAAGGAAGCAGGGCGGAGACCTCGGATACTTCGGCAAGGGAATGATGGTCAAGCCGTTCGAGGAGGCCGCGTTCGCACTCGAGAAGGGGCAGGTGTCGGGATTGGTGAAGACGCAGTTCGGCTACCATATAATAAAGCGGCTGGACTGATTACCGCAGCCCGAGAAAACCGAATACCTTCGCGTAATGCGCGGGTATCATCCCCGTCTCGAACTGCTTCAGATCATCGATGTTCCTGAGGAATGCCCTTTTATCCTTGGCCCTGAGGATCCCGGATACTACCTTGGGCAGCTTGTCCTCCCTTTCCACGATGCACATCCTCTTCACCTCATCTGGCACAGGTGAGTAGGTCGGCAGCACCACCGGCGTTCCAAGAGCTAGAGATTCCAGGATCACTGCGCCCAGACCTTCCCTTTCGGACATATGAAGCATCACGGCAGAGTTCCGAAGTTCTGCATACATCTTAGCCTGTGATGCCTTAGGCGGCGTCATGCTGACCTTGCCCGACAGCTTCGCACTCCTGATTATCTGCCAGATGTTGTCTCTCTCCGGGCCATCGCCTATAATTAGGGCGTTCTGCTTTCCGACGTTCTCGATGACACTAAGCCACTTGTCAAGCCTCTTCTCCTTGATGAGCCTGCCTACGAAGATGACTCTCCTCTCGTAACCTTTCTTCAGCGGCACTCTTGCGATAGCTGCAGAGTCTATTATCGGCGAGAATGCAAAGACTTTCTCCCGCCTCACTCCGAGGTCTATAAGCGCCTCTTTGACCGCACCGGGGTTGGTGATGTAAGCGTCGCCGAACTTCAGCACCCAGTTGGAGAAGAAATATGCGGCAGTTCCAGATATCAATCCGATATAGCTCCGCCAGTACTCTGCGCTCCAGACCTCAGCTACGTCTATGATTAGCTTTGTCCTGCTAAGCATGCAGTAGAGCTTCACAACCGGCAGGTGAACATAGGGGAAGGCGTTGGCCTGGATGACGTCGAGCTTCTTGCCGAAGAGTATCAACGGCAAAAGGGTGCAGAACTTGAGCGCCTGGATTACGGACCTGTGCCTGGATCTGAAGAGATCTCCCTTCATCGTCTTCCCAACGGAGTGGTAATGGATGCCGTCCATCGCGAAGTCGGGTTCCATGTCCTCGAGCTGGAGCGAGAAAGAGTGTATCTCATGTTCCCTTCGCAGCTGCATCATCTCCATGTACTCGGTTCGCTCCACCCCACCTTTCATGAACGGGTAGACGAGGTCAGAGACGAATCCGATTCTCATGTCAACGCTTCTCTTTGTACATCGTCCTCTCTATCTCCAGAAGAAGGTCCAGGATGAGCCCAACGGCTATCGACAGGAAGCCGAAGGTCAGGAGCATGAACGCAATCAGCGCCCTTCCTATCTCGTTGAAGACGCCCGTGATGAGGAATGCCGCAATCACAGACAGGCCTAATATCAGCCCTATGGCTCCGAGGATTAGGCCAAATCCGCCGAAGATGAGCATCGGCTGGTAATCCCTCGCATACTTTATCGCATGGTATGCCATGGTTATGCCGTATATCGGCTTCGCCCTGCTTATCTGCGACTCTGAACCAACCGCCCTTACTCCATAGTGGACAGGGATGTTCTTCAGCTTGTATCCCCGTCTCCTCAGTTCTATCTCGAAGAAGACAGTGCCTGCCCTGTAGGGGTCCTCGTCCCTCATGCTGTCATAAGCATCGCGCCTCATGGCGAATGATCCGCTGAGTACGTCCCTCATCGAGCACCTGTAGAGCAGGTTGAACAATGATGTTATCAGGATGTTGCCCATCTTTATAGAGCTGGTCATGGCGCCAGGGTCCAGTCTGCCGAATCGGTTTCCGGATACAAATCCACAGTCGCCTGTCGCGAGTTCGTCGATCACTCTCTTCAGGTCAGAGACGTCATAGGTTCCGTCTGCATCTATCGTCGCAATGATCTCACCTTTCGCCAGCCTAAAGCCCTCCTGCAACGCGTTCTCGTATCCCTTACTGGACTGCGTGACGACCCTCGCACCGCTCTTCAGCAGCGGTCTCTTCAGCTCTTCGTTGCTGCTCTTGTCTATGACTATGACCTCGGTATCCTTGCCGAAGGTCTTGTAAAGCTCGGCGATGATGCTGGGGGCTGTGGGCTCGTCCTTCGTTGGAACTATGACGCTTAGGTCCTTCATCTGAGCACTCGATTAAGTCAATAGTATAAAGAATGAACCTTTAAAAAGCATGTGTGCGGCCGCAAACGGGCAGACGGAAAGCTCTTTAAACCGCAAAAGTGCAATGCCTAACGGGCGTGGATGCCATACCAATGGATTCACCCCGAGACGACGCATCATGGAGACAGGCAACCCGGCAGGACAGACAGCAGCGACAACGCCTCCCGGAGCAGCGATGTCATTCGAACATGCCGGATGCATGCGTCTCCAGACTGGAGATGCCGGCAAGGCCGCAGCGGATTTCAAGGCCGCTGCAAAAGACTGGGAAGCGTTAGGCAACGGGGACTTCCAAGAGGTCAAACTTACGGATGCGAAGGTATGGTACTTCTACGCACTTGACGGCTGGAAACGGATAGAGGAGTGCAATGTTCCAAGAGAAAGAGGGGCTGCCGGCGCGGAAATAATCCAAAGAAGGATTGCCGGATTGGGGGTAAGCCAGAATGGCTGAAGAGGCGCTCGAAGTCGATAAGAACGGCGCGGAACGCGTCCTCTCAAAGAAGAGGCCGGCGTATGTCCTGGGCGACTCATACCGGGATCTGGATTTCATACGCGAGGCATTCTCGCTCGGCAAGCTGGATGTCGAGCTCGTGGACATGAACGACTTCTATCCGGCAATCATGAACTACGGCGACGACTCCGAACTGAAGGCGATGGCGAAGAAGTATGACGGCGCCTTGATAGTCTGCCCACACGGTATAAGCTCAAAGGCGTTCGCAGAAGCACTCAGAGCCCTCGGCGCGAATGCGTATAGCCTCAAAGGAGGTATAGAAGGGCTGAGGGAGGGGAAAACCGAAACCCCGTGAAAGCTCTAATACTTTTGCTGAGATACCAGATACGGTTTAATGCAGATCAATCTGTCCCAGGGGCTTGACCTCGATGCGCAGCTTGTAGTCACTGGCAGAGGGTGCATCATCGGGCAGAGCGGCTCGGGCAAGTCTTACCTGGTCGGTGTCATGGTTGAAGAGCTTGCACGGCAACACCTACCCTTTGTAGTGATAGACACCGAAGGGGAATATGCGTCCCTCAAATCTGCTTTTGATGTGCTATGGGTCGGGCGCTCGAAGAACGCAGACCTAAGCATGGATATAGACTTTAAGAGATTGTTCGCCGAGTGCATAGAGTCCGACACGCCGATAATACTGGACGTATCCGACGAGCTAGACATGCAGGCGACTGTTTACAGTGCGCTCCATGCGTTGTATGCGGTTGAGGAGGAGAAAAGAAAGCCGTATCTGGTCATAATCGAGGAGGCGGACAAGTTTGCACCGCAGATAGTCAAGCCGAAAGTCAATCCCGTCGAGGAGCTGAGCGTGAGGGGGAGAAAGCGTGGCATAGGCCTTCTGGTCGCGACGCAGCGTCCTGCAAATGTCAGCAAGAACGTGTTGGCGCAATGCTCGTATGGATTTATAGGCAGGCTCAGCATCGACAACGACATCAGCGCCGTCAGGACGCTCTTGGAGGATGACAAGATGCTGAGGCGCCTTCCCGAGCTCAGGACTGGGGAGTTTCTCCCGTTCGGAGTTACGTCCAGTGGGCGCTTCAAGGTAAAAGCAAGAGAGGTCAAGCATATCGGGTCGACCCCGGTGATATCCGAAGCAAAAGCCATTGGTTTGCTCGCCGAGACAATATCAAATCTCCGTTCAAAACCTATGGTGGCAATGGAAAGAGAACGTGGCCAGTCCAGACCTATGCCAGCAAGAGTAATAAAGCCAAGATTTACAGAGGAGCAGGTCAAGGACGCAGCCGCAAAGCTGCTAAAGAAGCAGTTCGGCCTGTTCGGCAAGAACGTCGAGGAGATCGATGCGATAGAGAACAAGTTCGTAGCGTTGACGCTCTGCAGCTTGAGGCTTCCAACAGGTAGAAAGGGAGAGTACATCGAACGACATATCCTAATAAACTCGAAATGCGGGATGGTGAACATCGACACAGGCATAAAGGTCACCGACCCTGGTATGGCCTCGCCGGCCAGGCTGAATGAGGATGACGAAAAAGTGCTGACCGCACTATTCGTTTACGGCAGATCGGACTCAACCCGGCTGAAGAAAATGTCGGGCCTGAAGGACGATGCTTTTGACCGTGCGCTCTCCAGACTAGAGCGCATGGGCATGCTCAAATATGGCGGCGGGAAGATATCCGGCATGAACTACCGGAGCGCGCTGATGCAGGACCCTCCCGTGCTGGAAGAGATAGTTGTTCCTGAAAGCAGCGTTGTCGCTCCGGAAGCGAAGGCACGCGGAAGGGTACAGAAGAGGAAAGCGGACCAATACGCCAAAGATGTGGTGGCGACTCTGTTTCCCGGGGCCATCCTCATGAAAGCCGAGAGGGTCCACCTCCCCGTCTATGAGATAACCCTGAGAGACCGTAACAGCGTTCGCGTCTTCGAGATGGATGGCCTCTTCGGCAGACAGGTGCTGATAAATGCCCTCGCGTAACCGAGACATCCCATCTGCTTTTAAATAAGAGAGTATTCCGGGAGATCGAACCAAAATAACCGAAACGCCGCGGCACGCTGACCCCTCCAGGAAAGGATTAAATACCACTTCGGATAACATCTTGATGATTTGATGGCCATATCCACGTTTCCCACTCCGGGCGCTGCGAAGATTGATCTCCAGAACAGGGTCCAGATCAAGCTCGACGAAGGCAGTCCGAGGCACAAGGTGTACGAGAACCTCTCACGCGCACTCGCATTCTCCGAGGCAGTCAGGGTGGAACCGCTCGGTGACTATCTATCCAGGAAGAACCAGGGCGGAGAGGAGTTCAAGAGCGAGCTGCGCAGCGAAAACAACCGGGTCGCGCTGGTCGACAGAAAGAATGGGATAGTCCTCCACATGACGACCATGACGAAAGGAGGAAAGTTCATAGAGTTGGACAGCAAGGATATGGACCTATAAACGCCCTGCGGCAAATCTTTTTAAAGACGAAAATGCAACCATCTCTGTTCTGGTGACACAGTGAGACCCAACTTGAGCACTCCCGCGCCGACCCCTAAGGGAGTTGCAAAGGTGAGCCCGATGGCGGAAGGCATGCAGGTGAGCGCCAAGACCGAGCAGCTGTGGCGATATTATGGAGGCAGGGTGCCGCTCAGCCCCGAACTGATACTGGATGTTCCACAGGCGTGCTTTGGATACCTGAGCGCAGGCGCTCCGCAAACGATGGCAGGCACGCTCAATGCGCAGGACTGCGTTATAGTAATACTACAGAGTCCTGGCGAAGCTCTCGTGGGGCACATCGACATTACGGCAAGCAGCCAGGGCCTTAAATTATTCAACAGCGAGCTCAGGAAGCTCAGGAGGGGCAGATTCGAGAGAGGATATGTAGTGACTACAACGATTGCATATTCGGGAAACGAAGAAGCGGCAGAAGCGCTCGTCGCTTTGCACGCGGATCGAGCGGAGCGAAAGAGAGTCGGTGGCGTTGTCGCGTGGGCGCTTGCGGGCCTGGACATGAACCTCCATATCGGATGCACTCCGGATGCCCTGGTCCTGAAACGGATGGTTGTCGAGGCGATAAGGGACGGAGACAAACCTGGCGGAGAGACGGCGTGGTCGTTGTAAAAACGTTTTAAAAAGCATCTTTATAAATGGGGAAAGATAAAGGGCTACTACGGTAGTGCAATGCCAAAACCCACTTCGCATCCAGGGGAGGTCAGGTCAGGAGTCACCACAATCCAAGACCTTAGCAAAGAGAAGGCGGAGCCAAAATCAGAGCCTGTCGGAAACCCTGGGGTTACGGGGAAGACCGTAAGAAAGGGAGACTTCAAAGCCGCTGTAAGAGGGTCTGCAAGAGCTAAGGCCAAGAAGGCGCCTAAAGTGAATACCCCTGCGGGGATAGCCACCCTGAGGAAGGAGGCATCGGAGAAGTTGCGACGCGAGATCATAGCCATAGATGCCATGATAAATGCCAGGACCGAAGCGCGCCACATGACCGAAGCTGCTGAAAAGCAAGCTGCGACCGATCCAAGGATAGCGGAAGGCAGCCTTGTGAAGGCGGCTGTCCTCTACGAACAATCATTCTTTTACACCAAGGAAAGGTACGATATGAAGCCCGGCGACGCATCGATCAGCTCGCCCGTCCAGTGGGCCATTGAGGACGCAGAGCAGGCGATAAACCTCTGGGAGCGTGTCGGCAGGTCCAAGGAGGCGAAGGGCGTTGCCGCAAAGCTCATCCCGCTGATCAATAAACTTGAGATGGACCTTGCTATGGGGAAGAGCATATTCAGCGGGGCGTACTATGCAGAGCAGAGGATGGTGTTGAACCTGAGGTACGGGACTCTGGCCGAAGCGGCAAGCGCAGCGACACACGCGAGGACGCTCTCCAGCTATGCCGGATCCACGTTTAGGGCAGATTCGCCGTATGCACACGTAATTCCAGCTTCTGAAAGGAAGATGGGGATAAATGAAGCCGAGTTGCTTGCTCTGCAGCAACTTCAGAATGGGGACAAGGCTGGTGCCGTGTATATCCTCCAGGAGAGAGTGATAACACCACTGCGAAACATGGCTAACCTCTATACGGTGATAGCGATCGCCTACAATGGAACGACGAACACGCTGCTCGGCGACTGGGCAAGGAGCCTCGGAGAGCGGGATGCCAAGACGGCAAAAGCACTTGAAGATTACTGCACGAAGCTTGGTGTTCTTCTAGCAAAGCGATAAGGCATATCTCATAAGATAGCCCCAAAGAAACCTCTGACTCCAGTTGAAGGAGGAACTGGAGACGATCTCCGCCAATATCCTCATACGTCCTTCCCCACGTCCTTCCCCATATACCATTACGGGTTGGTGGAGTGAAACGCGCTATTCTTTTGCAGACATCTGAGACAAAATCCAAAGAAAGAGTTCTCTCTGACTTTTCTTCAAAAGCAACTCCATGCCGGCCATAATCTTGCATCGGAAGAGATCAAGCCTTCTGCCCCGTAAAACCGGGACAACACACGCATCCTTTTATTTCTTCGCCGTGTAATGCATCTATTTAATTAGCTGATATCAATGGCAGATAATCTAATACCAGAGAAACCACAGGAAACCCCGTTTCCAGCACCGCGCGCAAAGAAGGCAGTGCAGAAGACGCCAACGCAGCCAACCTCTGCGCCTGCTGAAGCTGAGGAGGAGGTGCAGCAGCCGGTGCAGCAACCACAGGCATTGCAGACTTCCGCATCCCGGGGATTCGGTGGGCCAGTTGGAACGACCCCTGGCTCTGGCGGGCTGGTCAGGATTCTACTGGCAGTAGTGGTTCTGGTAGCCATAGCGCTGCTTGTAATGCATTTCATGGCCGGCAGCAGCGGCTCGCAGCTCCAGTCTATACTGTCTGCAAGGCAGTTCAACTCTACCGCATACGCACAGCTCGTCTCTCAGGACATCAACTCGAGCCCGACTTTCCAGGTCGCATACTCTGGTAGCATCTTCGTCAATGGTTCGAACTCCTCGCTGCTCGGCGGAATCACCCTGACAATACCATTCACTGCAGAGTACATGAAGTACAACAACGACTCAAGAATATCTCTTTCTGCGAAGCATATCCTAGTACTTGGCAACCTTAGCGTTGTCGAAGTTACTGAGGGCAAGACCCTTGCATACGGCTGTCTGAGCTCGTCGATGTACGGGGGCAGCGGTTACAAGTGCCAGGAGGCGTCCACGGCAGACCTTCTTAATGCGACTGGTTTATCCTCACTCCGGAATATGGAAACGGTCAACATATCTGTAAAATCCGTGACCCAATCATCGTTCAACGGGCAGAGCTGCTATCTAGTTACCGGAACGGTCAAGTCAAGCCCCAACCGGCAGCAGGGCGGCTCGGTATCCTCGTTTCTCGGCTCAAACAGCACCACGACCAACTTCACAGCCTGCATGTCAGAGCAGTATGGCATACCCCTGAACGGAACGATGGCCGGAAAGGCAGACGGAGCAACCAGCATAATCACGTTCGAGGAGACCAGTATAGGCCAGAGCGTGGCGCAGAGCGATGTGACGCAGCTGCCCGGGCCTGTGGTCAACAACACGTCGTTCGCTGGTGGCTTCGATGGCAGCTACGGCGGCAATGGTGCATCGACAACGATAAACTACGGCTACAATTATACCACAATCAATGTGTCGCCTACAACCACCACCAATGCAACGTACACACAGGGCAATACTGGGAGCTACCCGTCTTGTGATAACTACACGCTCACCGCAAACAACAGCAACTCAGCCACAGGGACATGCTACTGGACCGGCGGATTCATGGACGTGGGCTGCGGGCTTGGGATACAGAACGGCGCATTCTATTCCTTCAGCAGCCTTTCGACCGGGACGCAATACTTCACAGGGCAGGCGGTGAGTTGCGGAGCGGTGTGCTCAGAACCCAGATACGTGCCTTCCGGTTCGTATTCACTGCTTGTCACAGCAGGCTCTGGCTACGGCACATGTCTGGGAAACGACTATGCGACTATGCAGTCGGCCTGACCCAGAAGCATCCCGCATGCTAAATTATCTTACTCGGGGCAGAAGATAGGATCCGGCATCCTGTCGGATCTTGTCCTGACGGTGGGCCGCGATTACGTAACACGTCTGCCGGACTTGCCGGATACTTCCTAGAAGGGGACGCCAAGACTGCGTTTATCGGCGCAAAACGGCTCTGTAGAATTCCTCTATTTGATATAAAGACCGAAGGATTTTAACCCTTCGGTCATGGTTGTTATTTGGCGACAACCATGAAAGAGAAAGGCGACTCTAGGTATAAGAGGTTTATTGAAACGG
>JAKAWC010000009.1 GCA_021817125.1 Microcaldota archaeon
GACACAAGCCGCGACAGCACAGTCCCGCAGACGCTGATGACCGTGCTCATAAAGCCATGGTATCTCGAATCGCCGATAAAGAAAGGCGCAAACGGGAGCGACCTGAAGCCAGCGGCCAGGGGTTGAACATGGGGGGCAAAGGACTGGTCGAAGAGTTCGTAAGGCTTGCCAAGATGCCGTCGCCCAGTGGAAAGGAGTTAAGCGTAGCCAGATGCATAATCGAAAGGCTCAGGTCTATGGGGCTCTCTCCATATCTAGACAATGCCAACATCGGCACGGCATGCGAGTCCGGCAATGTGGTGGCAAAGATAAAGGGGAGTGGCCCTACCCTGATGTTCCTCGCCCACATCGACACGGTAGAGGCCGGCGACAGGGAGATTAAGCCTTTAGTAAATGGCGACATCATCAGGAGCGACGGCAAGACCATACTCGGTGCGGACAACAAGGGGGGAGTCGTGAGCCTGCTCGATGCAATGGAGCGTACCGTAAAGCTGCAGGACCGACCGAACGTGATATGTGCATTCACGGTGTGTGAGGAGACAGACATGCTTGGCGTGAAAGCCATGGAACTCGGTGGCAAGATAGACTACGCTTTTGACATAGACGGAGGAGGGCCTCCGGGAACGTTCACGACAAAGGCGCTCGGCGTCAGCAGGTTCAGTGCAAGGTTTACGGGCAAGGAGGCGCATGCCGCGAGGGCACCCGAGAGGGGTAGGCATGCGATAAGGGCGGCGAGCCTATTCGTGACCCGCCTCAAGATGGGCAAGGCCGCGGACGGAAGCACCCTAAATGTGGGCATGGTTCATGGGGGCAGGAGGACCAACGTCATACCCGCAGAAACCGAAGTTGTCGGAGAAGTGCGTGCCTACTCTGACGCCGGGATAAAAAAGAGGCTGTCAGAGGTTGCAGCCGCGTCAAAATCTAGCTGTGCCGACACCGGATGCAGGTATAAGCTAAGCATCGTGCCAGAGGTGCCTCCATTCAGCAGGTCTGCAAGTAAGGGCATACTGCGTCTGGCAAAGAATGCTTCCATACGCGCAGGGCTCGATTTCGCTCCGCTCACTCTTGACGCATGCATCCAGGCGAATGTCATAGCAGACAGGGCAAAGTTCCCCGTGTTGGGATTGTGCAGAGGCGGGCACGAAGCGCACTCTAACAGCGAGTGGACGAGAGCCGGCTACCTGTCCGACGCGAGCAATCTGATTTTCGAGATAATAAAAGGTGCAAAAGAGTGAGATGATAAAATGGACGAGTCCCAGATATTGAAGAAACTTGAGGATGGCGGGGTGAAGCTATACGAGATTGAGAAGCTTACCGGAGAAAACGCCAACGAAGCCGCAAGGATACGCAGGAAGTTCCTCGAGCAGAAGTTTAAGACACAGCTGAAGCATGTTGGCTCGAGCACAATCGATTTCAACGATGCGCTGAACAGGAACATCGAGAATCCGATTGGGGCTGTGCAGGTGCCGTTGGGCTACGCTGGAGACCTGAAGATAAACGGGGACTATGCCGCTGGCGTGTATCCGATACTGCTGGCCACCACCGAAGGCAGACTAGTTGCCGGAGTAGCGAGGGGAGCCAGTGTAGCGAACAAAGCAGGAGGAGTGAACGTGTCCGTGGTCAAGGATGGCATGACCCGGGATATCCTCGTGCGCGTCTCCAACGTCAAAGATGCGAAGAAGCTGATGGATTGGGTAAGAAGCGAGGCTGGATTCTCATTCATCAAAGATGCATTCTCACAGAGCACCAAGCACGGGAAGCTTATCGAAGTGAAACCATATGCGACTGGCAGGGACATCCACCTAAGGTTCAAGGCCACCACCGGCGCTGCGATGGGAATGAATATGGTCACCATCGGCGCAAAGACCGCAGCAGAAGCCATGGTAGGGAAGGCAGCAAAAGAGACCGGCGTCAATATGATAATCATGAGCGAGTCAGGCAACATGTGCTCTGACAAGAAGCCTGCGTACATCAACATGCTCGAAGGCAGAGGAGTATCTGTAATCGCCGACATAATGGTTCCTGGGG
The DNA here is from genome assembly GCA_021817125.1 of Microcaldota archaeon. GTDB lineage: Archaea > Micrarchaeota > Micrarchaeia > Micrarchaeales > CABMGC01 > JAKAWC01. The sequence continues at coordinate 2,029 of JAKAWC010000009.1, forward strand.
ACACGGTGAGAGAGAAGTTTAAGGCCGAGCCTGAACTCATCGCAGAGCTGAATAGGACAAAGAACCTCATCGGCTCAGCACTGGCTGGCTCGCATGGGTTCAACGCACACCTTGCGAATATGTTATCGGCGTCGTACCTTGCGCTGGGCCAGGACGTGAGCCAGATAGTAGAGGGTGCCCAGGGCATCACCGAAGCTAGCGTAGTTGATGGGGATATGTATCTGTCCGTCACCATGCCTGCAGTAGAGGTCGGCACCTACGGCGGAGGTACGGCGAGGGAGACGCAGAAGGAGATACTCAAGCTTCTAGGCCTTTATGGGGAGAACGACCCCGAAGGGAGGACAAGACTGGCTCTTGCAGAACTCATCGCAGCAACCTGCCTTGTCGGGGAGGCAAATCTCCTCGCAACCGAGGCGTCAGGTACGCTCGCGAGCAGCCACGGAAAGATAAAGAGAGGCTAGCCTCTCAGCATCTTAAGCGCTCTCCTATACGCATCCAGGGTATCGAGCGCCGTCTTCTCCCACGTGAATCCTCTTGCATAGTCCATCGCGGCTTTCCTGAGCTTGGGGTCAAAGCCGTTGTCCTTGATGTCCTGGAGCATCTTTGCCATGTCCTCTTCATCCTTGGCTCTTAGGCAGTACCTCGCGGTCTCAGCGGGTACCTTCCCATTTGCATCTATTATCACGGGTACGCCCCTAGCCTGAGCCTCTAGTATCTCGAGGCACAGCCCCTCATATAACGTCGGAAAGACGAATGCATCGAAGCTCTCGTACAATGACACTATGCCATCCTCGGGAGCGAACCCCTTGAACTGTATCCTCTTGTCCCCAGATGCGAGCTTTACTAGGTTGTCGTACTCAAATCTTGGTTTACCCCAGATCTCAAAGACCGCATCATCCACACCCAACTTCCTGAATGCATTCACCGCGAACCCAACGTTCTTCCTCAGCCTGAACGAGCCTATGTATCCGACCCGGAACCCATAATGGCTCTGCTTTCCAAGAGGCGCCCTATATCTGTCATCTATGCCCGAATGCACTATCGATATCTTGTCCTTAGGATACCCTAGCTTTACGACATCATCCATTGTCAACTGAGATTGTACTATCAGATAATCCGCCTTTAGCGACCGGTTATAGCCCCACGGTTGAATCACATCCATCCTCATCCGCCCGGCGAGAGAGTGCCGCAGGTCTGCATTCAGCTCCGGCGAGGTAACCGGCTGGCAGTCGTGGACCGTGGTGATCAGGACAGACTTTCCTTTCCTCATCAGCTGGATTGGCCGTATGTCTAAGTTGTGAACTAGGTCATACTTTGAGAAGTCCCTGAACATTGAACCAAAGTAGAGCGAGAAGCTCTCCCCAATGCCATTGACGTTCTTGCATTCCTCCTTGCTCACATCCACTCCCTGCATCTTGCTCAGATGCTCAAGAAGCTCGTAGATGTAGATGGGTACGCCCCGCCCGGTGCCCGTCCTGAAGTCGCTTGTCACTCCTAGAAGTGCAACTTTCATGCTATCTATTCGAAAATAAACATTATTATACGTGGACGCCCTCGCACAACGGCGCAGAGCCGACGAACCATAAAATATATCAGTTAATATTAATTTCTTTCAACTATTTATTGGAAGAAAACAAACATTTATATATCTATTAGCCCATAATATAAAATATGCCAAGCGAGGAAAAGATAGTAGTCAAAACAAAGATCAGACCCAAGAGGGAGAATGCAGACCAACTTACCGACTGGTTCTGCAAAGTCTTTGACTTAGCAACAAGGGAGGACCAGCCTGAACCGGAACTCCTAAAGGATATCATAAGCGGCAGCATACAGGGAGAGGGAGTAACGAGCCTCGAGCTCACAGACAAGTATGATATGCCGAGAAGTACTGTAATATATCACCTGAACCGATTCATCGCCACGGGGATAGTAATAAGAAAAGGAAGAAAATACGTCTTACGGGCCGAAGATATGGAACAGACCATCGTAGAACTCCGCTCCGACATGATGATGGAGTTCAACAAGATGATGGAGTTCGCAGAAAAACTTGACCAATTCGTAGAAAGGGAGGCAGATGTCCGAAGAAAAGGAAAACCAAAACGATAAGAATACTGGAAAGACCGCTCCCGAGACCAAAGATGCCGAGGGAAATGATAATCCGAAGGTGGTAGAGCTAAAGGACAGGCTTCTCCGGCTTGCTGCGGAGTTTGATAATTACAAGAAAAGGACAGCGAAGGACATTGACAACGCAAAGGCGGTTGGAAAAGCAGAACTTGCAAGGAAACTCCTCCAGACCCTAGATGAGTTCGAACTCGCGCTCAGGGCGATGGGCAAAGAGGGTGAACATTCCAAAGGGATAGAAATGGTATACTCGAACTTCCTCGAAGCTCTGAGGTCCGGCGGACTCGAGGAGATAAAGGCAGTTGGAAAGGCAGATCCTTACCAACACGAAGTGATACTTACAATGGAAAGCAAGGAGAAGGAAGGAACGATAATAGAAGTGGTGAGGAAGGGATATTCTCTCAATGGAATAATGCTTAGACCGGCATCGGTTATCGTCTCAAACGGTAAACCAGAGGCCAAGAAATAGATGGTGAAAACATGAAGATAATTGGAATCGATTTGGGAACATCCAACAGCGCAGCGGCGGTACTCGAAGGCGGAAGGCCAGTGCTTATACCAAGCAGTGAAGGAACCTCGCTCTACGGGAAATCTTTCCCTAGCTACGTCGCGTTCACGAAAGAGGGCCAGCGAATCATGGGGGAGCCAGCCAAAAGGCAGGCAGTCTCGAACCCGGAGGGCACGGTATCTGCTTTCAAGAGGAAGATGGGAACTGACTTCAAGTATAAGATATTCGGGAAGGAGTATAAACCCCAGGAACTGTCTGCCATGCTGCTCCAGAAGATAAAGACAGATGCAGAGGCATTCCTCGGCGAGGAGGTAAAAAAGGCAGTCATAACCGTGCCAGCATATTTCGACGACAACCAGCGTCAGGCGACCAAGGATGCCGGGGAGATTGCGGGGCTTGAAGTAGTAAGGCTAGTCAACGAGCCCACGGCTGCAGCCCTAGCATACGGTCTGGATAAGCAGAGCAAGGACATGAAGATTCTGGTATATGACTTCGGAGGCGGAACGCTGGATGTCACTATAATGGAATTTGGCAAGGGGGTCTTCGAAGTCAAGTCAACGAGCGGGGACACACAGCTCGGAGGCACAGACATGGATGCCGTCCTGACGGGCTTCCTGACCAACGAGATAAGGAAGCAGACCGGAGTCGACATAACAAAGGACAAGCAGGCGATGCAGAGGGTCAGGGAAGCTGCGGAGAAGGCGAAGATTGAATTATCTACCACTCTCGCCTCGGAGATAAACCTCCCATTTATAACCATGGATGCAAACAAGTCTCCTGTCCACTTTACTTACTCACTTACCAGGGCAAAACTCGAAGAGATAGTCGTTCCGATAGTAGAGAGGACTACAAAACCCGTAATGAACGCCCTCAAAGATGCGAAGATCGAGCCGAAAGACATAGACAAGGTCATACTCGTCGGCGGTCCTACCAGGATGCCGATAGTCCAAAGATACGTCGAACAGTTCTTCGGAAAGAAGATAGAGCGCGGAGTCGATCCGATGGAGGCTGTTGCTTTCGGAGCCGCAATCCAGGCTGGAGTTCTTACCGGAGAGGTAAAGGACATCGTGCTTCTAGACGTAACGCCGCTATCACTAGGTCTAGAAACGCTAGGTGGTGTAATGACGAAAATAATCGATAGGAACACTACCATACCTATCAAGAAGTCGCAGGTGTTCAGCACGGCATCTGACAGCCAGCCAAGCGTGGACATCCACATACTTCAGGGAGAGCGGCCGATGGCGAAAGATAATATAGAACTGGGCAACTTCCAGCTCACAGGCATACCTCCAGCTCCAAGAGGGATGCCCCAGATAGAGGTAACGTTCGACATAGACGCCAATGGCATACTCCACGTGACCGCGAAAGACAAAGCCACAAACAAGGAGCAGACTATGAGGGTAGAAGCCCCGCACAAGATGAACAAGGACGAGATAGCGAAGAAGACAAAGGAAGCAGAGGAGCATGCCGAAGAGGACAGGAAAACATATGAATTCGTGGAGGCAAAGAACAATGCAGAGGCATTGATCTACACTACCGACAAGGCGCTTAGAGATTACAAAGAGAAGATTTCGAAGGATGTCGTGGAGAAGGTAGATGCTGCAAAAAAGGAACTTGAGTCTGTGCTGAAGAAGAACGACACCGATGCGATAAAGGAGAAGACAGACGCCCTCCAGAGGATAGTTCAGGAGATAGGCCAGAGCATGTATGGCGCCGGCCCGGATGGGGCTGGGTCAGGCACTAGCCAAGGGCCTGGGCCAGATGCAGGTGCAGGCCCTGGTCAGGGGACAGACAATTAACAGGAGTATGAATGGCGCAAGACTACTACAGTATATTGGGAGTTCCAAAAAACGCTAGCCAAGACCAGATAAAACGGGCATACCGCGAGCTCGCCTTGAAGTTGCACCCTGACAGGAACCCGAACAAGGAAGCCACCGAGCAGTTCAAACAGGTAAATGAGGCATACGCTGTACTTAGTGATGAGCAGAAGAGGAAACAGTACGACTCTTTCGGCCCGGCTGGCTTTCACCAGAGATACAGTGAAGAGGACATATTCAAAGGATTTGATTTCGAGAGCATACTGCGTCAGATGGGATTCGACTTCGGGTCGTCAGGCTTCAGCGGCTCGGGCTTCGGCGGCGGGTTCGGAGACATGTTCGGGCAGACCCAGCAGCCTACGATGCTGAACATCTCAGTGTCATTCCAAGACTTGGAGAAGGGCATGGATAGGGTCTTCCAGGTCTCCCGCAACAAGGTCTGCGACAACTGTAGGGGTAGCGGTGGCGAACCTGGCTCCAAGCTAGAAAAGTGCCAGGCATGCAACGGAGCAGGCACCAGGCGTGTCCGTCAAGCGACCCCATTCGGCTTCTTCGACATGGCGTCTACATGCAACAGGTGCAGGGGCAGGGGCAAGACATACGAGAAGACCTGCAAGTCATGCAACGGCCGCGGGCAAGTGACCGTAACCGAAAATTTCAGGGTAAGGGCAGAGAAGGTCGGTAAAGAGACAGAAAGGAAGCAGAAGGGCTGGTTCTAAGATCTGCCGCGGGTCAGTGCATAATACATGGGCACGAGCGTTAGCACTCCAACTCCGGCAAATATACCTACCCATGTTATAGGGAGTATGCCCGTGACTGCGGTAGCGATTGCCAGGGCGAAGTTCATTGACGCATACAGCGGCGGTATTGCAGGCAATGGCACCTGGTACTTCCTAAGTACCGTCATAGTAAGGAGTAGTCCGGCGCACGCACCTGCAATCAGCATATTTGCAGTAAAGAAGCTTAGGAAAGTGGTGTATGCGCTCACCGATAACATGAGCGGAATCCCAAGGTCTCCGGCACCGAGCTGAACCTGAGAGAGTACTGGGAGTTTCCCTTCCCGGACAAGTCTCTTTATCACAGGGCTCTTGATTTCCCTTGTGTTTATCGTCTTCCTTATCTCTTTCTCCTCACTGGCGCTCAGGTATTTCTTAGGGATCACTTCCACGTCAGAGGAACCTATGAGGAACGCAAGGTTCCTGCTGGACACCGCCTTCGCCAGGGTTATCATGTGCTTGGTCACGAAGACAGCGACGTAGTCGTAGATAGCGATTATGCCCATGAGGAGCCATGCACTCGCGAACGGGAAGTAGTACCCCAAAGTCATCCCTACGCCTATGCTGGCTATGACTGCGGCAAAGTTTCTGACCTGGGGAAATCTCATCTTCGCGAAGACTATGGCCACTCCGATAAGCACCGATGCCACGCTGACAGGGATGAGCAGATTCTGCTGTGGGAAGAATGTGATAAGCACGACAAAGAATACGAAAAACGACGCAGCTATTATCACATAAGCCTCAAGTAGGCGGAGAATGACGTCCCCATGGTAGACCCTGGAGATCATAATCACTACTATTGTCCCTATTACCAAGTAAAGGACCAGCCACAAGACGCTCATCGGTCCTCCTCCGCTTATCGTGGTGTTCAGGTTCTGCGTCGTGATTGGCGCCTGTGCCGGCAGCAGGAATGCAGTGGTGAGGAGGATGCCACCGAACTGGACTATCAGGAAGAGCGAAAGGATATATGCGACCTGCCTGTACTCTATTCTCCTATTCAACCAAACCAGCCTAGATTACTCCACGTCTCTCTTTACAATCTTTATAATTCCAGGCTTAGGGCTATAAATGTCACCGCTCCTTTCAAGCTCTCCTATGAACTTGGTGCAGGTAGTGCGGTCTATGCCCGCCTTCTCTGCTTCTTCAAGTATATCTACCATCTTCGCATACTCGTGCTGTGCCTCAAGGCCCTTAATCACTCCAAGTATGGTGTTTATCCTGCCCACCTTCTCCCTAGGCATCCCCGTCAGCAGGGCGTCGATGTCTCTCCTGCCCCCCTTGTCGACCGCAAGCGTGTTGAGCATATGCTCGAAGAGCGCAATGGCAAGTTCAGCGTCTTTTATGTCTATCCTGTCGTAGAGCCTGGTCTTCGCACTCGCCTCAGCGAGCCTGACAAGCCCCTCTATCTGCCTGGGGGTTATCGGAGTGGCTCCCTGCTTAATCCCCATCTTCCTAAGGTCGACATAGTAATCCTGTATCTTCGCACTCGCCTCGGGGGATAGAACCGGTTTCACGTTCTTCCTAGAGTACGCGACATACTTTCTCAATAGCTCGGGAGTGATTGGAGGCAGCTCTACCTGTTCGTAGTTTTCTACTTCGGCCAGCCTCGCTCCAGCAGCCGAATGCTGCACTAGGATGTGCCTTGCAATCTTGGTGTCCTGGTCGACGTCTAGCACGTCTTTTATTGGGAATATCAGGTCGAACCTGGACAGCAGCGCCGGCGAAATGTCGAACTGATCCGCAGGGTAAGCGTTAGGGTCGAACCTTCCGTGCTTTGGGTTTGCGGCAGCAAGGACGGTGGTCTTCGCGTTGAATCTTGCGACTATGCCCGCCTTCGCGACGCTTATCGACTGCGATTCTAGCGCCTCAAGCATGGACGACTTGTCATCCTCGCCTATCTTATCGAACTCGTCGATGCTGACCTCCCCTCCCGAGCCCAGGACCAGTGCACCTGCCCGAAGTGTCCATCCGCCTTCGGAGAACTCGTCACGCTCAGCGCTAGCCGTGAGTCCGGCCCCTGTCACTGATTTTCCGCTGACATATATCCCCTTAGGCACTATGCTCGACACCGCTTGCAGCAGCCTCGTCTTGGCGCTTCCAGGGTCTCCTATGAGTAGCATGTGGATGTCGCTCCTTATGGCACCGCCGTCAACCAGTTTCTTGTCTGGTGTGCCTCCGAACAGCTGCAGAGCGAGTGCCCTCTTGATATCTGTGTATCCATATATAGACGGTGCTATGGACTTCGATATCTTGTCGAATATGTGCGGGTCTCTCGAGAGCTCTATTATCTGCTTCTCCTCGTCTGGGGAGATCTCCAGCTCGGCGAACTCCTTCTGTTTTGCCTTGACGCTGACTGTCTCGAAGAACATAGTGAACAGGGCCTTATCCTCCTTCCCCCTAGAGGTCTTCCTTGGCCGTATCCTAAGCATACCTGTTATGTCTACCCTGTCCCCAGGTATGACCGTGTTGACAAGGTCATCCTCCATCCAGACCTCCAGCTGCCATGTGGGCGTCGATCCTCTCAGCCTCTCAAGAGGGTCCTGTACGGCAATTCTCTGGAAATTGACGAAAGACGAGTCCGTATCCGTCTGCTTCATCGACCTCCTCTTGCACTGAGGGCATATCTCCGGTATATTATCCTTCTCGACGCGGACTTTTACTGTCGTGCCGCAAAAAGCGCACTGGAACGTGCCTATGCTGACTTTTGGCGTTATCTCTGTCCTCTTGACCACGAGCGAGTCGAGGGTGAGCATCCTGCCAATGTACTCAGAGCCTATCTCCTGTATTAGCGGAGTGGTTATGTCGACCCCGGCGAACCTCGCATAAACAGGTTCCTTTGCCTGCGGGTTCGGATTTAGCTTCGTAAGCGCAGCGTTGGCACACTTCAGCATCTCATCAGGATTGGTTATCAGCTCTGTGGCCATCTCTGCATCGTACTTCTCAAGGTCCCTGATCTCGACAATGATGCTGCGCTTTTTAGGGTAGCTGACATACATATCGTTTATGTGGTCCACATAGTAAGCATTAAAGAAATCTATGAACTTCTCCCTGTAGTTTTCCATTGCAATTTCGTCCAAAAGCAGCACCCCCTCCACGGACTAAAGAGTAGGTTTATAACGTCAGGATAAGTATATGAATATATCCCATTTAACAGAATAGTGGAATTATCCGACTCGGTGAGAATATGAGATACCTAGTGATATCGGCGCTTCCTTACGTCAATGCAATACCGCACCTGGGCAACCTAACGGGCTCGATCCTCCCTGCTGATGTCTACTATAAGTACCTCAAGATGGACGGCCAAGACGCCATATACATATGCGGCTCTGACCAGCACGGCACCCCCATCGAGCTCCGTGCCATAAAGAACGGTGTTCCAGCTGAGCAACTCGCCGACGAGCTGCACGAGAAGGTGAAGGAGCTCTTCGCGCAGTTCGAGATGACGTTCACCTACTACGGCAAGACGCACACCAAGGAGAGCCAGGACATAGTGGATGAGAACTTCGGGGCGCTGGACAAGAACGGCTACATAGTGGAGGTCGAGAGCGTGCAGGGGTACTGCAACTTCGACAAGCGCTTCCTCACTGACAGATTCATAGAGGGCAAGTGTCCATACTGCGGTGGAAGGGGCCGCGGAGACCAATGTGACGATTGCGGCAAGCTCCTCACACCACAGCAGCTCATAGAGCCGTTTTGTGCGATATGCGGGAAGAAAGAAGTCACTTTCAAGAAGGTCAAGAACCTCGCACTCGCGCTGGACAAGCTGCAAGGCGGGATCGAATCTTTTATCAAGCAGAACTCCAAGAACAACTGGACCAAGAACGCGATAAACAAGCCGCTCAGCTACGTGAAAGAGGGACTCAAGCCGCGTGACATAACCCGGAACATGAAATGGGGCCTGTCTGTGCCAAAGAAGGGGTACGAAGAATCCGTCTTCTACGTCTGGTTCGAGGCCTTGCAGGGATACATCAGCATAACAAAGGCGTGGGACCAGAAGAGATGGCTCGACTACTGGAAAGGCAAAGACGTCAAGGTCGTCAACTTCATGGGAAAGGATAATATTGAGTTCCATACGCTCATGTGGCCGGGCATACTCCTAGGCTCCGGGCTGGGCTACAACTTACCAACCACGATACGTGCATCGGAGTATCTCAATGCCGTAGGGGTCAAATTCTCCAAGAGCAGGGGCGTAGGACTGAACATCGAGACTGCGCTCAGCATAATGGAGCCGGACTACTGGAGGTTCGCGCTCATGTATCTCTATCCTGAGACTGCAGACACCGAGTTCACCCTCGACGGCTTCAAGGACATAATCAACAACATACTCAACGACAAGATAGGCAACCTTGCGCAGCGGGTTCTTAAGCTCAGCAGGTCCAACGAGTCTCTGATAAGTGGGGATCCGAGAGTTCACGATGACTATAAGGTGCAGATGGACAAGCTGCTAGACGCGTACAGGGCAAGTTTTGAGAAGGCGGATATAAGAGAGGCGCTGCGCGCCGTGGTCGAACTCGCCGGAGTGGGAAACTCGATAATGAGTGCGAAAGAGCCGTGGGCGCTTGTCAAGAAGGACAGGGAAGCGTTCACCGACACCATGTCGACCCTCACCTGCATAGTCTACGACATAGCGATAATGCTCTGGCCATTCACTCCAAAGGCATCGATGCAGCTTCTCAGGCACTTCGGCATAACTGGGGAACCGTCCCTTGCAATGATTCATCACAGGGTAAGGCTGGACCTGAGCAATGAGCCGCAGCCGCTGTTCCACAAGATAACAAAGGAAGAGGATGCAAAGCTCAAGGAGACCGCGGGATGACCTGATGAAGGGAGAATCCGCAGTAAGACTGGTCGAGAAAGGATATGACAAGATACACATGTGCTATTCAAGCCAGCGAATCTGGCGCAGCAATCTGAAAGAGGTCGCCTTGCTGACAAAGCGCATGGAGAAAGGAGCGTCGATATTGGACGTAGGCTGTGGTGCCGGTGCGATAGCCAAGATACTGTCGAAGAATGGATTCAACGTAACCGGTGCAGACATTTCATCGAACATGCTCAGGTTGGCAAAAAAGGCACTGCCCAAGGCGCGGTTCTATAAGATGGACATGCGCCGGTTGAAGCTCCCCAAGGACTCGTTTGATGCGATAACGTGCTTCTATGCGATAATCCACGTGCCTCGGCAGTATCACCTCAAGGTACTGAAGGGCTTTCGTAGGATCCTGAAGCCGTCCGGCCTCCTCCTGATAAGCATGAGCACAGGCCCGGCCGAAGGGACAATTGCCGACTGGCAGGATTGGGGCGCACCGATGTACTGGAGCCAATTCGGCAAACGCAGGAACATCCAGCTCGTGCGAAAGGCAGGCTTCAAGGTATTGTGGAACAGGGTCGACTCCACCGGCCCAAAAGACGACAGGCATCTTTACATCCTGGCACAGAAGAGATGACTCATTCAGCTCTGAGTGCCCTTATCGGGTCTATGGTCGATGCCTTCCACGCAGGATAGAAGCTTGCAGCCAGGCTGACCATGATTGCGACAAGTATCGCTGCTATGATAGTTACTGGGGCTACCACTGGCGAGAACGTAGGCGATCCATTGTTAGAGCTGCCCCTGGAAAATGTCACACCGCCCCCGCCTCCTCGTTCTCCTCCGCCAAACCCCGAGCTACTCCCAGTGCCTGGTCCTCCAGAAGAGGATGAGCCGCCCCCGCCGGAAAGCAGGGCCGGCGTAGCGTAAGCAAACCCGCTGCCGACAACCACTCCCAGCACCCCGCCGATGCTGCCTATGACCAGCGCCTCCGTCAAGAACATCACTAGTATATCTGACCTCTTGAAGCCTATCGACTTCAGGATGCCTATCTCATGGGTGCGCTCCGTCACCGATACCATCATTATGCTGAGTATGCTTATCCCCGCGACTATTAATGATATGCCGGCTATCGCACCAAACAGCAGTCCTATGGTTGCGGTTATGGCCGAGACGGTCTGGGCTATGCTCTGCACTGACAGCACTGTCGCACTGCTGCCGTAGATGTTATCCAACAGCGTATACAAAGCGTTCACATCGGTGGTGTTCTTCGCCTCAACGAGCATTGCATCATAGCTATACCTGCCCGTGATGCTCTGCGCCTCTTGAAGGGGTACGAACACAGAGTCGTCAGGCGATACAAGGAATGATGAACCGTAGGCCTTGAGTATACCTACCGGTATCAAGGTTATGCTCCTGCTGCCCGTCAGCGTATGCTCTGTCAGATATATCGGCTGGTCCACTGTAATTGACGATGAGATCTGCCCAAGGTTCGGAAAGGCAACCCCATAACCGACTACTGCCAGCGGCGCAATTGTGGTCTCGTTGTACAGCGTACCCTGGTATAGGTTAATACCGCCTATCACCCGGGTGATAGAGTAGTTGTTTACCCCGATCACAGTCACCGTAGACGACGTCCCTCCAACAGATATGTTCGCGGAGAACCTCGCCATAGGTATGACCGTGCTGACGTTGGGCAGCGTGCCTATCTCTGCGACATCCGCCGCCGTAAAGATGGTTCCAGTCCCCTTTGGCATCAAGTATATGGATGACGGGCCGATGGTCTCAAGTGCTTTTGTTATGCTCGCCGATGCGCCGCTCACCGTTGCAATAAGTGCGACTATCGCCGCCACCCCTATGACTATCGTGAGGATTGTCAGTCCTGTTCTGAGCTTGCGCTCAGCCATGCCTTTGACGCCTAAGAGCAAGATATCCTTCGCACGCATCAGCGCACCTTCTTGGTCTGCTTAGGGTGCCTAAACTTTTTGTACCACACGATTACTCCCGCGGCGACCACGAGTATCACGAATCCGAGAAGCGTAGGCAATCCGATTAGGGTAGGGCGCCTTGACCCTATCCCTCCGCTCTGCGTGGAGTTGGTGTTGTTTGTCGGAAGAGGCACGTTTAGAGAGTAGTAAAATGTCTGGTTCTGCCTCTGGTTAAGGTTGTTCAGGTAGGATAGGACCACTGGAATGGTGTACTCTCCGGGCTTCGCATACTGCGAGAGCAGGAAACTCATCGTGAATGCGGTAGGCGTGTCCGTAGGGATGCTGCCTATGAAGGTGGTGTTCTCACCCACCACGGTTATGCCCGCCGGCGGCTGTGGGGTCACTGTCGCTGCGGCTGCTGTGGTTGAGCCTGAGTTCTGGAGCGTTGACGTGAGCGAGAATATCTGCCCTCTTGTCAGTACGCTAGGCACTATCACGGTGTTCAGCGTCGTGATTCCAGTGTACCCCGGAGTCAGGAAACTCAATGTCCTAGCGCTGCTCTGTCCGTTGAAGTCCAGCGTGACATCTATGCTCGTGACCACGGATGCGGATGCACCTGCATATATCTGCATCGGTATCTTTGCGCTTCCACCCGGCTTGAGACTGCCCACGGAGAAGAGCCCGTCAGAGCCTATCAAGCTGAGCGGAGACTGCGGGCTTAGCAGGACAGTCACGTTGCCTATCTCTGCATTGCCATCGTTGGTCACAACCAGCGTCATGTTGTTTACCTTTCCGGAGACTATAGTCTGGTTCGACGCCGAGAGTATCAGCTGGCTCGAGGAGCTCGTAAGAGCGTACATTCCCAGCATGCCGCTCTGCGTTGTGTTATACCCGTATGGGCTTATATAGTGGGAATCGAGGTTGAAGTTGACCGGTTGCCCAGCAAGCGAAGGACCGACATACACCTCGAACGATTCTGCTGCAGATTGTCCCGGCAGCAAGGAGTTTATGGCTGCTGGCTGGCTCACTATGCTAAGGCTTGCGGATGAGGAGACTGTTGTCGCGAGGCCGCTGACCATTCCCGTCCCGCTGTTTGTCACGTTAATAGTGACATTGTTCAGCCCGCCTGCGACAAGCGACGGGTTCATCGACTTGAAGCCTACATTTGGCTCGCCGTACATCGGCACCTGCACGCCCAGCGTCTGGGAGGTCGAGCTGCTGCCGTTCACGCCCTGCGCTGACACGACAAGATTCACCAGTATGACGTCTCCTTGGCTCGCCTTCGTGCTGTTCGCTATGTTAAGATCGTAGACCATGTTGACTATCTGCCCAGGGGTGACGCTCTGGATAAAGTAGTTTGCATAGTTCGTGCCGTTGTAGTTGCTCAGGCCCGTATTCTGCACCTGGAGCTGCCCCTTCACGTCGACCAACGTGCACGATGAGCTGTAGCTGGCTAACGTGATCGTGAACGGAACGTCCTGCATCCCAGGTCCGGCTGAAACGTGGTAGGTCGAGTTCCCCCACTGTACGCCCACAATGTTGAAGCCCGACTCGCTCGTGCCGCACGACGCCATCGCTGCGACTCCCGATTGAAGCATCAGGAGCCCGAATATCAATAATCCCAGCCTAGAAAAGGTTTTTCTCATACACTCATCTTTTATTCTTTCGTTCCGACTCGATCTCGCCGTCCCTCATGTACACGCTCCTGTCCGACAGGAGCGCCAGCTTGGGGTTGTGCGTCACCATCACTATCGTGACGCCGTTCTCCTTCGCCGTCTTGACCATGACCCTCAGTACAGACTCCGACGTCTTCGAGTCCAGGTTGCCCGTAGGCTCGTCAGCCAGGAGTATGGACGGCGAGTTCACAAGCGACCTGGCGATCGCGACCCGCTGCTGCTCACCACCGCTCAACTCGCTCGGCTTCTTCGTAAGCTTGTCCCCCATGCCTATCTCACTCAGTATATGCCTGGCACGGTCTATATATTGTGGCGTGTTCCGCCTATCTACCATGAGCGGCAGTGTCGTATTCTCGAGCACAGTAAGGTAAGGGACAAGGTTGTAGGACTGGAAGATAAAGCCTATCTTCCGATTCCTGAGGACAGAGAGCTCATCATCGTTCATCGCCGAGGTGTCGGTCCCGTCTATGAGTATGTGCCCAGATGTCGGCTTATCTAACGTCCCCATAAGGTTCAGCAGCGTGGTCTTCCCACTACCCGAGGGACCTAATATGGAGACAAACTCTCCCTTGAGCACAGAGAGCGACACGTCCTTGACTGCGATGTAGTCCATCTTCGCCGTCTCGTAGACCTTCTTCACGCTGTCCACCCGTATGACCGCATTGCAGTTCCTGTGCACCGCCATCAGGTCACCCTTGCCGTCACCGATGCCACTATCTGCGTGACGCTTCCGTACCCTGGCACAGTGTAGTTGAGCCAGACATATCCGAAGTCCCCTCCACCAAGCTGGTTGTAGTTGACCCCCTTGCTTGCATAGCAGATGGAGTTGAATGTGTATCCGGAGCCGCTGTACATGTTTATCCCTGTACCTGGGCTGGAGCTGGCTGGATAGTAGGATATGCTGTTTGTCACGTAGATGTTCCCGAAGGCAGGCCTGTTGCCTGTGCCGTTGTAGGCAGCAGAGCACGCGACACCGTAAACGGTTATAGTACCCCCCGTGGCTTGGAAGAGCTGGAGACTGAGCATCCCGTTCGCGCTGATGGCGAAAGCACCGCACGCGAAGCCTGGCATCGCCGTGCACGACGGCTGCGCAAGGTTGGGGCTCAGGACGCCCACTTTGTAGATTATCGCTACCGCTATAATTATAATAATCAGCGCTATGCCGTAAGAAACCATAAAGTCTACGGCGGCTTGCCCCTTCAACCCCTTACCCGATAAAAGTCCACGCAATTACTTCGCCTTCATTTCGACCTTTGCTTCGAAATCGGCTATGCTGTGCTTGAACTCCTCATCGGCCTTTATTAACCCTTTCTCTTTCAGGAACTCCCTCGCCAGCAGGAAGTATATCATCGCGAGCGAGCGCCTTCCCTTGTTGTTGCAGGGGATGATAAGGTCGACGAACTTGACCCAGTTGTCCGTGTCGCAGAGCGCCACTATCGGGATGTTCGTCTTCGAGGCCTCCTTTACCGCCTGCCTCTCGTTCCTTGTGTCTCCAACAAGAAGTATGCTTGGTTCTGTGAAGTCTCCCCTGTTCGGGTTCGTGAACACGCCAGGCATGACCCTGCCGCTCATGAGCGTAGCCCCCGTTATCTCAGCGAACTTCTGCGCAGCGCTGATGGCGTAAATCCTGGATGCGGTCACCACTATCTCCTTCGGCTCGTACTTCGCCAGCATCCTCGCCGCGGTCCTTATCTTCTGGTCTATCGTGCCGAGGTCCAGCAGGTAAAGGCCATCTTCGCGAACCTTGTACACGAACCTCTTTGTGCCAGGCGTCTTGGTCTTGGTACCTATGTGGATTCCCACTTCCAAGTATTCCGACTGGTCAACAAGGAACTCATTTGTCATCATTACACCCTGAACATAAATTTGGGGCCGCCGAGAATTTCATGCACCGCAATCATGCGCCACATTTTGAACTCGGGTCATGTGCTCCCTAAGCACAGAGCCTGACCAGACTAGCAGACGACCCCAACAACTCATATTTTAACCACAACCTCTTTTAACACTTGCGTTTGTCATCTCCTGCCATAGGTGACTATGTCATCTATGATATCTACATGGCTCAGCAGCATCCTCCTGCAGCAGTATCTTGACATGCCAAGATCATCAAGGACCTTTCCGGCGTCCTCGTGATTCTTGTTCACGCGCGTGTTATAATCATCCCACTTGTCAGCTATGACCTTTCCGCAGGAGAAACATCTTACAGGTACCATCATCTAATCAACCATCACAATCTCAAGCTCTCCTTCCAGTCGAGAGCCACGCCATAAGCATATGTACCATCGCCATTCCCAAGGACAAGCTCCGCCAAGTCATGGGTCTTCGTAGAGTTCGCCTTCCAAACGGCCACCTGCTCCACCAGAGTCATATGCTCCCTGGCAACCGCCACGAGTTCGGCAAATAGGTTGTCCTTTCCCCGACGTACATTACCAGGGGCCAGAGTGCTAATCATTATCGGCTTGTTGAATCTTGGTCCGTCACCTTCAGGGGTACGGAACGCCTCGAACAGCATCCAGCGGTTCGGACCCGCAGCCTCCTGCCTGGGGGTAACCATTCCCTCAAGTATTGCAATTTTTATCTCTTTTGCTGATGGTGATGGTACCATGATATCATCTGTACGACTTCTGGAACCTGGCCCTCGCTTTAGGTCCAAGGAACTTCTTAGGCTCGACCAGTCGCACGTCGTCTACCAGGAGCGACCTGTCGTAGTCCATGAACGTCCTCTTTATCGATTCCGAATATGAGCTAGTCTTCTCGTCAGCGAGGACTTTTGCGAGCGCCGTCCTCGCGGCCTGCGCCTGTCCGCTCGCCCCGCCTCCATAAACGACTATCTTGACATCGGAGTCCCTGATTATCTCTGCGGTCTTGTCAGAAAGCCTTACCGGCTCGAGTATGAGTTCACGGACCTCCTTCGGCTTCATAAGGTTGACATCCACATTATTGACTGTTATCAATCCGTTTCCGGTCGTCAGCCTTGCCCTCGCAACAGCGGTCTTCCTCTTTCCCTTTGAGAGTACGACCTTGACCTTCTTCTTCGCCGGCTTCCTCACTCCGACCGCCGCCTTCTTCGCGCCCTTCTTTGCGGCTTCCATAGCAGCCACTTCAGGGTTGAGCGCCTCCAACTCCTTATTCAGGTTGTCAAACGATGCCGGTGATTTCTCTTCTACCATATAATCATTCCTTGTATCCTAGCTTCTCGACGAGCTGCCTTACAGTCATGGAGTCCTCAAACATCTCCGCCGCGGTCTTCGACTCGATCTTTGCGAGCGGCTTGCCCTTGAACTCCTCCGGCACTCCGGCATAGACACGCAAAAGCTTGAATGCGACCTTGCCCTTTGGCCTCCGGTAAGGGAGCATGCCCCTGATTATCCTCTTCACGAAGTAATCCGGTCTCCTGGACCAGTAAGGGGAGTGCTCCGGGTTCGCCTTGTCCTTGAGGTCCAGCCTCTGCTTCCAGTTTTCGACGTTCGAGCGCATATGCCCGCTTATCACCATCTTGTCGGCGTTGAGCAGTATCACACTGTCGCCGTTGAGCAGCAGCTTTGCAATCCGGCTTCCGAGCCTGCCTACTATCTTCGAGTCGCCATCGACGATGTGCGTCCTCTTTTCAGCCTGCTTCTGGGTTGTCTTCTGTGCCATGCTATGACCTATATGATTATCCTGAAGTTGCCCTTCCTGACAATCTCCTCTACATCCACTATCTTGCATTTCGAGCCCTTGAGCTTCTCCACGGCGCTGCCAGAGAACTCTATCGCCGCGAGGTTGAATGCCCTAGAGACGCGTCCCACTCCGAGCACCTTGCCCGGAACTACGATGCTCTCGTTGTCCTTGACATACTTCTGGAGCTTGTTAAGGTTGACGATGACCCGCTGTCTTCTCGGCTTGGTGGCGTAGCGCACAAGGTCGTCAACAAGCCCCGCGTTCTTCTCGCTGGACTCGGCGGCCTTGCTGAGTCTCTGCACCCATTCAGTTATCTCGTCCTTTTCTATCTGTCTCTGCATCATGACACCTGTATTTGCGGGGGGTGAGATTCGAACTCACGCAAGCACAAAGCTACTGGAACCTCAATCCAGCGCATTTGACCAGGCTCTGCCACCCCCGCATTTATTTCTTAATGGCTTTCTGAATCTCTTTCATGTCCTCGTGGGCTACCGCGAGGGTCCTGTCCAATATGTCCTTGGCATGCATCTGCCCGAACGACTCTATGTAAAAGTCAAACGTCTTGCCGTCCTCGGACTGCGAGTATGTAACGAGCCCCGGCTGGAACTTGGAGCTTATGATTCCCGTCCTGAGAATCGCCTTTCCGTCAAACTTCAGCCTCTGCCCTTCCGCAAGCTTGATGATTGGAATGTCCTCGTTTGCGACCTTTACTGCCTTGTCACTTGACTTCAAGTCCCTGGAATATAGCGTCCCCGGACCCTCGAAGTCCGCAGAGAGGACAGCCTCGTCCTTCTCGTCGTAGCCCTTCGGCGTGGCCAGGGGAATGAGACCGAGCCTGTGTGCGACGTATTCGTCGAACATTGAAGTGGAATTCTCGTAGAACGTGACGCTGTCGATGGCGAAAGTAGGCACGCTGTTTATCGCGAGCCTTCTCAGCGCGTTCGCTGTGTTGACGGATGCGCCGCTCAGGGTGAAACGCAACACTGTTGGCGTATTCTCAGTGATGTTAATCTTCATGTAACCAGAAATAGGCACGAGCCCTTTCATAAGTATGAGCACAAAAACCTATTTAAATATAGCGGATTTACGTCAGCGGCACTTCCACTACTTTCCGCGCCCCTCGCCCTTCAGTGCAGCCTTCAGCGCCCCAGCGAGCTCGTCCATCTTGTTGAACGGGTCCTCTGCTGTGGTCATGGCGGATGAGAGCAGGACGCCTCCGCCTCCGAGGCCGATTCCAATAGATATGTCCCTCGCGCTGCCTATGCCTGCGCCAATCAGCAGTCCAGTATCCTTGGAGACGCGCCTCACCGCGGCAAAAGAGTCGCGTATCAGCTCCGGTCTCACCATCGATATCGAGCGCCCCGAGCCAATCAGTTCGGGCGGCTCGATGGCAATATAGGTGGGCTCAAACCTCGCAAAAAGGTCGGCTTCCGTAGAGGTCCTTACGCACACTATGCTCTCCATATCCAGATCGCCAAGCCTGCCGACATACGCCGCTACCTGCTGGAGGGATATGCGGCGCTCGCTGTGGTTGAGTATCACGCCACAGATGCCATAGCGCTGCAGTATCTCCGGGACTGTAGCCCCGGTGGACTTGCCCACCTTCAGCCCATCGACATGCTGTGCGTACACCGGCAGGTCTGGGAACTCCTTCGCATAGAGCGCAAGCGCAGGACCTGGCGGAGCTATGGCTATCTTTATCCTGAACGCCCTCGCAGATTGCAGCGCAGCTTCAGCTATCTCCCCACCTCTTGCGCCTGTGGCTTCTGCATAGTTCTTGAGGTTGACAAGCATCATGGCAATCCCGCATCTCCCTTAGATCGCTTCAAGTATATATCCCTTTCTCAGATGCTTCATCGAAACGCATTTAACTATTGACAGATGATACGGTCTGATACTATGGTGCCCCTGCCGAAGACGCAGAGAAAGCTCCAGTTCACGACGGAGAAACTCTTTAGAAAAGCGTTTTATCAGAAAGCACACTCAGAGAAACCCTTTGGGAAAGAGTCTCATCCTAAACTTCAGTCAGCGATGGAATACCTGATGACATACGGGTGGGCGATACTCATCATCGCGGTCGTCCTCGGCGCCCTCTTTCAGCTCGGCGTGTTCAACGCAAACAGCTTCTCGCCGAAAGCGCAGCCTGGTGCATGTCAGATCGTACGGCCTTATGGTCCCGGCACCACCACGGATCTTGCTTTGGAGGGCATCTGTAACGGAGAGCTACCGCAGTATGTTGGGACGTTTCCGACCAGCACACGAAATAGCGTACCAGCATCCGGAGCACTAGAAAGAACGTGGTTCGGCACTAGCTGGACTATCTCCGCGTGGATAAATGTAGAAGCTACTTCCTCCAATAGTGCGGACATGATAGAAGAGACGTATGGGTGCACTTCTGGCATCTTTGAACAGCCTTCGGGCTCTGGAGTCGCATACACAACTAGTATGGCATGGGGCAATGCAGGTCAGTCCTGCTCATCTTGGGGCACGATTTCAGCAACATCTAATACGCTGCCCCTTAATACATGGGAGTTCGTTACTGGTGTCTTCTATTATGGGCTTCCAGGCAACTGGGTTGCGATATGTGCCGACGATGTATGTACTAATAGTACATGGACTGGATACACTCCCGCATCGTATAATACGCTGCCCTATAACTTTGTTGCTGGGACCGGAACTACCTGTTGCGGCGGTGGTCATACATTGACCGTACAGATGGCAAACGTCCAACTTTACAATACATCGCTGACAAACACGGAGATTCTTGCGCTCTATGATGAAGGTATCGGCGGCGCACCGGTGAAGCCGCAGAACCTCGTCGTATGGTGGCCGCTCAACGGCAACGCCAACGACTATAGCGGCAACAATAATAATGGTGCGGCAACAGCCATCACCTACACCGGCGCCTGGGCCAGCCAGTACACCGGGCCAGTCTAGCAGCAACGCATTTAATTATTAGCAGAGTGTATTAGTCCTATGCAGGGCGGCGGGAGAATGAAGTTGCAGTCAGCCATGGAATACATGGTGACATACGGCTGGGCGATAATCATAATCGCTGTAGCGCTCGCCGCGCTCGTGGCTCTCGGGGTATTTAATCCAGCCACGTTCACCGGTCAGGAGTGCATAATGGCAGCGGGCTTTAGCTGTATCAACTACTTTCTGGCATCGAACGGTGTGCTTACTTTAAACCTCGAGCAGGCGACGCCTACGACGGTCACGATAACCGCTGTCGGGTGCAACCTCAACCTCACCACCGCGAACATGTACGTCGTCCCGAACAACGGGGTCAACGTGACTATAGGCGGAAACTACACCTTCACCGGCGTGCAATGCTACAACTACGGCACGGCGTTCAGCGGCTCGGTGGGCTCGCTCTTCAAGGGCTCGCTGGCAGTGAACTATACGGATACGCAGACTGGCTTCCCGCACACGATATACGGCACGCTGATAGCGAAAGTGACGCAGTAGCCCGAATTCAGCTTCCCTTCCTCCTTGTGGACTTCTTGAACAGGCTGAGCGCAGCCCTGAACTCCTCTGGAGAGTTGAAGTTGTTGTAGACGCTGGCGAACCTTATGTATGCCACAGGGTCGAGCTTGAAGAGCTCCTTTACCAGCAGGTCCCCTATCCTCTGCGATGAGACTTCCTTGAGACCCTTGGCGCGGATGCGCTGCTCTATCTTGTCGACCAACGCCTCCATCTGCTCCCTGGCGACCGGCCTGCGCTCGCAGGCGCGCATTATGCCGTTGAGTATCTTGTTCCTGTCAAAGGACTCGCGCGTGTCGTCGCGCTTGATGACAGTTATATTTCCAACGTCGATATGCTCGTAGGTGGTGAACCTCTTGCTGCAGCGTTCACACTCCCTCCTTCTCCTTATGCTGTTCCTATCCTCTACTTCCCGAGAGTCAACGACGTCAGTGTTGTTGCTCCCGCAGAATGGGCATCTCATCAAAACACGTGATTACTCGCACTTGGTGTACCCGCAAGACTTGCAGATGAAGCATCCGTTCTCCATGACAAGCGTCTGCTCGGTACACTTCGGACATGCTGCTGCCATCGGGGCATCTCCCCCTCTGCCGGCAGGTTTCACAGTGGTCTGGTATCCGTCGACATGCGTCTCCGTCTTTCCTTTGGGTGCAGCCAGCGGTGCCATGCTGCCCATCGGGGTTATGCCCGTCGCTATCTCGATGGCCTTGGCGATAGCGTCTGGTACGCTGTACAGTTTCACCCCGCGGTCCCAGACTATCGACTGGTTTGACTTTATCCCCTTCAGGCTGTCCACAAGCCCTGTCACCGTCCCACCGATCTGCAGGTACTTCGAGGCGATCCTGCCTATGGCTTCACAATACGACTTCTCCTCGCTGCCCGTCTTTCCGAGCTGCACGAAGACCTCCCGTATCTGCTCGTTGTCGAAGTTTGCGGTCAGGTAAAGCGAACCCTGGGGGACCTTGAGCTTCACTGTCTTGCCTATCATAGCCTGCGGCCTGGCCCACTCCTGTGGTCTCTGCTGCACGGCAACCGCGCCGGTTCCAGCCTTCGCCGCCTTCTCCTTGTCCTGTATCTCCTTCTGCTCGTCTGTTATGAGTATCCCTTCGCGCGAGCCCTCCCTGTACACCGTTATGCCCTTGCATCCCGCCTTCCACGCAAGCAGGTATATGTTGCCAACGTTCTCCGTAGTAGTATCCCGCGGCAGGTTGACAGTGCTTGATATCGCGCTGTCGATGTGCTTCTGTATAGTGCCCTGCATCCTGACCCTGAACTCTGGCTTTATCTTGTGGGCAGGTACGAAGAACTCCGGCAGGTCACCCTCCTCCTTTATCTCCGCGTGGTGCGCCATGTACTGCAGCACCAGCGGGTGGTAGACCTTGAAGTGCTCTTGGCTGAGCGACTCGCTGCGCCTGTTGTAACTGAATGCGAATATCGGTTCTATGCCGCTCGACGTTCCGGCCAGCACAGACCCGCTGCCTACCGGCGGTATCGTGAGCACGGCGACGTTCCTGATTCCGCTCTTGTATATCTTCTCCCTGAGCTGGGGGTTGAGTCTCTTGACGAAGCCCATCTTCACGTGCTTCTCCTTGTCGAACAGCGGGAACGACCCTTTCTCTTTGGCTATCTCGACGCTCTCGTCATAAGCCGTGGTCTTCATCCTGTCGAACAGGCTGTCTATGAAAGCTATGGCCTGGTCGCTGTCGTACCTTATCCTGAGCTTGACCAGCATGTCTCCCAGTCCCGTGACGCCCACCCCTATCCTCCTGCTGTTGCGCGTTGCATCGCTCTGCGCTTTTAGCGGGTGTTTATCATTGTTGTAGTCAAGGACGTTGTCCAGGAACCTTACCGAGTAGCGGGTCACCTTCTCGAAGCCGTCCCAATCGAGCCTTGCATCGTCTGTGAATGCATCAAGCACAAATGCGGAAAGGTTTATGTTGCCCAAGTCGCAAGCGGCATAGTTTTGCAATGGTTGTTCGGAACATGGATTTGTTGTTATAACCTCCATTCCGTTGTACTCGCTCGGCGAGTCGCGCTTGACCGCGTCCCAGAAAAGCAGTCCAGGCTCCGCCCAGTCTCTCGCCGACTGCACAAGCTCGTTCCAGAGCGCACGTGCTTTTACCTTGCGCTCGAACCTTCCTATGACGTCGTTCTCGTACCTGAGCATGAAGTCGCTGTCCGATTCCACGGCGCGCATGAACTCGTCGGTTATGCGCACGCTGATGTTTGCATATCTCACGTTGCGCATGTCGCGCTTTATCCTTATGAAATCGAATATATCTGGATGGTCGACGCTTAGGGTTATCATGAGCGCGCCCCTCCTCGCCTTCTGACCTATCGTCCTTGTGGTCTCGCTGAATAGGTTCATGAAGCTGATGCTGCCCGTCGAGTATACTGCAGAGTTGTTGACATGCGAGCCCCTCGGCCGCAGTATGCTTATGTCAGTGCCCACTCCCCCTCCAAAGCTGTATGTCCTTGCCGCCTCCTTGCACCAGTCGAAGATCGATTCTAGAGAGTCGTCTCTGATCCCAACCACATAACAATTAAGGAGGGTCGCCTTCCTGGGCTGCCCGGCGCCGAACATTATCCTGCCTCCCGGTATGAACTTGAAATCATAGAGCAGCCACTTGAACTTCTCGTTCCACTCCTTCCTCTTCTCATCGGTGGCTTCAACGTTCGCCATCTCCCTGGCGATCCGGTCCCACATCTCCAGCGGAGTGTTTTCTAATATATTGTCGTTCAGGTCCTTGAGTGCATACTTCTCGTAGAACACCCTCGCGCGTATCTCATCTCCATCGAAGTATTCCAGCGTCTCCTTAGGGAGCGTTATCGCGCCATCGGTCCCCCTATGCTCTCCCTTGGTCTCTTCAACGAATTCGGTCTTTTTCTCGACATCAGCCACATTACCACCCTCCTGGCGACATGTAAGAAACCACAACCCATAGTGGTCGCCGCCTGTTTAAAGCACAATTGATTGTGCCGCGAATAAAACTAGAGTATGCAAGGTATTTAAAGGTAGCTTCCGCGAAAGTCGATTGCCGTGCAGGAAAATTACTTGATGTGTGATGTGTTTATCCAGGTAAAATCCCTGCACCTTATTTAAGTGCATCCACTTATCTGAAGTAGTCTCCTATCTTCATCTGCCTGATCAGCGTCAGCGTCTTCCAGTACTCGCGGACGTACGGCCGTATGGTGTTCGTGCCGAGGCTCGCGCGGATCGCGTCGACCGTGACGTGGTCCGAAGGGTATCCGGAACCAAGCTCGATCCCTACAGAGTCCTCTATCTTCGCCATCGCCCTGTCCCTCGTGACCTTGGCGATTATCGATGCGCTTGACACAACCGGATATCTCAGGTCGGCCTTGTGCTCCGACACGACATGGATACGTTTCTCCCCCCTCTTCCCGCGGGGGGTCTTCACCCCCTCTACCATCATCGGCTTCTTGGACAGTAGGCTAATCCTCATCCCGAAGCGTTCGGATATTACGTCTGGAGAGTCGAGGTATATCCTGTCAAGGTCGATCCCGACCTGGTCTATCAGCTTGGCGAAGTGCATCGCCTCGAGCTCGTTGAGCGATATCTTGCGGTTCATCGCCTCGTTTATCTCGCCGTTCGCTATGGCATAGACCTTCACGTCATCGGCAAGAGATTGGATCTCATCGAACAGGTACTCCCTCTTCTTGGGGGTGAGCAGCTTGGAGTCGCGCACGCCCAACCTGGCGAGTTTCTTCGTCTTTGCATCGCTCATGCTGACAACGCTTACAACAAGAGGGCCGATTACGGCCCCGCGACCGGCTTCATCCCCGCCAGCAGCGATGATAAAAACACCAACTACATGTTCCTTCTGTCGACAACGATTAGGTCGTTAACGGCGAGAACGGCGCCATAATCCACCCTGAGCTTGCCGCTCTTCACTTCGAGCTTGTTCACAAACTCGCTGTCCACGTTCGGCTCAAGAATGAGCGCAGTGAGCTTGCCGGTAACCTCGTTGAGTTCCGCATCAACAAACTGCCCTAGCTCAAATCCGTCGTTCGTCATTACGCGCTTTCCTATCAGTTGCTCCGCAATCACATATTTTACCATGTTGCCACCCTGGGTCTCTACACCTAGCATAAGCGTGAACATATTTATATACCTTTAGCCGAGGACAGAGTAGCCAAATAACGAACATAAACCGGCGCAGCCAGCGCATCCCTCCGGATTTGGGCGCCCCGGACAGAACGGAAGGCATGTTTATTAATGCCAGCGAGAAACAGGATTCCATGCCATCTGCGGTAATCAGACATGCAGCGACCGATGCCACAGTGCTGCGTAAGACAAATGGCGCGGCTCCGGTCCGGGATAAATCGAAGGCGAGGCTGCACGGCTGGTGCGGAACGCTAAAGATACTGCCGTGCGGCAGGGACGTCGGTGAGTACGAAGCGGAGATAGGCATCCGCGCAGGCGCTCTTCGCGGCAAGCGCGTCCTGGATATCGGCTCAGGGTTCGGGGTGTTCGGCCACGAGTGCAGGGCAAAGGGCATATATGTGGTCGACGTCGACCCGTCCTACTCAAGCTTCCATACATTGTACACCAATTACGGTGCATGGGTACGCCGCGAATACGCCGAAGCGACCAGGGATACGTCTGCCAAAGTGGCAGCGGTGCACGAGACCCTGCCCATCAAGAGCGAGTCTGTAGACATCGTGGTGTCATGCTACTCCTCCTTATACTATGCAAGCGTCAACCATGGCCATACAGGTGCAGCGCCGGGGGCGGTGCGCACCATGCTGGCGGAGACTCTGCGCGTGCTGCGCAGGGGAGGCGAGGCGTATCTGATGCTCCCGCCGTGCGCGCCCGAGACCAACGGCGTGCCAGACCTCATGCTGGGCGACATTGCCGACAGTTGCAGTGGCGCATCATGGAGCCTGCTTCCCGCAAGGTCGGGCAACGGGGTGCTGAAGCTGTCGAAGCGCAGGTAAAAGTTAAATACCCGCGATGGCAATCCCATTCATGACGCATCCGGCAGCCCACCCTCCGACAGTGCGCCTCGGCGCGGTGCTGCTCCTGCAGAAGGGAGACAAAATCCTCCTCGGCAAGAGGCGCAGCTCTTTCGCCGATGGCAGGTATATGTTCATGGGTGGACACGTCGAGCACAAAGAACCCGTAAAGAAGTGCCTCGCGCGAGAGATAAAGGAGGAGATTGGCATAAGCATAGCGGAGAAGGACATGACGCCTGTTCACATCCTGCACGTGCTGGCGGACTACGAAGCAGTATGGGTCGTATTGAAGGCAACGAAATGGAAGGGCAGTCCAAGGAATCTCGAGCCGGAGAAGTGCAGCGACCTGGGATGGTTCCCGATAAACAGGCTGCCGAGAGAATCAGGCCCGCACGTGAAGGAGATAATGAGGGAGCTGGCAAAGGGAAGATTCTTCAGCGAGCAGAGGCACTGACGACGGAAGGCTTATATTCGTTGAAATGTGAATGTAGTGCATGGGTGACCCATTGGGCATGCTGCTCTTCAAGGAGAAACAGGTCAGACTGCTGCTGAAGCTCCTCGAGACAGGCAAAGAATGGCACATATCTGACCTGGCCAAGGCCACCGACATCACGTACGTGCACACCTCGAAGTTTATATCGAGGTGTGAGCAGGAAGGCCTGATAAAGAGCGAGAAGCACGGCAGGACGAAGAGGCTTCTCCTGACGGAGAAGGGGACGGAGATAGCAACATCCATCTCAAAGATAATGGGGAAGATAAACCTGCCGTCGCCTCCACAACCACAAGAGCAGCCTCCACCGCCAGATAAGAGGTGACAAAGTGCAGAAGTACAAGCACCTCATCTTCGACTTCGGCGGTGTGTTCTTCGACTTGAAGACCCGGAAGAAGCACGGATACATCGGAGACGTAGCTGCGATATTGAATATACCCCTAGAGACCGCAGGCGAGTTGTGGAGCACACACCGTGATGACCTAATCACAGGCAGAGAAACGCCCGCCCAGTTCCTGGCGAAAGTAAATGGCATCCATGGTCCAAGAGTCGACGCCAAGGAAGCCCTGGAGAGGTGGAGGGATCTGCAGGCCGCTGAAAAGGAACGGATTGATTGGAAACTGGTCGACTATGTCGATGGATTAAGAAAGAAGTACCGGGTGCACCTGTTCACCAACACCATAGACCTATATACCGGCGGCGGAAAGAACCCGCGCAACCATGTCGCAGACCGGTTCGAACACATTTTTGTATCCTGCGAGGAGGGAGTCACCAAGTCAGACAAGGAGGCATTTTTGCATGTGCTGAAGAAGCCGGGTGCCAAGCCCAGTGAGTGCATATTCGTGGACGACCACCATCCGTTCGTCGAAGCCGCAAAGGCTGCAGGGATTACCGCTATCCTCTATACGAATCTCGCCGCCCTCAAGAAGGAGTTCAAGAGGCTCGGAATCGCAGCCTGATGCTGATAATCTCCTGCCGTCAGATCGACTGCAGCGGAAGCCACGCCGCGAAGTTGAGCATATGCCCGCCCTTTCGGGCGGGCCCCGAATCCTCTCGCCGGTTGGTGAGCAGATGAGTGATCTGCCAAACCCGGATAGAAGATGCCGTGAACGACGGCAATCTTATTGCGCGGGCAACTTATTTAAATGTTTCTTTAAGTATATGAACTTATAGTAAAGTATAAGAATATACCCTTACGTATATACAATCACAGAACGCTTTTGCCGGCGTACACAAAACGGCTCCCGAATCTTCTTTTGCTAACGTTGGTGAGCATATGAGTGATAACCATATCTCGAAACTGGAAGAAGCAGTCCGTTGCGTAGCGATGGCTGCATACAGCAGGAAAGACGGTTCGGTAATAGGGATGGACTGCCCGGAACTTCGTGAGAAGCGAACGGCAGACCTGGTGAAAGCCCTTGTATGGCTCGTCGAGGACGCGGCTCGCAGAAATGCGGCTATCCTCGCTGCCATAGAAGAGCATGCGCCAGCGATTCCTGACAATGTGGCTTATATGGCTCTGGAGCCTGAACGGCCATACATTGTCTGGTCATCCCAGTGATTACCCAGGCGGTCCAAAAGACCGCACTGCTCACCAACGGAGGAAGAGGGCATATCCACCTTCTTCCTCCATCCACTCATCGGTTAACACTGACACGTCTGTGATGTCCAGACGTCGCCGTCCGGAATGTGCCGGCGCTTTTTGAAAGCCCGCTCTTACGCTGCAGCAGGGGGAGAAGTGACTCCTAAAAAATCCCGTATCTCCTGAACTCAGCAAACAGTTCCTTGTTCGTTTTGAAAAGTATCACGTTCATGCCCATCTTTTTTGCAACATCAATGTTCTTCTTGCGGTCATCAACGAACAGGCACTCTTCTGGCTTGGCATCGAGCTCCTTTAACACATCTTTAAGCAGTCCATCTGTCTTGCAATAACCATATTGGTAGGAATAAAACTTCCTGTATGACTTAAATCTTCTGTCGAGGGCCTTCCCCAGGCTGACGCTTAACGGTGGTGCATCATCAGAAACGATGCATATCCTGATGCTCATCCTACTGAGTTTCCTGATGAAGTGCTCATTCAGCTTCACGCTCAGACCGAACAGCCTGTAATACTCCCCTACAGAAATGCTAGTGCCAAAAGCGTTGTTGATCACTCTCAGATATTCACTCTGTTTCTTCGCTCCGCTCTCGAGTTCATCCAGATAACGATATAGCAATGCATTGTGCCGGTCATGATCCATGCCATACCTCTTCTCCATATATGGAAGGAAACGCTTGGTCCTTCCAGGTTTGGTCAAGACCCCGTGGACGTCTAGGAGGAGATACCGTATCCTAGGATTCCCCTGTTTCTTCATCTGCATATTCAGACCGACTGCAGCGTGGTCTTCTTCCTCATCGCGTTGAGCACGTGGCCGTAGTCACGGTAGTGGATGTATGCGGTGAGGTTGAGCGTGTACTCCCCCTTGTCGGTGCCGCTGTCGCTGAAGACATCTATCTTCTCCCGCTTCTCCTCCTGCGGCGCGAGGGTGCCGAGGCGCACCTCCTTCTCCTTTATTATGCCCGTCTGGTCGACGCTGAGCTGCTTCGGCACGCTGAGCACCACGCTCGTGAGCACCGGCTCGCTGGTGACGTTGCGCACCCTTAGCATAAGAGTCGTGGAGCCTCGCCTGTTCGCGCTCACCCGGTAGGGCACGAATTCCGTCGTTATGTGGAAGGGCACGGGCTTCTCGAGCTCGTCGCTGACATCCTGCTTTCCAAAGAGGTTGAAGAGTTTCATCCGATCGCCGATACGACTTCTCAACCAAGATATTTAGTTTTTTCTGAGAGAGAAGGACATACAGCTATAATCTACTTCACGCCTTTGCTTCCCTACGTTCATCCAAGATCTTCTCAAGATTTATCCCTTTCATATATGCTTTCCAGGTTCCTCCAAAGGGATAAATCTCTGGTGACTTCTCATATGCCTTTACATTTGTTAAAATCCCCTCATAATGATCTAAATGAAATGGCCATTTGCCGATTAAAGTGTCTGTTAAACTCGCAGACCTTATTATCGGTTTCTCTGGGCCATAACTTTTCTGCCGCCATTCCGGCCCTAGCTTTGAGAGATGTTCTCCGTCCTTAAAAGTGCAAATATCTATCTTATAATATGCACCATGGGTGTCAGCTTCCAAACAATAATCGCTCGTTATAGCATGGAAATCTTCCTTCAAAACTTCTCTCCAAAAGTTCAAATACAAATCAACGTGGTTTCTTCTATACCAACCCATCGAGTAGAAATATGCAATGAAGATGTGCTTATCAGGGGCCTGCGTTAAAGCAGAGAAGGACCTGATGAGACTCTCTTTCTTAAGCTTTTTTATCGTGTATACGACTTGCATCTGAGTCATTTTGCTTCTCTTTATTAGTTCCTTCAACTTCATTCTCGAATTCTCATTCAAAAGTTTTAGGATGGTCTTCTCCGCCTTGGATATAACCTGACTTAAATCAAGCAAGCTATTGCGAAGTGGAAAGAAACCAAAGCCGTAGTTGTCCCTATCCGATATCTTAACCTTGATCCCATAGTCACTCAATTGAGCCTGTAACATAATAGTCCACACGCAGAAGGCTTCTGGCGAAAGCCCAACCACGTACAGTAAGAGGTCAAAATCTCCATTAGATGAATATGCATCCTGCACATAAACACTGTTAATCAAACTTTTCATTAAGATTTCTCTCGTGGGTTTCTCTCTCTTAAATCTGATTGTAACTACCTTTCCGACAGTAAACCCTAATCTTTGTTCATCTATGCTCAACGTGTACGTCAGTCCATACTTACTCTCCAATTCCGCCAATATTTTGGCGACCGTGTGATACGATACCCCAAATTTCTTTCCAAGTTCGCGGGTTGATCGCCTGCAGTCTTTGTACATCTCAGCAAGAAGCAGATACGGCAGTTCTTTCTTTACAAAGGATTTTCGTTCCTTCAACAAGGATTGTTGGTTCTTCATGTTCTCATTTTTGCATAAATTATAGCAATTATCATCTTAAAATAGTTTAGCGTTCTAAAATTTATACTACAAAGAGATAGAGTTCCATCATCTTTAAATACCATCCCAATCTCATGTCAATCAGCGAAGATGGGGTCATGTTCTCAGATCCCCTCTCAGGTTTCTGCCCTATCGCCTCATGCTCCGAAGGCAGCAGACGAGAACCCAGTAAGGTAGATGGAATGCAACAAAAACCAACTGGCACCCGGGCCATAGCCGGGATATCGAAGAGCGTGGCAACGAGCAGCATACTGCTGCTAAGGCCAAAGGAGAATATGGACACCGACAAGACCGCGCAGAGGCTGGCGCTGTGTGACGGCGTCCAGGAAGTATCCTTGTCGAGCGGCGAGTTCGGATTCGTCGTATCCGCGAAGCACAGGGGCATAGACGGAATTGAGCACGTCAAGCGCAGCATAAGGTCGGCGCTCAAGAGCGCGGACATAGTGACGCTGACAAAGCACTACGTCTACAGCAAGCAGAGGTCCATGCGCAGGCACCGCTAAGCGGGTTTAAGAACTTTTCATTCGTATAGAGGTGCATGGCGAAAGGGGCAAGGCTGACAGAGGCAGAGGAGCAAAAAGGATCCGCGGAGCAGCACCGATACATAATCGGAGAGGGAAAAAGGGAGCATGTGGATAACATTATTCTCCGCATGCTCAGCATGGATGCGAGGACGCCACTCAGCGAGATTGCGAAAGTAGCCAAAGTCAGTAAAACCACAGTCTTCCATGAGCTCAACCGGCTAATCGTAGAGCAGGATATAAAGTTTGTGCCCGAGGTAAATCTCGCTGAAATGTGGGAGCGAGAACTTGTGTTTTCAACTAAAAGAATCGAGAAAAGAGAATTCAGGCAGTTAAAGATACACGGTATAGGTTTCGGTGAGTTTCTTTGCTTTATTAGTTTCCCCAAAAAGAAACCTACCGATGAACAGATTCTATCCTCTGTAAGTAAAGCGAGGGGCTTGCATGTTCCCCAGTATATCGGTCGAATACTAGAAGCACAATATGACATAATCATGTATCTGGTGGCAAGGAATACAAAAGAGGTAACTGACTTCATGACGGACTTCCAAAAGAATCTCCCCGAAGGATGCGAAGCTAAAAGGTACGCTTTCCAGATTCTAAGGACACATGGTTTCTTCCCTTTACGCGATGAATTGATAAGTCAGTTCAAGATATCTGATAGATACAAAAAAATGCTGCTAATATTAAACCAAAATGCGAGAGGGGAGTTGTCTAAAATGGGCATGAAGAAAGATATGGTTACCTACCTCTATAGGGCACTCCTTAATTATGGAATACTCGAGAGGGTAACCCTGTATATTAAAAAACCGAAGTACAGCATTACAGGAATAATACGTTTCGACTTCTTAGATAGCCGAAAATGGACAAATGGCTTCAGTAAATGGGCTAAAAGAGTCATTTCACAAGACTATCTTAATGGATCTTATGTATTCATGGCAGATATTTTCAGCCCCTTCGGTGGTTTATTAATCGTGAATGCGAAAGATTCGTTGGAGTTTGAAAATATAAAAAACACACTAGAAGATCCCACTTTGGGTATACGGGTAAAGAAAAGCATGTTGATATCTGGGAGTATCCTTGGTAGTTTAGGGATAAGGAACTTTGATATGGCACACTCTCGTCAGCATATAGCTCTAGAAGAAAGAGGTTTTCTGCCGAGGGTTAATCGCATGTCTCGGGTCAAAGCAAAGAAACACGGCAAGCCGGAATTCTTCGATTTAGAAGATTAAAATCAAGAAGCAACTTAGCCTCCACCAGTCGAAGCAAACCTAAGTCCACATCCACCAGTCGAAGCAAACCTAAGTCCACATCCACCAGTCGAAGCAAACCTAAGTCCACATCCACCAGTCGAAGCAAAGGCAACAGCCAATGCAGACCCATACTTCATCTGTACATCCATTTCATAGCACCTTTACAACAACATGAATATCCAGTATTTAAAAAGGTTCCTATCCCCAACTGTTTTAGTGCTAGGAACAAAACGATAATAACCTAATTAAAATGAATAGAAATTTCTTTTCTCTTAGTAAAGACACTCGACTAACGTTCGAGAGAGCTAATGTTCATAAATATATATTGTATGTTACATACGATTGACATGATTAAAAAGAACGCAGGCGTAACCATAATAGAATTAGGATGGGATGACCTTCTCGGCACTTACCACATCTACCTCTCGGCCTATAACGAAGTCAAAAAGAACCCCGATTTCAATGACGTTATCGGCAAAACAAAGGTGCCTCTTACAGAGCATATTGATGCATTTGCAAAGGTCTTCAAAGAAGTTATGAATAAAGAAACTGTCTTTTGTATAGCCAAAATGAAAAACGAGGCGATAGGGCAATGTTATGTTAGGCAATATGGAGGACCTGGCGTAGAAACATCACATGTTGGTGTACTACGAATATTTATTAAAAAAGAGGCAAGGGGGAAAGGAGTAGGTAAGAAGCTAATTAACGCAGTCATAACGAGATGCAGAGGGAAATTTGATTTATTGGAATTGGACGTGGTCTCAAAAAATGATCCTGCAATAGGCTTATACAAAAAATTAGGCTTCAAGACCTGGGGGGTTGCACCATCATTTTTCAAAAGGAATGGGAAGTATAAGTCATTAGAGCACATGTACCTAAAATTGAAATAAAAAGCAATTACTGATTGGGTGGTCTGGAGGGTGGGTCCACACGCAAAACACTATGGCGCGACGAATCCGATAAATTAGATGCCATAGTTGGAATTGAGCGCAATTCACGTACTCTCACAGAAATGGTCGCAAGAGAGATTGGTCTCCGTGTACTGGTAGTACGTAATACCGATTCATCAGGGAAGGAGTGGCATTTAGATACTAACCTCCGTATAAAGAATGTTTTAATAATTGACGACGTAGTATCTACAGGAGGCACTTTAGAAGCCGTAGTCAATTCACTGCGGTCAGTAGGAATGAATGTAAACCAAATCATCACCTTTGCCGATTTTAAGGGTCTGTCTAGTGTATTAGACGTACCATTAAGCTCTGTTTTCAATGCCAAAGGGACCTGATCAACAATAATTATACTTGAGTTAGGATACTCTCCAAATTTCTTAAGCTTTCTACGGCTTTCTCCTTAGGTCTAACTTCAATGCAATAGTCTCTCACTCTTGCATTAGTGAACAAGCCTAAATAGTAACTGAAATCTATCACTCCAGTCTGGATTACCCTATGTGAACGCCCGTTAATCAAGCTATGTAAATGTACCTGGTCAACCTTTAATTTATTCTTAATAAGGAATGCCAAAACCTTCTGATTGACCGTGCCATCGCTTGCATAGGTCTTTTCTATATCCCAGCAAAGTTTTAAGTCTGTCTTATCCAAGTATGGTTGCAGCACTTCCATCGTGAAGTCGTAAAACCCATAATTTTCAATGCTTTCATCGGCTTCTGAAATCCCTTGCGTTTACGCATGTGGATGAAAGAAGCCGCTATATTTTTATCATGAGATTTTCGCGCAGCGCGGCCTTTGGGCCGCACAGGCGAAAGCATGAATAGTG
>JAKAWC010000010.1 GCA_021817125.1 Microcaldota archaeon
CATAACTCTTATATTTTCCCATGTCAATTCCTACTATGTTCATTTTAACACCGAACATCATTACGCCGCAACATCTCTTACTTGTTGCGGCGCTAATGCTTTACACAGGAATCGAACATTTAAGTCTCATGACATACGGGTGGGCGATACTCATCATCGCTGTCGTTCTGGGTGCGCTCTTCCAGCTAGGCATATTCAACGCGTCAAACTTCGCAGTCAAGGCGCCGCCGGGCAGCTGCCAGGCATACAGACCAAATGGTCCAGGCACTACTGTGCAGGGGTTGGAGGGTGAGTGTATCAATGCACTGCCACAATACGTTGCACAGTTCAACGGCGCAACCAGCAATGTCGTGGCACCAGGGCCGCTGTTGCCAAACTCTATTACGCAGTTCTCTGAATCAGTGTGGATTTATGTGTCTAGCGAAGGCTCAGCTCCAGTCGTTTTTACGGTCGCTGGTGAATCTAGTGACTGGGTAATAGGTATCTGCAACGGGTATTCTCCATGCGCACCCAACAACGGCCTGGTGACTGCAGCAATCGGGCTTGAGGGCGGAGGTAACGCCAATACAGGGAGCAACTCGATTCCACTGAACACGTGGGTCAATATAGTGGGCACTTACGATAACGGAGCTACTACGATATACCTAAACGGGTTTCCAGATGGGACGTACCCGAACCTCAACCTCAACGTAAATGGTGCACCTACGGGCATAGTCATCGGAAGCGGCGGGGGCAACAGCTTCTTTACCGGTGACATCTCCAATGTCCAGATATACAATGTCACCTTCACTGCCGCAGAGGCGAACGCACTATATACTGAAGGCATAGGCGGAGCGCCGGTCAAGCCACAGAACCTGGTGGGCTGGTGGCCGCTCAACGGAAACGCCAATGACTACTCGGGCAATAACAACAACGGCGCTGCCACAAGCGTAACCTACTCCGGCAGCTGGTCGCGGCAATATGCTGGTCCCGTCTAACCTTTAGCTTTTGCAAACTTCTTCTTGTAGAAAACGTGTTTCTCAGCACCGCACATGCACTTGTAAACGAGATACCCCCCGCTGCTCCTGACAGTGCAATCGATTCCTGAGATTAATACGCGTCCGCACTCCTCGCACAGCCTATCTGCGTACCTCTTCGGCATCCTTATCCTGTAATGCAGGCTTATCTGCTTGAGAATTGACGTATATTTTCTAGCGAGCCTCTCCGCGTCCTTCGTATCCGTCTTGGTCTTGGCTTCTGCCAGCTCGAAGAGCCTGTCCATCCTCTCGATGGCGATCCTCTCTATAAGGTCAGCGTTCTTCTTCATCGTAAAAGTGTGACGAAGAAACTCTTTATAGCTTTGCAGAGAATAGAGGGATATCAAGATGGCGACATGGCAAAGAAGGTGTTGATATTCGGTTTTGAACCGTTCCTGAGCTACAACTACAACGCTAGCGGCGAGATAGCAGGGAAGCTCAACGGCAAGACTGTTGGGGACGCTAAAGTAATTGGCAAAGTGCTTCCTGTCGCCCACAAGGCTTCCGCAGAGATAGCAAAGAAGATAATCGAAGACGAGAGACCCGACGCAGTCATCGTTCTTGCGCAGGCGGCGCAGAAGGGGTGTATAACTCTTGAACGCGTAGCCCTCAACTGGTACTATTTTAACAAGGAAGGCGAGATTGACGAGCCCCTTCACAGGGGAGAGCAGCAGGCATATTTCTCTACCCTGCCCCTTCCTGAGATAAAGTCCGACCTCGAGGGTGCGAACATTCCGGCAGAGTATTCGTTCACAGCAGACACATACGTCTCAAACGAGGTATTCTACGAGACCATGCGCTCAGCGCAGATGCACAAGGTAAAGCATGCAGGGCTGATACATCTCCCTCTCGTTCCACAGCAGGTCATAGCAAAGAAAGAGCTGCATTATGCGACAAGGATCGGTATACCCAGCATGAACATGCTGACTATGGAGACTGCAATCCGTGTAGTGATAAACGCACTCACCAGCGGCAGGAAGTAGCATGATATCGGCAGTGTCCGGTCATCGAGAGTAAATTACAGTGGGCCCGCGGAGATTTGAACTCCGGACATCTGGCTTATAAGACCAGCGCTCTAACCAGGCTGAGCTACGAGCCCAAAAAGGATAGATACGTATATATAGCCAAATTCTTAATAAAGTATCACTAGTGCTAGACCTTTCTATAAAGGTTAACGGGTAAAATCTATTGCAGGTTTTTGAATGGATCTGGGCGAAGGCCTGAGGAAAGCTATTGCTAAGCTCACCGGAGCTACGATAATAGACGCCAAGACGATAAAGGAGTTCAACAAGGAGCTCCAGAAGGCGCTCTTGTCGGCGGACGTAGAGGTAGCCTTGGTCTTCGCGCTCACCAAGAAGATAGAGGAGAAGGCGCTCAGGGAGAAGCTCCCTCCTGGCGTAAGCCCAAAGGACTACATCACCAACCTGGTCTACGAGGAACTGGTTAACCTCATGGGCAAGAGCTACGCCGCAGATGTCAAACCGAAGAGGATACTGCTCGTCGGGATATACGGCGCCGGAAAGACTACCACCGCTGCCAAGCTCGCAAAGTTCTACCAGGACCGGGGCCTCTCGGTGGGGCTAATCTGCTGTGACGTGGCAAGGCCCGCCGCGTACGAGCAGCTCGAAACGCTTGCAAAGCAGGCCAACGTCGGATTCTTCGGGATGAAAGGGGAGAGGGATGTCGCGAAGATAATTCAGGAGGGGTCCAAAGCGCTAAAGGACAGGAAGATACTTATCTGCGACTCCAGCGGAAGGAGCGCGCTCGACAAGGAACTCATAAACGAGCTCAAGATAATCAATAATGCGTTCAAGCCTGACGAGAAGAACCTCGTCATAAATGCAGACATCGGGCAAGTGGCAGAGAAACAGGCGAAGGAGTTCAACCAGGCCATCGGGCTGACTGCGGTAATAGTGACAAAGCTCGACGGTTCCGGCAAAGGAGGAGGTGCGCTCAGCGCGGTCAACGCAGCCAACGTCAACATCTCGTTCATAACGGCAGGAGAGAAGCTCAATGCAATCGAGCTCTACGACTCGAAGAAGTTCGTGGGTAGGCTGCTTGGCATGCCTGACCTGGAGTCGCTGCTCGCAAACGTCCAAGAGGCGATAAAGGAGGCGAACATAAAGCCCGAGGAGGTTTCGATAGAGGAGCTCGACTTCGACTCGTTCTATACCCAGCTCAAGGCGATGTCGAAGATGGGCCCCCTCAAGAACATGATGGGCATGCTTGGAATCAACGATATGCCGAAGGAGGCCCTCCAGCAGAGCGAGGAGAAGCTCAAGAAGTTCAAGGATATAATAGGCTCGATGACAAAGGAGGAGCGAAAGGATCCCCAGCTTGTCAAGGCATCCACGCGGGTTGCGAGGATTGCCAAGGGCAGCGGCACCACAGAAAAGGACGTAAGGGAGTTGCTCAACGACTTCAACAAGATGAAGAAGATGATGTCGCAGTTCCAGAACAACAGGCAGCTGAAGAAGCACCTCTCGAAGTTCATGCCAGGGTTGAAGTAGCTGATCTTCATGCAAGAGAAAGAGGCGGCGTCAAATAAACTTGAAGAGCTCAAGGCAGAGTATGCCAAGACCAGGCACAACAAGGCGACAGAGAAGCATATCGGCATACTTAGGGCGAAGATTGCAAACCTGACGAAGTCGCTCGCAGCGAAGAAGGGCAGAAAGGGTATGGGGTTCGCGGTGAGGAAGACCGGCGACGCGACAGTAGCCCTGGTCGGTTTCCCGAACGCGGGAAAGTCGTCGTTGCTAACATCCATAACCAATGCAGACTCGAAGGTCGCAAACTATGCATTCACTACGCTGGATGCAATTCCAGGGATGCTCTCATACGGCGGCGCGCAGATACAGGTCATCGACCTGCCAGGGATGATAGAGGGTGCGCACATAGGCAAGGGTGGTGGAGCCCAGATAGTAAGCATGATACGCGTCACGGACCTCCTGCTCTTCGTGGTAGACATAGCAAAATCAGAGAATGTCTACACCCTGATGGACGAGTTGAACGAGTTCAACATAAGGATAAACAAACCACGGCCTGACATAAAGATAGAGGACAAGAAGTCAGGCGGAATACTTGTGGAACGCAATGGCCGCAAGACCCCGGAGCCCAACGTGGTCCGGCAGATACTCAACGAGTTCGACATCTTCCACGCGGTCGTGATATTCAAACAGGACGCCACGGAAGACGACCTGGTCGACCTTCTAATAGAGAACACCGTGTACCTGAAAGGGATGATCGCGCTCAACAAGATAGATACGGTATCACCAGCCCAGATAACGAAGATATCAAACGAGCTCTCAAGCAAGACCGGGATGGAGGTGATCCCGATAAGCGCCTCGGCGGGGACCAACCTCCTGCTGCTGAAAGAGCGCATATTCAGGAACCTAAAGCTAATGAAGATATATCTCAAGCCGAAAGATGGTCAGCCGGACTTCGCAAAGCCCCTCATACTTCCGAGCAACAGCACCGTCCAGTCGCTGGCCAAGGCGCTCCACACGAAAATCGCAGACAACCTGAGGTATGCGCTGGTCAACGGAAAGAGCGTGCGTTTCGAGAACCAGAAGGTCGGTCCGGAGCACAGGCTGCAGGACGGGGACATCGTCACGTTGGTCTACACGAAAGCGTGATCAGTCCTCCACCAGCGGCACGAAATCGGCGACCGGCCCAAAGTCCTCGCTTACGAAGCCTGATTCAACGTTCCTCCTCGCCAGTATGAGGTGCTGAAACTTCCCTCGCCATACGTTGATAATGAGCGCTCCTCCGATATTCAGCTGCCGCATCGCAGCCTCCGGGAACTTCGTTGCACCTGCGGAGTATATTATTGCATCGTACGGCGCTCCAGGCTCATAACCGACTGCACCGGAGCCAAGGACAAACTCTATATTCTTGAAACCGTACTTCCTGATGCGATTCTGTGCCCACAGGTAGAACGGATTCCTGATCTCGATGGTCACCACGCTCCCCGAAGGTCCGACAAGCTGGGCCAGTACAGCTGTCTGGTATCCAGAGCCGGTACCAATCTCAAGGACTCTCTGCCCGTCCCTGACTGCGAGCTTCAGAAGCATGTGCTCTATGACTTCAGGACCCGTGGAAGTCTGTCCAAGCCCTATCGGTAGGGGTCCCCTGTCGCCCGCCTTGTCTCTCACCTCGAGCGGCAGAAAATCTTTCCTGTGGATCCTCGCCATTGCCTTACGAATGCGCACCCTCTCAGGATCCCTGAGCGCATTCTCCCTCATGAAATCGAAGACGACAGTCGGGTCCTTAGTTCTATGCATCTTCTCTACTACAGCAACGAGTTCTCGAGGCAAATGAACATCAGCCCTGTCGCTTCTCCTTTTTGCCGGCATCAAACCCACCTGTGCAATATACCTAAATGACCTTATGCAGAGCTAATGTTTATATCCTTGTTTTCAGATATATGGAAGGCGATGCAGTGACTCTACGGTACTGGGAATTCGAGGACGCACCCTTTAAGGAGAAGATGAAGGACCCTAGCGTCAAGGAGATAGCGAGAATCTACTTCGACAACGAGACCAAGGCGTACAGATTTGCCCGTGCTCTCTACGAGGTAAAGAGCAAAGGGCAGCTCAGGCTGAAGGACTGTGCGGTAGACCTGCCAGTAGCTACGTGGAAACGATACCTGGACTTCGGGGTCAACGTCGGCATACTCAAGCACGAAGCGAGTGCATACAGCTTCACTGACAGGTACACCAAGCCGCTCAGGAACCTCTCAGTCTACATCAAGACCTGGGCCGACGCCCGGAAGGACGAGAACCTGGAGATGCTCTTCGCGACCGCCAAGACTGCAAAGCAGCAGAAGCGTGGGGGAAGAGTTAGGAAGGAGCAGCTCGACTTGCCTCCTCAAGCGGATGCTACGACGGCGAAGATAACCCCTGGACAAGAGGCTGCGGCAGATTAGCCAATTGTCTGATTCACGACTATCCCAGGGGTCGCGACAGCGGTCTTGCCCATGTAGAAGTCACCAACGGCTATGTACTGCAACTTGTTAACCGCGCTGCCAACCACCTTCGCCTCCACCATTATAGTCGCATTCTGGCATATTATGCCTGCAAGTGGTATGCTGGCATTGCGGAATGTCGTCGCAGGCGGGTACTGGGTCTGGTTGTCTACGAACGAGTATGTGTTGAAGAAGGTCGTCACATACGGCTGCCCGTTTGTAAGGATAGTCACATAGAGTTCGCCGCTCTGTGGCGATATAACCTTGAAGTTCAAGTATGGCTCTGTGACCAGGAAGTTTCTCGATGTGATGTTGCCTACCCTAAGGTTAAGCCCACCTTGGTAAGATGTGGCGATGAAGTTGCCAGTATACCCTCTCCATGTGGCGTTGTTTGGTCTGAGGCTGGAGTTCAGTGCATTGGCGTTCGCCAAGGAGATATTGAGCGGTCCATGAAGTTTGTATTGGGTGTCATTGAATCCATATCCATTGACCATCCAGCCTGTGTAATTGCCGTAAGAGAAGTTGCCATTGAAGATTGGCACAGTCGCAGCCTTCGAGACGCAGCTGCCATAGTTTATCGTTGTGGTAGTGACGTTTGTGGTCGTGGTGCTGATCCCGCCTATCACGGTGGTAGTGCTGCTGAGGTTCACTCCTGCTATAGACGTCGTCGTAGTGATGTGGGCCCGGCTAGGCGAGATAAGGAAGAACCAAGAGACCACAACAATTACCACAAAGATTATCGCGTAAGCTATTATTCCCTTGTTTACCAAAAAGACACCTTGTAAGTTGTTGCAACGGTTGCGTAGTTAATAATGAATAATCAAAAACTATATAAACTGAATCGCCTAATGCTATATCGCTTACATCGGTGTTCTATTTGGGAAGCATACCTCGGAAGTGGAAGAAGAAAGGCCGCATGCGCTGGAAGTGGGTAAAGAAAAGAAGGCGCAGGATTAAGCGAGCCCAGAAGAGAAGAGTCGGAGAGCTGTAGCTTCGGTATTGCCATGGCCGACGTACTTTCAGTGCTTTTGCTTATTGTCATGTTTTTCCTCAGCATATGGAATGCATACGCAAGCGGCTTCAATATAGGAATGGTTAGGAGAAACAACGTCCGTGGATTCATGGAGTACGCAGCCTATTCCGGCGTGGGGCTGGCATTCGCCGGAATGACATACGTCCTGATAATAGCGATAAGCGCAGCAGCATATCTCTTCAGCTACATTGGCATAAGTACAGTCAACTACGCCCTCTCCCTTGATTTCCTGGTCTTCGGCCTGCTAATAATCGGCTTCGGAATAATGATCACGATCCAGTCCATAATTACGGCTTACCAGCGAAGGAACTTCTGGTCAATCCTAGTTGCAGGATATAACATATTTGCCGTGGCCTTCGACATAGTGATGTACGCAGAAAGCTTTAATCAGGCGGCATCTGTGATAAAGGCGGGCAACAGCCGGAATCGCGGCAACACGTCCGTCATAGTCATCTTGGCGGTCCTGGTCGCTTTCCTGATAGTGCACGCCGCATACAAGTACGGGATGGACAAGGCGATGGGTAAGACCAACGCGCAGGTAAGCATGCGGTGAAGCAATGGAGTACAAGGGGGCAATAATAGAAGAGAACCAGGATGACTCAAGCATCCTGAAGCGGCTGAAGATAAAGAAGACGGAAGTGGAGGCCGTAACGCCTGCGTTCCATACGCCGTGGCTCAAGAAATGGACGCTACACACCGTAGTTGTGCCAGAGAAAGAAGCCGACAAAGTGGCAAAGACGGTAAGTGACGCACTCTCAACAAAACACTCCTAGAACAGGTACACAGACTACAAAAACGCGAAGACGGCGTACATAATCTTCAAAAGGAAGATATTCAAGATTGACCGCGGCGGCAAAGAGCAATACGCAGAGGCGGAAGAATACGGGCTCTCACTCGGCATACCTCCGCATCAGGTCGCTTTCACCAAGGGCTTTGGTGAAGGCAAGAACCGATGCAGCTGGACAACCATATTATCCGGAAATAAGAACCGATTTAAACTTTGGTTCATACTAGTAACCATCGAGTTGCAATCATGCCCAAACCGAAACTCCAAGCACAGGCAAAGTCCGAGCTGGCAGAGGTAGTATCAGACGTCAACTCTTTCGTCAAGTCGCTCTACATAGTAAAGGTCCCGTCGTACGGCAACAGTTTCTTCTATGCGCTGGGTTTCCTTCTGCTCACCGACTTCGTGGTGCTAGCACTCACCGGGGTCATAATGGTGCTCTTCGGACCTTTCTGGTGGGAGACCAGCCTGATTGGCGTCTTCGTGCGCAGTGTGCATATGTGGGCAGCAGAGGCATTTCTTCTTCTCATAGTGCTGCACGTACTCACGGTGTTCTCAACATCCGCGTACAGGAACAAGAAAGTCATATGGATGATAGGGGCGACGATGTTCTTCCTCGTCCTGCTCCAGGTCGCATTCGGCTTCGGCATAAGGGGCGACTTCATCTCGCAGTGGAACGACCTCTCCGCCGCCGACCTGTGGAACGGATTATATCTCGGACACTGGATCAACCCGATAAACTGGGGGGCGGTGTACGGCTGGCACATCGCGATAGTGCCGCTCACCCTGGTAGTGCTGATGGGTGTGCATTTCCTGATGGTGAAGAAGAAGGGCATCTCGAGGCCCTATCGGAGCGACATACCCTATACGATGATTTACGCTGACCACAAGAAGCTCTACATGCGGGCGATTGTGCTCGTCGCATTGATACTGATATTCGCGTTCGTGTTCAGGTCGCCGTACGTAGCACCGGTGACGATAAAAAGCGTGGCACAGTCAAACCAGAGCATCATGGCTACGACGCTGCTAAACGAGTTCAACTATAGTTCAGGCACAGCTACATACATGGACTCGATAGACCCGTATACTTATAGTACCCGCGATGTGTATGTGACCGTGCCGTATTCGCAGTACCTGCAGTCGCATCCAGGGACTGACTACGAATCGGTATTCCTTTCTGGAAATGACAGCACGCAGAGCAAAGACATCGCGGCAGCGCTGCAGTACTTCGGCAACAACGGCACACTCGAGACGTCCAACTCTAGCAATCCGCTCGTCCCGATGATCAGTTCGCTGGTCCTGATGGCGCAGAGCGGTCTCTATGATGGCGCAATAAATGGCGAGGCGGGGAGCTACCTCGACACAACATACCAGCTCAGGTTCCTCTCCGACAGCGGCATGATGGACACGATTGCAACCAAGGACGGCCTGCAGGCCCAGCAGTGGGGTGTCGTAAAGGGCACTACTGGATGGTGGCCCCCCGGGCTGTGGCTAGCCGCGCCGTACAACTGGTTGGAGATAGGCCCGCTAGGCAACGACCCGCATGTCGACCGTGATGGCGGAATCATAGCGGGGGTGTCATTCATATTATTTATATTCTTCCCATTCATACCTATAGCGAACGAGATTCCAGACAAGTTGAGGCTTTACAAGCTAGTCTGGAACAGGTTCACAATACCCGAACTCAAGAGGAAACGGAAAAGATGATAAACGTAGAAGCAGCGGTACTGGCGACGACCATTGCAACATTCATAATGGCTATCATGCTGGCAGCCCTCATGACAAAGAGATACCTGCTGAAAGGGGGGCAACTAAGCCACATGTTCTGGGCGATGGGCTTATGGGTCTTCGCATTCACCGTGCTAATGGAGGCGGGGTTCGCCACCGGACTGTATTCAGAGACGTTCGTAGCAGTATACCTCTTCCTTGTCGTAGCCCTTGTGCAGCTGCTATCTCTCGGCTCGCTTCAGCTTGTCGTATCGGCGAAGATAAAGCGTGCCTACTATGCCTACTGCCTGGTCGTGGCGGTGTTCGTGCTCTACTCTGTGCTCTCCACTAACATCGGCAACATAATGTCCGATTACGTCGTATTCGGCAACCTGCCCCTCCCTGTGGTCGTGAGCTCCTCCCTGGCAACTTTCCCGGCAGCTGTGCTGATGATAGTGATGGCATGGCGCGGTTACAAGAAGACGAAGAGCGCCAGGTTCACCAGCATAATCTCAGGAGTGGTGATAGTGTCGATAGCAGGCACTCTTTACATAGCACAGATACCGGAGTTCCTCTATGCATCAGAGTTCATCGGCATACTCCTGCTCTGGTACGGGTTCATAAAATAAGGCTACATCAGCGTCCTGGTCTGGTAGCGGCCGCGTTTCTCTATGTCTGCGAGCCTCCCGATTATACTCTTAGCCTCCTTGCACCTGGCAGAGTAGCTCTCC
Source organism: Microcaldota archaeon (assembly GCA_021817125.1). GTDB lineage: Archaea > Micrarchaeota > Micrarchaeia > Micrarchaeales > CABMGC01 > JAKAWC01. The sequence continues at coordinate 10,238 of JAKAWC010000010.1, forward strand.
TCAAGGAGGGAGTACATCTTCGCGTCCACCGAGCGCTTCATGAGCAGCAGGTCGAACGCCTTGTCTTCTATGCTGCTGCTCATGGTGCCGAGGCCGAAGTCTATGATAGCTACCCTGCCCCCGTCGAGCATTACGTTCGCAGGGGTGAAGTCGCCGTGCACTATGTTACCTTCATGCAGCATGCCGAGCATGGTTCCAAGTATTGTAAATATCCCCGGGTGGTGCTCGGAGTCGCGCATAAGTTTGCCGCCAAGCCTCTCCATGTAGATGGAGAACCTGCCCACCGCGACTACCTTCGGCACCCGAACGCCGAGCTTGCTCGCCCTGTAAAGCACCCGCGCCTCAGACTTTGTCCTGAGCGTGCGGATCTCATCATCAAGTTTCTTCACGCGGTACTTCTTCTCCTCCCTCACCTTGACTAGCACGGACTGCCCCAACAGCTCGTCCTCGTATATCTTCGCCTCCGCGCCCTCCGAGAACATCTTCATGGCAGCACCGCCTGGTCCGTCCTGTACTTCTGCTCTATGTCGCATTCCTCCATGCGCGAGTGCATCCCAGCCTTGAGCATCCTCTCGGCGACGAACGCTATCATCGCTCCGTTATCCGCATTATACTCGTTGCCCGCGAACCCGAACTTCATGCCGTGTTCATCGGCTACGTTCTTGAGCATCTCCTTGAGTCTCGTGCTCTGTGCGACGCCTCCAGCCACGCAGAGCTCCTTGCTCTTCGTTAGGAGAAGGGCCCGTTCGGTCGCCTCGCAAAGCATCGAGTAGGCGACCTCCTGCATGGAGTAGCAGAGATCCTCTTTGCTATTCGTTGCAACAAGCTCTGTCGCCCTGGTAAGAAGCCCTGTGAACGCAAAGTCCATCCCCTTTACCGTGTAAGGCAGATCGACATACTTGCCCCCATGTGCCGTCTTCTCTACGCTTGACCCCCACGCCGGGTTCAAATTTATCTCGCGAGCGAAAGAGTCAAGCATGTTCCCGACACCCACGTCAAACGTCTCGCCAAGAATGTGGTAGTGCGGCTTAGGCTCCTCAACACGCTTCAGGATCTGCGAATTGCCTCCGCTCACATAGAGGACGACCGGATTCTTCAGTCCGGAAAGGACCCTCGCAATCTCTATATGGCAGACTCCGTGATGCACCGGCACGATATCGACCCCTAGCTCGTCTGCTATTGCCTTCGCAGACAGCTCCCCGACCTGCAGGCATGGCCCGATTCCTGGCCCGCGTGTATATCCGACACCGGTTACATCCCTCGCAGAGACTCCTGCGTTCTTCATTGCGCGCGCGATGACAGCCGCCGAATTCTTCACATGAAACTCTGCAGCCTTCGCAGGAATCATGCCCGTCGTTCCTATCCTGTACATCTCCTTCTCATTGGAGAGGACGCGTCCGTCATCTACGACCCCTACTCCGAACGTATGTGCGCTACTCTCTATTCCAATAACTGCCATGAAAATCAGTCAACCGCAAGGAAACGGTCCATCTTGCTGCGAATGTTGTCAACGCGCTTCGCATGGAACTCAAGGAAGCCGTTTATCCTCTTTGCAAGGTCCTTCTTGTGCTCTCCGGCGAGCACGGTTCCCTTCTTCTCTGCATCAAATATCTGCTCAAGTTTCCTGTCATCAGGCTCGAACAGGAACCTGTAGTACTGGCAGACCATGCACTTTTCGGGATTCCCACCAAGCTTCTTCTGGAGCTCGGCGGTGTCCTGCTGCCCGGTAAGCGCCTTGTTCACCTTCTTTTCAACTGCCTCGGGCGTATCGTTCAGGTATATAGAGCTCATCTTCTCGCTCGCGGACATCTTCGCCTCCCCCATGAGCGACGGAAGGAACATGTTGTGCATTATCGCGGGCTTGTAGTAGCCCAGCTTTCCGATGACATCCCTCGCGACCCTGAAGTGCACATCCTGGTCGACGCCGAGGGGGATAAGGCACGGGACATTATGCCCCTCCTCCACCGATTTGAGGAACGCTGGCACCGCCTGCATGCTTGTGTAGAATATCCAGCCGATGTTGGTGTCGTTTCCGACCCCGAACGCGTCCTTTATCGTAGAGTAGGTTATGCTGCCTGCCACCTTCACAGCCTGCTTGTAAAGCGTCTTCGCATAATCGGTGTCCAGGAATATTCGCGTCTTCTTGGGGTCGAAGCCCATCGCAGCGATGTTCGTCGCTGCGTCCATAGCGAGCTGGTGGTAGTCGTCGAGTTTCATGCCGAGGTTCTGCCTCGCCCAAAACTTTTCCTCGTCAGGTATCTGGATCAGTACCTCGCATCCGAACTTCTCCTGAAGCCATTGCGTGAACATGAATGGCAGGAGGTGGCCCAGGTGCATCTGGCCAGACGGCGCAAGTCCTGTGTAGAGGTAGAACTTGTTGCCCTTCTCGTATTCGTCGAGCAGCCACGGCAGTTCCCTCTGCGCAAACACTATCCTCCTTCTCAGGAACCAATGCAGTTCGCCGGTGTGTTTCTTCAGCCGTTCCAACAGCTCAGGGCTCAGCTCGCGGATGCCGAACTGGTCCTCGAGCGCCTTGTAATCTATCCTGCCCTCGACCTTCCAAGGAGTGACTTTGAAGCCTGTCATCAGCTCGCCAAGTAGTATACCTTAGTATACAATACCCAACAAGCTATAAAAAGAGTGTGCGATAAAGAACGGAGACCATGAACTCGCCAGCGGCCGACTACTACACAGCAGAACGCTATCGTGCATTGGTCGAGAAGACCAAGAATCGGATGCTTAGAAGGTATATGCGCGCAGAAGCCAGATTCCTTGCAAAGGCAGGAGGCAAAGGAAAGGTGTTCATCGACCTAGGTGCAGGATACGGCAGGCTCGAGAAGTTGCTTTCCAGGAATGCCAAGCAGGTCATAGCGATCGACATCAACGAGGATGAGCTCTCCGAACTTAGAAATAGGGCAGCAAGACTCGGGAATGTTTTAGTGATAAAAGGAGACGTGACAAAGTTGTCGGCAGCATTGAAAGAGATTCCGGATGATGCCATATTCCTGATTGCACAAAACACATTAGGAACGATAAAAGGAGGGCATATGAAAGTCCTGCGCGAGCTAAAGAAGGTATCTAAAGGCCAGCACGGCATAATCCTATCGCTATTCAGACAACCTGCATTGGAAGAGCAAGGCATTGGAATGTATACATCGCTCAAAACTATGGTCGGCAAACCCGATTTTTCGAAGACCGATTTCAAGAAAGGGGTATTTGTAACTAAGAATGGATACAAGTCGAAGTGGTGGACCGACAAAGAGATCAAACAGATTAAGGCGTATTTCGGCGGTTGCGTAGTCAGCGAAGTCATCGACCCTGCGTTCTGGATAGTTTACCTCCTTCCAGAAAACTAAGCGTTCTTCGCAAACTCATTTATCGCGGCGATGAAAGTAGGCGCGAAGTCGCCAGGCCTCTCCTTCACCATCCGCAGTATCTCCTCTAACGTGAACGCTCCGAAATCTTGGATCTCTCCTTCGTCGAACGCCATCTCCGAAGGCATGACCGGCTGGATCGTCGTGTACAAGGTAAAGACTGCCTTGTAGTCCTCCCTGTCATAAACGAACGTCGCTATCTTCCTAAGGGGATACGCTACGCCTATCTCCTCCACCATCTCCCGCTGGGCCGCGCCCTCTTCGTCTTCGCCGGACTCCACCTTCCCTCCAACTGCGCAGCACCATGTGCCCGGGAAAGGATGCTTTGTCTCCGCCCTTTTAGTTAGGAGGAGCTTGCCGCCAGCTGTCGCCGGGATTATCAGCGAAGCTTTGTGCATGAACATCCTTGTCCCAAAGTAGCTCTTCGGATGGGTGGCTATGACCCTACCCTCTTCGTCTACCTCATCAAACATCTCTTCCATGCAGTCACCCCCCAGGGCATATCTTATTTAACAATCCCCCAAAATTATATACTCTTCCGACGGAGCCCAACAAATAGGCAAGTAGTGGAGGTAAGGTGGCGTATAAAAACCCTTATAAACCTTTTTAGGCAAATAGATTCAATGTTTGCTAGCCGTAAAAGTTAGCATTAGCGTTTTTTGAAGGTTAGGTGAAGGCTTGGCTGTGAAGCGTGAACACGAACTCGTACCCGCACATGAAATAATGAGCGAGAACGAAGTAAAGAAGCTCATGCAAGAAATGGGTGTGCAGACATACAACCTGCCAAAGATTCTGGTCACAGATCCCCAGGCAGTCAAGCTCGGTGCAAAAACCGGCCAGATCCTGAAGATACATCGCAAAGACGGGGAGAACGAGTACCCATACTACCGGTACGTCGTCGAAGATTAAAGCGTGGTGCTCATGTCAGGAAGCTCAATCTTAGAGGCATATCTGAATTCGACATCGCTGGTCTCGCACCAGATGGAGAGCTTTAACAGGTTCCTCGACACTGGCATCCAGCGTGTTATTGACAAGCAGGCGATGATAGAGCCTAGCGTCGAGGGATTCGCGCTTAAGCTCGGAAAGGTCAGGCTCGACAAGCCGTCGGTCATCGAGGCAGACAGCTCAAGAAGGTCCATACTTCCAAATGAGGCAAGGCTCAGAAACCTCACGTATTCAGCGCCAATATTCCTGGAGTTCATCCCAATCATAAGAGGAATCGAGAAGCAGGCATCGTACGGCGAAGTATTCGTGGGCGAGCTCCCTATTATGCTAAGGTCAAGTCTATGCCACATGAAGCCGATGACAAAAGCCCAGCTCTCCGCAAACGGCGAAGATGCTGACGACCCAGGCGGCTACTTCGTAGTGAAGGGCACCGAACGCGTGCTCATAGGTCTAGAAGATCTGGCGCAGAACCGCATCATAACAACCAGAGAGAAGGGAGGAGCAGAGGTCGCGTCAAAGGTATTCTCTACAGCGTTCGGATTCAGGGCGAGGTGTGTTGTCGCGAGGAACCAGAATGGCATCTTCAATGCAGACTTCCCGACACTTCCAAAGTCCGTCAACCTAATACTTCTACTCAGGGCGCTCGGACTCCAGGTCGCCGATGTCATCGAGTACGCCAGCGACTACGACGTGGTAAAGAACGACTTCCTGCTCAACGCCGAGATAAGCGAGGCGAAGCAGATGGGCCCATCAGAGGCGATACTCGAACTCGGGAAACTCAGCGCCCCTGGCCAGGCAGGCGAATACCAGATAAAGAGGGCAGAGACGCAGGTCGACACCTACCTCCTGCCGCATCTTGGCACGACAAAAGAGTTCCGAAAGGAGAAGGGCAAATACCTCATCCAGATGGCGACAAAGTCGAGCATAGTGGCCAACAGGCTTGTCAAGCAGGACGACAAGGACCACTATGCGAACAAGAGGGTCAAGTTCGCTGGCGAGCTCATGGAAGAGCTCTTCGCATATGCATTCCGTTTCTTCGTGAAGGACGTAAAGTACCAGATAGAGAGAACAAGTGCAAGAGGAAGGAAGCTCTCAATCCAGACGATAATCAGCCCGGATACGCTCACTGAGAAGATAGGGTATGCGATGGGCACCGGAACTTGGGTAGCCGGTCAGACCGGAGTCTCGCAGGTCCTCGACAGGACAAATCTAATAAGCACTTACACCCACCTCAGGCGAGTCAAATCGCCGCTGGCAAAGAAGCACCCTCACTTCAAGGCAAGGGACGTCCACGGGACGCAGTGGGGCAAGATATGCATCTCCGAGTCTCCAGAAGGGCAGGAGGTCGGGCTAACGAAGTACCTCGCAACGCTGGCGAAGGTCACCGTAGGTGCCGAGGAGACATCGACGGAGAAGAAGCTCAAGGAGCTGTCAAAGATAGAATCGCTATAGGTATATTTATGGCAAAGAAACCGAACCAGAAGACGTATGTTTATCTCAACGGCAGGATAATAGGCCACGTAGCCGACCCGACTGCGTTCGTGAACGAAGTCAGGAGCGCGAGGAGGACCGGGAACCTTTCGGGAGAGGTGAACATCTCGTACATGCCAAAGCTTGGTACGGTCAACATCAACACCGACAGGGGCAGGATAAGGAAGCCATACATAATAGTCGAGAACGGCAAGCCGAAGTTCACCGCAGACATAAAGGACAGGCTTGACAGGAAGGAGATAGACTTCAACTACCTGGTTCGAAGCGGCATAATCGAGTACCTCGATGCAGAAGAGGAGGAGAACGCGCTTGTCGCATTCAACGAGGCTGGGATAACAGAGAAGACCACCCACATGGACGTCGACCTGGCGTCGATTTTCGGATTCACCGTCAACATGGCTCCATACCCTGAGCACAACAACCTCGCAAGGCACGCGATGCTTGCCAACTTCATAAAGCAGGCGGAGGGGATGTACGCAACGAACTTTAACCTGAGGTTCGACTCCAGAGCTTACATACTATACTACCCACAGGCACCGATATCAACCACAACACCATACACTTCAACACGCATGGCGCAGCATTCTGCCGGCCAGAACTTCGTCGTCGCCATTTCCACTTACTATGGATACAACATGGCAGACGCGGTAGTCATAAACAAGGCAGCGGTCGATAGAGGACTCGGAAGGTCAACATTCTACAAGTCTTACACTGACGAAGAGAGGAGATATCCAGGGGGACAGAGGGATATGTTCCGAATACCTCCGCCAACCGCAGAAGGCTATCTCGGTGAGCATGCTTACTCGAAGCTCAGCGAGGACGGCATAATCGAGCCTGAGATGCCTGTAGAAGAAGGGGATGTGCTCATCGGAAAAGTCGCACCGCCCCGATTCCTCGAAGAATCGCTTGGAGCGAGCGGTCTCGAGGAGAAGATTAGGGATGACTCTTCTACGCTTAAGACAGGCGAGCGCGGGATAGTCGACAGCGTGGTATTCACCGAGTCGCCCGGAGCGACGAAGATAGTCAAGGTCAGAATAAGGAGCCAGAGAGTCCCGGAGGTCGGCGACAAGTTCGCGTCAAGGCACGGACAGAAGGGAGTAGTCGCACTCATAACTCCGCAGGAGGACATGCCATTCACGCCATCGGGCATAGTTCCAGACCTGCTCATCAACCCCCACTCCATACCTACCCGACTTACTTTCGGTTACCTGCTGGAGATGCTTGCAGGAAAGGCTGGTTCCGTCACGGGTCAGTTCATAGACGGCACGGCATTCTCCGAAGACGGCACGAAGAGGACAGAAGACTGCGGCAAGATGCTAGAGCAGTATGGGTTCGACAAGTATGGCGAGGAGGAGCTATACGACGGAATCACGGGAAAGAGATTCGGCGCAAAGCTGTTCACAGGATGCATCTACTACCACCGACTCTACCACATGGTAAGCAACAAGATGCAGGTTAGAAGCAGGGGCACGGTGCAGATACTCACCCACCAACCTACGGAAGGAAAGGCGAGACAGGGAGGTCTCCGATTTGGGGAAATGGAACGAGACGTGCTCATCGGGTACGGAGCTTCGCTGCTGCTCAAGGAGAGACTGCTCGACCAGTCGGACAAGACAGATGTGCTCATCTGCAAGGACTGCGGAGCAATCGGCTATTATGATTACATAAAGAAGGTCGCGCTATGCCCAATATGCAGGGGCAGCAACCTCGTCGACATCGAGATCAGCTATGCATTCAAGCTGCTGCTGGACGAGATAAAGTCGATGCACATACTGCCGACGATAAAGCTCAAGGATTGATATTTATGCACGCTGAAGTTTTGGACCATATAAAGTTCGGGATTCTCTCACCTGAGCAGATAAAGCAGCTCAGCGTGGCAAAGCTCACCGTGCCAGACACATACAACGAAGACGGATACCCTATCGACGGAGGCTTACTGGACCAGAGGCTCGGAGTGATAGACCCAGGCCTGATCTGCAAGACCTGCGGTGGCAGGGCGCAGACATGCCCAGGTCACTTCGGCCACATCGAGCTCACAAGGCCGGTCGTCCATTCAGAGTTCTCAAAGATAATCTACATGCTCCTCCAGACCACCTGTCAGCAGTGCCACAGGACCCTGCTCAACGATGACCAGATACTCACCTTCCAGGACAAGTTCAAGAAGGTGGTTAACATCGAGGGCGAGGATATAACCAATGCTATCGAGAAGCTCGAAGAGAGGGACGTGATGGTCAAGAAGATAAGGAACATCAAGAAATGTCCCCACTGCGGATCGGTTCAGCAGAAGATAAAGTTCTCATCCCCGACATATTTCTACATCGGAGAGAAGAAGCCCAAGCCCGACGAGCTCAGGGACATGCTGTCAAAGATATCCGATCATGACCTGGAGCTCCTCGGCATAGATCCGAGGACGTCGAGGCCAGAGTGGCTCATAATCAGCCAGCTGCTGGTGGCGCTGGTCAACGTAAGACCGTCCATCACGCTGGAAAGCGGAGAGAGATCCGAAGACGACCTGACCCACAAGCTCGTCGACATAATGAGGATCAACCAGCGGCTTGAGCAGAACATCAACGCAGGCGCGCCGCAGATCATAATCGACGACCTGTGGGAGCTGCTCCAGTACCACGTCACCACATACTTCAACAACGAAACCTCCGGGATCCCTCCTGCCAGGCACAGATCCGGAAGAGCCCTCAAGACGCTCGCACAGAGGCTGAAGGGAAAAGAGGGGCGTTTCAGGTATAACCTCTCTGGAAAGAGGGTCAACTACTCTGCAAGAACGGTCATATCTGCAGACCCTTACATCCACATCGGAGACGTCGGGGTGCCGCGCGACATCGCATCGAAGCTCACTGTGCCTTTCTACGTTACCGAATGGAACATCGAGACCGCAAAGAAGTTGCTCGAGAAGACAACATATCCCATGGTACTCAACATAATCTCAAGGGACGGCAAGAGAAAGAGGATCCTCGACACAAACCGCGAGGAGATACTGAAGATAGTCCAGGTCGGAGACATACTCGAGAGGCAGTTGATCGACGGCGACATAGCGCTGTTCAACAGACAGCCTTCGCTGCACAGGGTCTCGATCATGGCGCACAAGGTAAAGGTGGTGCCTGGAAAGACGTTCAGGCTCAACTACTGCGCAACCGCACCGTACAACGCAGACTTCGACGGGGACGAGATGAACCTGCACATACCCCAGACGCTCGAGGCGCAGGCAGAGGCAAAGTACCTCATGGAGGTGAAAGATCAGGTCTTTTCCCCAAGGGACGGCGGAGCCATAATCTCGAACTCCGAAGACGGGGTCACCGGAATGTACCTGCTCACGAAGGAGGAGAACAGGCTCACTAAGGACGAGGCAACATTCATTCTCGGGCTCGCCGGAGTGTTTGAACTTCCGAAGGTGGACAAGGACGGCACGTACAAGGGAAGGGACATCTTCTCGATGCTACTCCCGAAAGGTCTCGACTTCGAGACCAAGACCAAGAGCGGAATGACGTTTAGGATAAAGGACGGCAAGCTTGTTGAAGGCAACGTGATCAGCGCAACATTCGGACGCGGTGCAAAGCTATACGTCAAGATAGGCAAGGACTATGGTTCCCAGGAGCTCATCGACTTCATATTCAGGACTTCGAAGGTCTCAGAGGCATATGCCACTATAAAGGGAGTGACCGTAGGGGTAAAGGACTACATGGTTAACCAGAAGATCGCGGACGAGAGGATTGCCCTGCTTGAGAACACTTTCAAGAAAGTCGACGACCTCATTGTGCAGTACAAGACAAGGAAGCTCCAGCCCCTCATAGGCTACACCCTCAGGCAGTCGCTCGAGAAGATGATAATAGCAGAGCTTGACGTAGCGAGAAGGACTGCGGAGAGCGTGCTCTCGAAGTATGAGGGAGAGGAGAACCATGCGCTGCTCATGTCCAAGGCTGGAAGGGGATCCATGCTCAACCTCGAGCAGATGTCGATGTTCCTCGGCCAGCAGGCTACGCTGTCATCCGGAAGGATAAAGAGAGGATACTACTCTGGCAGGGTGTTGCCCCACATCGCACCGCGAGACATAAGGCCTCAGGCAAGGGGCTTCGTGGTCTCGAACTACACTCTTGGACTTGACCCCATCGGCCTGTTCATGCACGCTGTAGGATCAAGAGGAGCAGAGGTATTCAAGGCACTGCTGACCGCAAGGTCAGGCTACCTCTACAGGAGACTCTCGAACGCACTGCAGGACTACTACGTGCAGGGAGACGGCAGCGTGAGGGACGCGTCCAACAACATGGTCGAGACCATATACGGCGGCGACCTTATCGACCCGATCAAGACCCAGTACCGACTTGTGGAGTGATGTTCATGGCAAAAGAAGACAAGAAACAGGATCAAGCGACCCAGGTCGCCATAGGCGAGGCCGTAGGCACTGTTGCGGCGCAGTCCATCGGGGAACCAGGCACACAGATGATTCTGAGAACGTTCCACTACGCAGGTATAGAGTCCACCATCGCGACCTCTGGACTTCCACGGATAGTCGAACTTGTTGACGCGAAGAAGAAGCCGACAACACCACTCACATACACCTACCTAAACGACAACATAAAGAACAACTTCGAGAAGGCGACTGATATGACAAAGAGGATAAACGAGGTCTATCTCGCCGACGTCGCAAAGAGGGTGGTAGAGAGCTTCTCGAAAGGGACCATAACCATAGTGCTTAACAGGCAGGAAGTCGAGGCGAACGACCTCACCGCGAAGCAGATAGCCTCAAAGATAGAGAAAGCGTTCAATCTCGACACGACAGTGGAGGACAGGCGGATAACGGTAAACGTCCATACGAAGGACTTGCGAAAGATAAGGTCGACCACCACAAAACTCTACGAAAGCGTGGTCAGCGGAGTGGAGGGCGCTGGCAAGGCGGTCATAAGGCAGGACAAGAAGACCCAGGAGTTCTACGTGGTCTCTGCGGGAAGCGCGCTGGAGCCGATAATGGAGCTCGAGGGGGTTGACAAGTCAAGAATATACTCAAACGACATCTTCGCAATGTACAGGGTCTTCGGGGTGGAGGCCGCAAGGAACTCCTTGATAAAGGAGCTCAAGCAGACTTTGCAGGAGGAGCAGGGTATCTCGATAAGCGACAGGCACCTGATGCTTCTCGCCGACGCCATGACTATGAGCGGGATGATAAAGAGCGTAGGGAGACACGGCCTCAGCGGAGAGAAGAACTCCGTTTTTGCAAGGGCGGCATACGAGGAGACGGTAAAGCACCTGATCAACGCGGCTGCGTTTGGAGAGACCGACCCGATGAAGGGAGTCACAGAGAACATACTTGTCGGAAAGCAGATACCGTTGGGCACAGGAGCGGTCAGGCTCACCGTGAAGAAGGAGGACCTGGCAAAGCTGAAGCCGAAGAAGTCCAAAGACTAGTAACGTTTATTTATTTGGTGTATACATGGCAATGCAAGAAAGACCATTCGATCTCCTGAACAAGGCGATAGGGCAGCAGGTACTCATAAGGCTGAAGAACGGCACGGACATCCGCGGCAGGATGTCATCGTTCGACGTCCACATGAACATAGTCATGGAGAACGCCGAGGAGCTCGAAGACGGCAACCTCAAGGCTAAGATAGGCACGATACTGCTCCGCGGAGGCAATATCCTCTTCATCTCCCCTGTATAAACTTTTAAGAAAAGTTTAATCAAAAGGCGTGACCTCCCAGCTCCCACAAAGAGATATAAAGGCTGGGCGCGTAGCATATCTATTTCTTGGGCTCTTAGCGCAACGGTAGCGCACTTGCATGGCATGCAAGGGGTTGCGGGTTCGAATCCCGCAGAGTCCACTTTACCTCCTCCTGCGTTTCTTCGTCTCCATTCCCATTCCGGTCCAGTTGGCAGTCCAACTGCAGCAGCACCAGCCACCGACCGCAAGCCCTATGCCTACGATTATAGCGAGCGCGTATTCGAAGAGGTTTAGCCAGCCAGTCACCGTATGGTTTGCCACCGCATTAAGCACAGCGTACCAGAATGATGATACCCCGAACGCAAGTAGCAGAATTCCAAGCACCGCCAATACCATCCATTTGCACATACGACCACGAGAATCCATCTCTGGGAATCCTTATATAACCATATTTCTTATTATTGACCATGCCTCGAGTGATGGTTACCTCTACGTGATAACTTAGAACTGCTCAACGATACAAGTTGATTATCTGAAAATCCTTTTTGTCTGCAGGGCGAACGTCAATAGGAGCCAGATAGCCAAAGCTCTCTTCAATAGGCTTTCAAGGCACCATGCGGAAAGCGCAGGCATGGCGCTTGCGAGGGGCAGGGATGGCAAGCTCGTAAGGGATGCGATAAACAACCCGGTCGCTATTTTAAGAGAGATGAGCTACGACCTCTCCAAAGTCAGGATGAAGCGGCTTACACCAGAAAAGGCAAGGTCCGCCGACAAAGTAGTCTTGATATTCAGCAAGAAGAAGCATAGGGGAAGACTACCAAAGTACCTCAAATCACTTCAGGGTCTGGAATGGTGGGACGTCCCAAGCATCAGCGATGATACGCCACATAAGCGTTATGTGGTACTTGAGAAGAAGAGAATCAAGAAGATCGGAAGACTTGTCAAAGGCCTGGCCTCGAGCGGAGCGAGAGGGACGCCCGAGCGAGCCAATGCTTTATATATCATAACGGTTCCTACATCTACCATGGGGAAAGAGAGAGTCTTAGTGCTCGACAAACCATCCACATACGGTCTAATCAGCCTCGCGCGTCAGGATGGCAAGGCAGAGATAGACGGGGGCTACGAGAACCGCCATGATATCGTGGAATGGAAGCGCAAGAGCCTTGAAAAGGGTATGCGCGATTTCTGGTCGCACGTCACGGAGGTCGGAAACATGCAGATGGTCCGAGAGTGGCTTCTGCCTGCGATGCTCCTACACGACAAGGTCTACCTGAGTGGCTCCCCTGGTGATGTTCGACTGCTGGGAAAAGACGATCGGGCAGGGGGGCCAGCCACCGGCATCCGCGTTCCAGGCTCCAGCAGCACGCTGCAGGGCATCGATAACTCGTTCTGGGGCAGTTCCGTTTTGGAGTTTGCCCCTCCGGAACTGGTCGCACCCATCATTAGCTTCATCGTGCAGACGAAACTGGGCGTGAGCATCGATGCGGAGCGCATGGTCAGATATATCCGATGGGCGGAGGTGCATTCTAGGGAAGTCGATATGCAGTCAGTCAAGGCATTCGAGACCTATCGCAAGCATCTCGTGGCTACGCATCCGTTCTTCGAACCTATCCGCAGGGGAGGAAGGATAAACCTCAACGAGAAGGGAGAGGAGGTGATCCTTCCAGTGGACAGGAAGGGGAGGATTCTGAAAGCCAGGTATGCCAGGCTCCTCATGCGCTCCAAGGAAGCAGCTGCCATAGTCGTGGCTCACCACGAGACTGCGGTGATGCTGAAAGAGGCAGCTAGGCTGGGCGCAGGGGTCAGGCTGCCTTACGGCATCACATATGATATGCAGCCCGCTGGTGATGTCAAGGACCGCCTGCGTGAAGTGAAGCGTGCGGACGGCGATGCCGAGGTCTTCTTCAGATTCGCATTCAGAAAACTGGCATGGGCCAACCCAAAGACGTACACGGAGTGGCTGGAGCTCTCGGAGAACGAAAACATCAGGCATTTCAGGTCGGTGCTGCATGATAACATAGACGAAATAATCGAAGGCGGGATTGCACAGAAGCACCTAAATGAGATACTGCATGCATCAGAAGCTCCGGGTAAGATAGCGAAGGCAGAAACGATGGCCACGATAACCAAGATCGTCGCGCTCCCTGTCGAGATTGCGCTGTCGCTTATTGGAGGTGGGCTGTTAGGCCATGCCCTGAAGGGAGTGGAACTCTTGCCCCATCTCTACATCGCGTATGAAAAGAGAAAGTATGCGTGGGCACTCATAAACGTAGCTGGGCCGCAGCCGCAGGCACGAGCTGCCGAAGGCAGCGAGACTGCGGCGGAGGCACAATAACGTCACCTTGTCTCCTCGTCCGCCGTTCTCGGGGCTCCGCCCCTCGGCGCGGCGGACTCGTCGCCTTACCGGAAGCGGCGGCCGGGAGTGGGCTGCGTGTATATACTTAATTTGCAGCAAGCGAGGCCGAAAACCAAGGAATAATAACTTTTCACTCGCATAGAGGTGCATGGCTAAAGGGGAGAGAGGATTGCAGACGCAATTTGGGGGACTATTTTGGCCGATATAGGAACTCTCGGCGAACTGGAGGTAATGGAATACTTAAGCAAAGTCAAAGGGTGCTCTGTTTATGTACCGCTTGTTGATCGTGGCATAGACCTGATCGCAGTTGCGAGAAAGAGCTTCTACCAGATACAGGTGAAGACGTCAAAATTTCAGAGAGCCAGCTACTTTTGGTTTGATTTGCATGAACGAAAGATGGTTTATACCAGGAACACGTATTACATCTTCGTCTGTAAGATACCAGGCAGGCACAAACTGATGGGCAAGAAGAGTAATTTTATCGTTGTGCCTTCTTTAAAAATCAGAGGTTGGATAGCACAGGGGGCAATAGCAAGGAAGCAATCTGATAGGGAGATATTCAATATTTTTATATATCCGGACGATGCCAAGAGGACTTGGACATACAAAAATAAAAAGAGAAACATTGATTTTACCCCTTACTGGAATAGATTCGAGCCCATAAAATGAGCTATTCGTTTAGATGGGGGGCGAGCCTGCCCAGGCGAGGTTCCGAGCCAGCGAGGAACCGAGAACGGCAGGCGAGCTCAATGCTTTCCTTCCTCTCAAGCGAGGCTTCGCTTAAGCCGAAGGTGGTATTGGTGCTGTCGATGGGGCTGGTGCCGGTTTTGGTGCTGAATGTGTTGGTGTTGCCGTTGCTGGTGTTGGCGCTGCCGGGGCTTATGGAGAATGGGTTAATGGCGTTAAAGGCCAAGCCCGCCACGCCGCCCACGCGGCCGCGGGAGAGGGGCAAGCTTGGCATGTGCTCGCCCTCGCCGCATTGATGCAGGCGCGCGGCTCGGTCTCGCCAGCGCGAAAGAAGAAACCTGGACGGACCATCCAAAGCCACTCTTATCTACACACCTATTCCGGGGTTTTGAAGCAGGTGCGGTCAGTTATTTCCCTCGACAAAGGAATCTGGAAACTACACCGGGTTTTGGCGGGAGGTGTAGATTGTACGCCTGCGCTTGAAGGCAAATACCGCTATCCGAAATGGCCCAGAATGGGGTATGAATTTTGTTGAATGCCAATCCTCTGGCGGTTATACTTTAGACACATCTCGGGATAGTAATATTTATAAATACTTGAGTTCCATTCAAATTGTGACTCCATGGGAGCAAAAATAAATGAAAGAGGAAAGTTGTACCTTAACAAGAACATGACCGTGTTCGTCTCTAGCGGGCCAGGTTGCCCTAGGATAAAGTTGCCTAGAACCAGCGACAAGGTCTTGTTCAGGGATGACTACTCCAGGGGGTTCAGTGTGAGCCGAAAGCTCGCGAGACTGGCCTTCTAAAGTTGTGTCATAAGAGGCAGACTTAGGTAGAAGCACTGATATCGCGTTCTGGTTCTATATGCATTCTAAATCCAGGGTAGTCTTCGAGGTGGAACGGCAGCCTTCCGACCATGCAGGATGTTATGATTGCACTCTCTGTCCTCGTGCCTTCCGATGCCCAGAGATCGCGTATGCCTGCCGGGCCCCGTGTCAGCAGATGCTCACCATCTTTGAATGTGCATATACACAATGCATCGAAGACACCCGATGTGTCATTCCAGAAACAGTAGTCGCTGGTAACCTCATGAAGGTCCTCTTTTACCAGCTCTTTAATGAACTTAAGAAATAGTTTGTGATGCTCCTTTGAAGGTAGAAGCGATATAGTGAACACCGAGAGCACCTTTTTGTCTGGATTCTGCACCAGTGTCGAGAATCTCCTTATCATCCCCTTCGCCTTGAGCTTCTTTATGATGTAGACAGCGTGCATGGGCTTGTCTATCTTGCAGGCTTTGCATACGTCGCCGAGCCTGGCCCTTGAGTTGTCGTTTAAGTAAGCGAGCACTCTTTTCTCTGTGCCTGAAAGGATGCTGCTGTATCGTATGGTATCGCTTCTGAGGGGCATGAAACCTATGGCCGTAGGTCCTTGGGTCCCCACTTTTACTGCCGGTTTGTACTCGCTCAGGTCGACTCTGAACTTCCAGAGCCAGCTCTGCACGTCTGACGGGTTCACTTCCACTATATATAGCACAAGGTCGAAATCGCCGCTTGTCAGATACGCGTCTTGTATAGCTGGATCTTTCGAGAGCCTCTCCTTTAAGAATTCCAGGGGTGGCTGCTTCTCGAACTTCACCGTTAGGAGCCTGCTCTCACTGAAACCCAATGCCTTGCTGTTGAGATCTAATGTGTAAACAAGCCCATACTCACTCTCGATATGTTTGAGTACCGTCGCTACAGTGTGGTAAGATATCTTCATCTTTCTTCCGAGCTCTTGGAACGACAAGCGCGAATCCTTGTACAGCTCGCGCAACACTAAATAAGGCAGTTCTTCCTTCACGAATTTCTGGGTCTCCATCGAAGCCGGCATATATACATCTCAATTAATAGATATTAGTTTTATAAAAAACATATTATACCGCACTAATATGATAATAATTTACAATAGGTATATATACCCCTATGGCCAAAATAGCTATTACGGTAAAGGGGTAGGGGAAGTGGAACAGATTATTTTACACGGCGCGCCTCATTCGCTAAAACTTCCGCCATCCATCCCGGCGGAAAGCTCCCTCTCAAAAACGAATGAGGTCCTACCCCCATTATGATCAAGGTGGGTTGAATGATGGTAGTAAGCACAATAAGAAGGACTCTGGGAATCGGTAAGGCGTCAATCGAGACGCCGTACGTCTGTTGGATGTGCAGCGCGGGATTCATCAGCGCGGCAGAGTTCCTCTGCCATATCAATGCAGAGAAAGTCAGCTAAAGGCGACAACATGGGAGTAATACAATCTATGGCAGCGCAAGCGCTGCCCCAGAAGGAGATTCAGTTCACTGCTCTGGCAGGGCTGGCACGGCAGCCGGCGGCGGAATCATCCGGACGGGCAGTATTGCGAGAAGTGTTCCGAAGTTCAGCATCAACGATGAACGATAAAAGGGTTGAATCAAATGAGAAACAAAAGAGTTAGCGATGGCACCGCCATGGTGCTGAGAAACGTGACGGAGGGCGGCTTCCTGATGGTGAAGCCGAGGCGCGGAAGCGACGCCGATATAAAGGCGAAGGTAATGGCGCTGTGCGGCGGTGTCGAGAAGGTCGTACTGTCGAGCGGAGAGTACGGCTATGTCGTGTCCACGAAGAAGGGCGCCGACATCGCCGAGGTCAGGAACCGGCTCGGCAGGGTCCTGAAGGGCGCGGTGATAACCAGTGCGTCGGGACACATAGTGTACCGCGCCAGGAGGTCCACTGCAAAGAGAATGGTAATGGTCGCGCGTCCGGGCCTGTTCACGTGCTGAGCCGATGTGCACGGTCGTTTTCTTTGCCGGCATGTCACTGGGCGGCCGCCTGGAGATCGACCCGAAGGACTGCAGTCATCCGGAGGAGTATGTAAAGGAGTGGTGTGAATGGTGCCGCGTCCACAGCATAGACGAGATGCATCTGCAGTGTGCGTGGTGTGGCAAGATACTAAGGGCGGAGCCTACACTGTACTGGAAGAAGAGAGGGTGGGACAGGAAAAGATTAAGGCATTAGCACCGGTGAAGGGTTAAATAGATACAATTACACGCTTTCAAGTGGACTTATCGACATTTATCGCCGAAAATACAACACACGTGGCGGCGTAAGTCCGCAGAGTCCATACCTGCTTAAACTGTGACATGCAGCTCAAAAATGGATACGCTCCGTGATCCTAGGTATGTTGTCCCTTACCAATTTGTCGAACTTCATAATATCCCCGTAGACAGCACCACTGCCGCTATGATTATCATTATCCCTAAAAGCTCATATCCGTTTACCCTCTCCTTGAGGAACGCCATAGCAAGGACTATAGATAGCGGAGTCACGACCATGGCGACGATAGGCGTCTCAACCGGCGCCATCACCAGTGCAGCGGAGAGGAAAACCGTACCGATGCCGTTCATCAGCCCTGGTGCCAGCACATACCTGCTTCCGCGTTCCATACCCTCGAAAGTGGTCCGCTTTTTAGTCCTAATCACGAATGCGGCACTTGCCACTACTGCCCAGAGCAATGAAAATGCTGCAAGTGCAGCGTAGTCGCCAAGCGGCTGGGCAGGGTTTAGGTAATATTTGAAAGAGACCCACATCACAGACCACGTCACAGTGGCCAAAGCCGCAGCAGCTATAAATCTCAGTGCAGGCGTTCGCCGTTTTCCAAGATCCTTCTTTCTTGAAACTAGGAGAATGCCGATGACGAGCAGCGGCATCACCGCGAGAGTGCTTAGGAACGAGCCTGGTGCGAAGATTGCGCTGTCGAACAGCGCTATCAGAGGATATTGCGACGTCAGGACCGGCAGGATTATGGAGACCCGCTCGTTCTCATACGCATAGAACGTAGCATAGAACCCGAATGCATTCAGCAGGCCCAGAAGTGCGAGCAGCGCCAGCGATGCCGGCGTAAAGGCGAAGCCGCTGCCCAGCATAAATGCGACAACTCCTGCGCCCAACGCGTTGAATATGGTGAAAAGCAGCACGAACTCCCTATAATCGAGGCGTTTCAGCTCCTTTCGAGCCAGCACTGGGTATAAAGAGAACGCCAGGACGAACGTCGCCGCATATGCTACGTATATCTCCGAGAGCATGTCAAGAGTAACACCCCCAGATATAAAATTGTTCGTCTTGCGCCATGTCGAATCGTCAATCGTTGAACGACGTGTTGTTCATTTAAAAGGTTATCGCACCAAGTCCATACCTGTATACTTCGGTAAACGCCCCCACAAGCGTTTCCGACGTGCATTTCCACGGGTGTTATGATGAGGATCCAAGAAGACGAGGCAAAGGCTATCCTGAGTCAATACGGCATACGCTCGCCGGATTCCATAACCACATCTACACCGGAGGAGGCAGAGGCATACTTCGGTGCAAGCAACGGGGAAGTGGTCATAAAGCCCCTCGGATTGAAGAAGAGGGGTAAGGCAGGTCTTGTCATCTTTGCAAAGGACGCAAGAGAAGCCGTGACCGCGACAAAGGCTATGATAGGCAAGAGTGTGGATGGGACCCAAATAAAGAGAGTGCTCATATCCGAGAAGATCCCAATCGCAAAAGAGTTTTACGCTGCTATCACCATAGATTATTCACTTGGCGTCCCTGTCCTAGTGTTGAGCCAGGAAGGCGGAATCGAGATAGAGGAGACCGCCAAGGCATCCCCGGAGAAGGTAAAGAAAGTCCCAATCAGCACAATCGCCGGCCCGGACATCCAACGCATAAATGATGCAATCGCAGACTTCCCGATAACCGAGAAGCAGGTGCTGCTGCGCACAATCCTCAGCATGTACGAGATATTCCGCAAGTACGACGCGGAAACGGTCGAGATAAATCCAATCGCACTTGATAAAGATGGCAGTCTAACTGCAATCGATGCTTTCATCGACGTGAACGATGACTCATTGCAGCGGCATCCCGAGCTGGCAAGGCTGAACGAGCGCTCCGAGCCGCTGACGGAATGCGAGAAGAGGATGCGGGAGCAGGGATGGTCATACATCGATCTTGACGGGGACATAGGCATTATCTGCAGCGGTGCAGGGCTCTCGATGGCGACCCTCGATCTGATTCAGGCGCACGGTGGAAAGCCGGCCAACTTCCTCGATATGGCACAGGTGGACGGCGAAGGACTCTACAAGTCGCTTGCAATAATGTCCGAGCGGAAGGGAGTCCGCGCAGCGCTGGTCCACCTCTTCGCAGGGCTGAACAAGTGCGATGACATGGCATCAGGGGTGAAGCGATTCGTTTCGGAAGGCGGGCAGAAATTCCCGATAGTAGTCAGGATGGTCGGAAACAGGGAGGACGAAGGGACAGCGGTGCTCAAGGAAGTGGGAATCGAGAACGTCAAGTCGCTGGAAGGCGCTGTAGCGAGAGTGGTTGAGGCGAGCAAGTATGGATGACTTAGTAAACAGCGAAACCCGGGTCGTGGTTCAGGGGATAACCGGAAGCATGGGCAGCAGGCACACCGAGACCATGCTCGAGTACGGCACAAGGATAGTCGCCGGCGTAAGGCCTGGCGCAGAGGGGCAGGAGGTCCACGGTGTGCCCGTATACAACACCGTCAAGACGGCTGTAGAGAAGCACGACGCAAACACCTCTATTCTGTTCGTGCCACCTACAGCAGTGAAGCAGGGCGCAATAGAAGCGATAACCGCAGGCATAAAGTTGCTCGTGCTTGTGTCAGAGCACATACCTATCCAAGACACCATGGAGTTGCTCGAGCATGCCCGGATGCACGGCGCACGGATAATAGGTCCGAACACTGCAGGCATGATAGCTCCCTGGGAGAGGTGTAAGATAGGTTTCGTGCCCAACAAGTACTTCATCCCCGGTCCCATTAGCGCTGCGACGAGGAGCGGCACACTCATGTACGAGATAATCTCGCGCATCACCCTCCTTGGCATAGGCCAGTCGATATGCGTGGGCGCAGGCGGCGACTCGATAGTAGGGACCAGGTTCGCAGAGTTGCTCAAGATATACGAAAAGGATCCGAAGACAGAATTATCCATCCTCATAGGGGAGGTCGGAGGCACCCAAGAAGAGGAGGCCGCAGCACTCGTCAAGTCTGGTGCAGTGGTCAAACCAGTCCTGGCTTACATAGCCGGCAGGTCTGCGCCAAAGGGCAAGAGGATGGGTCACGCCGGCGCACTCATCTCGGGAGACACAGGCACGATGGAGAGCAAGCTCAGGGCGTTCGCAGACGCAGAAGTCCCTGTCGCAAAGACGCCTGAAGAGCTGATACAGATGGTTAACGCTAAACTAAGACGATGAGAATATGGGAACCGAAAGCGCAAAAGTACAACAGGCAATAGTTATACCGCAGATATGCCGTCCAAGGCTTTCACAGCCTGGCGACGTTGACAGGATAATGTCGCTCCTAGACACGGAGAAGAACGCTACGGGGGCCGTATTCAATGTCTCCCGAGCGGATGTGATAGATTGGATACGACGCGGATACTCGGTGGTCACCGAAGTCGAGTTTCCAAGCGGCAAAGTGATAGTGGCGCACATGGGCGCTGCGGAATATGGCACATCTGTAGTCGAACTAAGGTCCGCGGTCGTATTGCCAGAGTACCGGAAGTCGGATATATAGCAGCCCAATGAAGTGATACAACTTCCTCTACTTCCGCTTTTCCGAAAGAATATTATCTGTTTCCATCCAACATGTTTCGACGACCATGTTGGAA
>JAKAWC010000011.1 GCA_021817125.1 Microcaldota archaeon
CAAATCTTTTCGGTCGTCTTGCCATCGCATCACGGGTTCTTCACTGGTCGGGTGAATTACGTGATGTTGGCAGACGCCATTAAAAGACTTTACGGCGTTAGGATGAGGGATTCATTCAACACAGCAACTTGATGTTACTAGATCTGGGTTTAGTTGCGCACGAGTTTTTGCAATCACTGTTGATGATCCTGCATATAATATAAAATACATATTAGGTTTGCTTAATTCAAATACAATAAGGTTCTATTTGCAACATATTGCACCTTTAAAACAAGGCGGATTTTATACGTACTCGTCGACGATATTGAACCAAATACCTATTAAAGCAGCAAGTAAAACTGAACAAGATAGAATTGCAACACAGGTTGATAAAATACTATCTCTTAAAGAATCACTCAATAAGTCAGCAGAAGAAGATTCTGATTTAGATCAGAATATAAATGCAGAAATAGAAAACTTGGAGAAGGGCATAGAGAAAACGGTTTATGATTTATATGGGATAGAAGAAGATGAACAAGAAACGATTAAAAATTTTATTAATCAGGCAGGCAGTTAATGACTTCTCAACAAAACTTTTTGTGGAAAGTTTTTCATGTTGATGAGATAGACTTCGACAGTTGCTTTAGCGGCGATATTTTGTCTGTAAAAGCGAAGTCTATGTTCTTGTAAAGCTCGTCTTTGTCTTTTGCTATGTAGCGCATCGTAGTTGAGGGACTTGCGTGCCTCGCGAACCTTGAAGCTAGGACTATGTTGCCATTCGTTGATTTGGCAAATCGTGTTATGGCGTAATGGCGAAGACTGTGCGTTGTCAGCCTGTGCAACGGCCTTGGCCTGTGCGTAGAATACGCCTCTTCCGAAGTCGCGTAAGTCTGGTTTAGGCCAGCCTGCTGGACTATTTCTCTAAAGACGTTCCTTACGTAGTTCAAGTTTATGTAAGGCAGCCCGGTATGTCCGTTATCATTTTCCTTATAGAAAATGTAGCCTTCTGCTGCCTTAATCTCTTTCTGGTGCTTGTTCATGAACTCTACTGTTTCTTTGAACAAATCCAAAGGAATTATCAGCGAATCCATGTGTCCTGACTTCTCGCTCTTAATCGTGAGTTCTCGCTTGTCGAAGTCGATGTTGCTTATGTGCAACTGACAGACCTCGCCCACTCGAAGACCCATGTGCGCCTGATACTTGAACAGGAGCGCGTACTTCTCGCTTGCGATGCCTCTAAAGAAGCGTTGCAGTTCTGGCTCTGTGAAACCCTTGTTTATCGAGCCGTATCTGGGCTCTTTTCTTCTTTTGAAACGCTGTGCGTACGCCTTGACCATCACAGACCGCGCAGCCTCTAGCTGCCACTTCGAGGCCGTTCTGCTTGCTTCTTCTACGCTGCTTAGGAAGTCCTTGAAAACGAACCCCGAACCCGCGTTTTCCGACTTCCTGCCTGATGTCTTGCCTCTGGTTTTGAACCCAGAGCCATAGACGCTAGATTTGAATGGGGCTGCCGAGATTTGAACTCGGATAACCGTCATTGCAGTAGCGGGCATGACGGGATTTGAACCCGCAACCAACGGCTCCGCAAGCCGACGTGCTATCCAAGTTACACCACATGCCCAGTAGAATCTTTTTATATGTTTGTCTTTATAAAAGAGTGTTATTGAATCCTTATTGTGTGGTTTCATGTCTAAGCTATCAGGTAAGACTTGTGTTTCGTGCGGGAAGCTCACTTCCACGTATGTGGAGTTTAGGTGCCCGTCCTGCGGAGAGGGCAGCATCGTAAGGTGCAGCCACTGCAGGGAGACGTACACGAAGTACAAGTGCGCCAAATGCAACTTCGAGGGACCGTAATGACCGACGTTGCCGTTCTGTTCAAGGTCTATACTGCAGAGGGCCAGGCAGACAACGTGGCCAAGGTTGTAAAGGACACACTGAAGCCGAATGCGATGCAGGTCGAGGATGTTGCCTTTGGGATAAAGATCCTTAAGGTGATGTTCGTCCATGATGACAAGGTCGGCAGCTCCGAGTTCGAGGAGAAGCTCCGGAAGATCTCCGGCGTGAACGAAGTCGAAGTAGCGGAAGAGAGCCTCGTATAACCGATCTTCTCCTGATTATCACACAGTATAATAATCCTGAACGGCGATGGTATATTGCCGTTAATCCTGTGGTTGCGTGATCAATTCTATAGAGCTGAAGAACTGGAAGACTCACAAGGCCACGCAGCTCGATTTCTCAAAGGGAACAAACATCCTTATCGGCCAGATGGGCGCGGGCAAGAGCTCAGTGATGGACGCTATCTCTTTCGCGCTATTTGGCAAGTTTCCGGCAATACAGCAGAGGCGGGTCAATGTCGGCGGCGTGATAACCAGCAGGCCGGACCAGGAGAAGGACGCCCTGGTCAGACTGACTTTTACAGTGGATGACGATATTTATACTGTTGAGCGGACCTTTGGACTAGATGGCGACGCAAAGGCGAAGCTCGAGAAGAACGGGACCTATGTCCAGTCCCAGCCACAGCGGGTGACCGAAGAGGTGTCCCGGCTGCTGAAGGTCGACTATGACCTGTTCTCGAAGGCAGTATACGCCGAGCAGAACGGGCTCGACTACTTCCTTGCAATCGGAGCAGGGGACCGGAAGAGGCAGATTGACCGATTGCTCGGGCTGGACAGGTTTGCCGCGGCGCAGGAGAATGCAACGAGCGTCATAAATAAAGTGCGCGACATGGCCGAAGAGGGGGAGAGGCTCGTTGCGGGCTTTGATGCGGAGAAGTTGAGGAGGCAACTCGACGCTGCCACAAAAGAGAAGGATGCCGCGATGAAAGAGCGCGATGAGCTTTCTGCCAGGGCGAAGAAGCTTAAGTCAGAGGAGAAAGCAAAGGAGGAGAAGCTCGGAAGGCTCAAGGTGGAGCAGACGAGGAAGGTAACGCTTAATCTGGAGCTCGAGGGTTTGAAGAGCAGGCGCGCACTCCTTGTCAAAGAGATCTCAGAGATGCAGGGCAAAGAGGTAGGCGACAGGGCTGACGTTGAACGCAGCCTGAAGGAGCTCGGGAAGAGGCTGGAGGTTGCGAGGAATTCGGAGAGGACTGCAGCTCTTGCAGAGAGAAAAACACAGGAGTCGCTTTCTAAGGTCAGGGCGAACCTTGAGTCTGCAAAGCAGAAGGTCGATGACAAGAAGAAGCTGGAGAAACGGCTATCTGACGCCGATCTCAGGGGATTAGAAAGCACGCTTTCCAGGTCAAATGTAGAGATACGGCAGATGGAAAAAGAGCTCGCGTCTGCAGTCTCATCTAAGGAGGAGAGTGAGAAATGGGTTCGTGAACTCAGGAAGCACGCAGGCAGGTGTCCGGTCTGCGAGAGAGAGCTCAACGATGAAGTGATTAGTAGCCTGATAGCCTCCAAGGAGGCGCTTATAAAGAAAGCCGATGAGAGCGTAGGGGAGCTCAGAGATAAGATTGATAGGAGACGTGCGGATGCTGAAAGGATCAATAAGGACATCAACGAGCTGAGGATAGTCAAGGATAAGCTGGATGAGCTCGCCGACGTGGAGAAAGCTGTTGATACGAATTCCAAGCAGCTTGTATCCGCATCGTCTGAACACGAGCGTGCCAAGAGGGAGAGGGACTCTGCTGCAGAACTCGTTGCGACGCTCAATAAGGAGCTATCCGAGCTCGGATCTAAGATGCAGATGATAGAGAAGCGTGAGAGTTACGTGAAGCAGGAGGGGGAGGTGCGGACATCAATCGACAGCAAATCTGTGCAGCTCTCCGCGATCAAGGTTGATGACAAGGATGTCGACTCTGCACAGAAGGAAGTGACCGATTCCAAGTCAAGCGTAAGCAGGCTCGACGCTGAGATTGATGCGAAGGGGAGGTATATCAATGACAAAGAGAGCCAGCTTGCGGAGAAGAGAGCTGATATAGAGAAGCTGGACAGGATACACGCTGACATAGCAATGAAGAAGGATGCCGTTGACAATCTTGTGAAGTTCAAGAATGCACTCGAAGAGGCACAGGCCCAGATGAGAGCCAGACTCATTGGGGCGATAAATGATGTCATGCAGGACGTCTGGCCTGAGCTTTACCCTTATGGAGATTACCCGGGCATAATGCTAGATGCCACTGCTGACGATTATGTTCTGAAGGTAAAGACTAAGAGGAATGGAGGAACTGGTTGGGAGAGCGTTGAGACCATAGCAAGCGGAGGTGAACGCAGCATCGGCTGCCTGGCTATGCGGGTCGCGTTCGCACTTGTACTGGTGCCGAACCTAAGATGGTTGATCCTCGACGAGCCCACCCACAACATCGACCGAGAGGGATTGGGTAAGTTTGTGGGAGTGTTCAACGAGATCCTCCCTCGGATAATAGACCAGGTATTCATAATCACCCACGATGAACTTCTGAAACAGGTCTCTAGCGCCAAGATTTACATGTTCAACAGGAATAAAGAAGAGAGCGGGGCTACGGTTGTGCAGGAAGTGTAGTCAGAGCATGTCTAGCCCTAGGCCTGCATTCTTGTTCTCCTTCTCATGCCCTAAGACCGATGAACCGGTCACTCCTGCGAATATCGCAATTACCTCGACCTTGCCCTCGTATGCGGGATCGAGCCTTGCACCCCAGGTCACGTTGGCATTCGCTGAGACCGACTCGGTGAGCTTCGTGGCTATCTGATTTGCTTCGCCGAGTGTCATGTCGGTGCCGCCAGTTATGTGAAGCATGACCCCTGTCGCACCCCTGTAGTCGACATCCAGCAGTTTGTTCTTGAGCGTCTCAATGACAACGTGCTCGGCCCTGTCGTGACCCGACGCTTCGCCCACGCTTATCATTGCGAGTCCGCCTGAAGACATCACGGTCCTGACATCAGCAAAGTCGAGGTTTATCAGGCTCGGTTGGGTTATCGCCTCCGTTATGCCGCGCACCGCCTTCGATGTTATCTCATCCGCGAGCTTGAACGTCTGCTCTATCGGCAGATTTGGATAGAGGCTGACCAGCTTCTGGTTGTCTATCACTATCAGTGTGTCAACAGTCTGCCTAAGCTTATCTATCCCCTTCTTTGCAGTCTCGAGCCGGACCCGCTCAAGGGAGAATGGTATTGTGACCACGCCGACCACGATTGCGCCTGCCTCCTTTGATATCTGGGCTACTACTGGCGCTGCACCGGTTCCTGTGCCTCCCCCCATTCCGGCAGTCAGGAAGACCAGATTGTTGTCCCTTATGAGCAGCTCAATCTCGTTCCTTGAGAGCTCCGCTGCCTTCTCTCCGATCTCCGGGAATCCACCTGCGCCAAGCCCGTGGGTGAGCGACTTGCCTAGCATGACACGCTTTATGTTTGCATTGAGCATATTGAGCTGTTTCTGGTCGGTGTTGAATGCATAGAGCCCTGCTCCCTTTATGTCCATCGTGCTGAGCCGGTGGACTGTGTTGT
This sequence comes from Microcaldota archaeon, assembly GCA_021817125.1. Classification (GTDB taxonomy): domain Archaea; phylum Micrarchaeota; class Micrarchaeia; order Micrarchaeales; family CABMGC01; genus JAKAWC01. The sequence continues at coordinate 5,403 of JAKAWC010000011.1, forward strand.
TCCCACCGCCGCCTACGCCTATCACGGCTATCCTCGGCTTGAATAGGTCATACTGGTCCTGCGCATTCGCCTGTTGCGCCATCGAGTCGAGAGACGGGTACATGGTTACACCGATAGCATTCACCATGGTAAAAATATATACCTTCTGCTCGACGGCGTTGCCAAGGGTAAGCAGGCATAACCGAAAGAGACCGTCCTTGTTAAATATCTTCTCTCGCCACAGTGTATTGAGAGACATGAGCGGACTAATGGGGGAGGCTGAGCGGGATTTGGGCATAGCTGAGCGTGACGTTACCCAATTCGTAGGCAGTCACATGATGCTCACTGTTTTTATAGCCGTGGTAGTTTCCGGTGCCGTGACCTTCCTTGGGCTGGCACTTACATACTCTGCGTTCACTGCGCCCCACCAACAGGCTGCGCCCACGATTCTGCCGAGCTCGCCAGGCGGCAATGCTGCTGCCGTGAACGCGTCAAACGGGAGATCGAACGCGGAGATATTCATTTCGGTGAGTGATTACAGTTATGCTAACCTGCACGTCAAGCTTTATGGCAACGGGTATAACTCAATTGTGCCGCTGGACGTTTATATGTACCCATATGAGTATCAGCCCGCCGCAGCTATGAACTACAGCTCACAGGTCAACGGCACGACATGGATTCTTGGCTTCCCTTACCCCGCCCTGCCATACTTCTTCCAGAGGGCGACGGTGGCATTCGGGGGCCTTGTCCCCTATGAGGCGTATCACGTTAGCATAATAGGGACTGCCGGATACCAATGCGTTGGTGGGACGTGCCCTGCTTACGCGTCCAACACCGTACCGGCGAACGTGATCTACAACTACACGGTCATGGCAGGTCCCGCAGGTTCGACAACAAATATCGTCGTGCCCATCTTCCCGTAGCAGTTAAATACTTCTTTTTCTCTTGATAATCATGTACAACAGCCAGATAGCCGAGATTTTCGAGGAGATTGCGGACATGCTCGAACTCGACAAGGAGAAGGACCGGAAGTTCGAGATCCTTGCATATCGGAAGGCTGCGGTCACCATAGGTACGCTGCAGGAAGATGTTGGCGACATCTACCGGAAAAGGGGCCTTGCCGGCCTGCAGGAGCTTCCGGGTATAGGGAAGTCGACCTCTGAACACATAAAAGAGTACATTGAGACGGGCCGCCTTAAGAAATATGATGAGTTGAAGAAGAAGTATCCAATAGACTTTGCCAGGCTTACGAACATACAGGGATTGGGCGCAAAGAGGATACTGAAGCTTTATAAGATGCTCGGGGTGAAGAACATTGACGACCTCAAGCGGGCAATCAAAGCGCATGAGATACGGGACCTTGAGGGATTCGGAGAGAAAAGCGAGAGCGAGATCGGCAAGAGCATCGCAATGCTGGAATCAAGTGGAGGCAGGATGCTCCTCGGCATCGCACTGCCCGAAGCCGAGAGGATACGAGATGCCATACGCAATTCCGGGCTCGTAGAGAGGGTCGAGATAGGAGGTTCGACACGCAGGATGAAGGAGACAGTAGGCGATCTCGACATACTTGTCATATCCAGCAAGAGCGACGCTGTGATGGACTTCGTCTCAAGGCTTAGCGAGGTGGAGCGTACTCTGGCGAAAGGGCCCACAAAGACCACGGTCAGGCTGAAGATAGGACTGAACTGCGACATCAGAGTCCTTGAGAAGAGTAGCTTCGGAGCTGCGATACAATATTTCACGGGCAACAAGGACCACAACGTGAAACTAAGACAGATTGCAATAGGCAAGGGGCTAAAGCTCAATGAGTATGGCCTCTTCGATAAGAAAGGAACGAACACCGTCACCGGAAGCGAAGAGGAAATCTACCGGAAGCTTGGCTTGGACTGGATAGAGCCGGAGATGCGTGAGGACCGCGGAGAGATAGAGCTTGCGCAACAGCACAAACTTCCCAGGCTGGTGCAATTGGGGGACGTACGGGGAGACCTCCATGTCCACTCCAGATACACTGACGGTGCTAACAGCATAGAGGAGATTGCCGATGAGGCTGCGAAGCTGGGCAGGGAATACATTGGCATGACCGACCACTCCAAAAGCGAATATGTGACAGGCGGGATGACGGACAAGGAGTTCGAGAAGTACTTCGCTGCAGTAGACAAGATAAACGACAAGTTCGACAACAGGATAACTCTTCTAAAGAGCTCGGAGATGGACATCCTGAAAGACGGGAGCCTGGACCTCCAGAACAAGACACTTGACAGCATGGACTACAGGCTTGCCGCGGTGCACACGAGCCTAAAGATGGACGAGGATGAGATGACAAAGCGCATTATCAAGGCGTTCGATACGGGGTATATCAACATATTCGCACACCCAACGGAGCGAATCATAAACCAGAGACCGCCTATAAAGATGAATCTTGATAAGATATTCGAGGCAGCAAAGGATAACGGCGTTGCACTGGAGATAGACTCGTTCCCGAACAGGCTTGACCTGAGCGACGAGAACATCCTGCTCGCCAGGAAGTATGGCGTAAAGTTCGCCATAGATACTGATGCACACAGAACCGAGCACCTGAAGCTGATGCGCTATGGAGTCAGCACTGCAAAACGCGGCTGGCTGACCAAGGATCAGGTGATAAACACCCGTTCACTGAAGGAGCTGCGAACCTTCTTCAAGAGGTAGGGTCAGTACCATCCGCGTGCCTTCATCGCCTTCGCTACCCTGTCTATGGCGATTATATACGCTGCGTCGCGCGGGGTTATCTTTTGACCCTTCTTCCCGTACTCGTCGTGCGTGGTCATGACGTCCTTGAACGACTTTGTTATAACCTTGTCGAGCCTCGTGTAGAACTCGTCGGCTTCCCAATAGTATCCTGACTGGTTCTGTAGCCACTCGAAGTATGATCCTATGACCCCTCCGGAGTTTACCAGGAAGTCGGGCAGGTCGAAGACGCCTTTCTGGAATAGTATCCTGTCGGCATCGGGAGTCACGGGCCCATTGGCCAGTTCCAGCAGGAGCTTCGCCTTTATCCTATCTGCATTCTTGCCTGTGACCTGGTTCTCTATCGCAGCAGGGATGAGCACGTCAACGTCCAGCTCGAGCAACTGCTCGTTGGTTATCTTTTCGACGCCTTTTGCGCCCTGTATGCTGCCCGACCTCTTCTTCGCCTCCTCCAGCTTGTCGTAATCAAGCCCGGTCTTCGAGTAGACGCCGCCCTGTGAGTCGCTTATCGCGACTATCCTTGAGCCGAACATCTTCTTTGCCAGGGTGAACGCGAACGATCCCGCATTGCCGAAGCCCTGCACGGCGATCCTTGCTGTCTTCAGGTTTATCTTCTTGAGCTTCGCCGCCTCCCTGAGTACGTACATGGCTCCCATCGCAGTGGAATCGGACCTGCCGACCGAGCCCCAGACCTCGAGAGGTTTTCCTGTTATGACTCCGGGCTCAGACTTGCCGACTATCTTCTCGTACTCGTCCATCATCCAGCCCATTATCTGCGGCGTGGTATAGACGTCCGGAGCTGGCACATCTTTCTTCGGGCCGATGAACGGCGCCAGCGCACGAATGTATCCGCGTGACAGGTTCTCGAGCTCGAGCTCGTTCATGGACTTTGTATCGCAGATGACCCCTCCCTTGCCTCCACCGTATGGAATATTGGCCAGGGAGCATTTCCAGGTCATCCAGGCTGAGAGCGCCCTAACTGTGTCTATCGTCTCGGCGGGATGGTACCTTATCCCTCCCTTTGCCGGCCCTCTCGCGGTGTTGTATTGAACCCTGAACCCGGTGAAGACCTTTGTCTTGCCGGTCCTCATCTTGACGGGTATCCTCACCTCGATGGTCCTCATCGGCTCCCTTAGAAGTTGTCTGGCAGCTTCGTCGAGATGCATCAGGTCTGCCGCTCGGTCAAACTGTTGCTGCGCGATCTTGAAAGGATTCAACTCTTCTTTTTCATTCTGCATTGCCATTAACTCACATCAAAATCAATCAGGGCGGCTACAACGTCGCCGAGAGCCTTGCACAGAGTGCGTTTATCTGTTTGTCGATGTCATCCCTGCTGCTATTGTCAACGATGGAGTTCACTATGCTCCGGACAAGGTCGCGTTGCAGTATGTACCGCTTTATCTCAGCTACCCTTTCGGAGTATTTCTGGTTCAGATATTTGGACACTGCAACCTGCACAATGCCTAGCTTGCCGGCTATGTCAATCTGCCTGTAATGGTATTGGGCGGCCATTATGTCTGTAATCGCTGCCCGTATCGCAGGCAGTATCTCCTTGGTTATTTTTCGGCAGTCTGGTTCCATAAAGTCAGCTCTTTGCTGGTTTCTTGCCCTGCGGCTGTGCTGCCTGTGGCCCTTTTTCTTGTGGCTGTGAGGTGGCATCCGCGTCGATTATCCCCAGCGAGTCTTTTATCTTCCCGATCAGTCCTGGTCTCGCTGTCTTGAATTCTTCTTCTGGTTCCTCATCCTGCTCCGGTGCAGGCTGCACCTGAGGCGTGGGCTTCATGAAGCTCGGCATCTGCCACCCCGGCTTCGGGGCAGGAGCGTCTTGGGCGTCAGACCACTGGAACCCGTTCGTCGGATTTTCTGGTTGCGCCTGCGGTGCGGGCTGGCGCTTCGGCTGTACTGCCTGCATCTTTCTCGGCTGCTGGACCTTCTCGCCGATCGGGACGTTGGTCAGGGTAGAAAGCAGCTCGCTTAGGTCATCCTGCGCGAGCCCATCATCCACTATTATAGTGTTTGCCTTGTTCCTCTTCGCAGCCTTGGCGTCGTTGCCGGTCTCGCACACGACCGCGCGGACATTCTCCCTCTTGTTCATTGCAATTCCAGCACCCATTGGGTTGTCGGTTATCGCGATGACGCTGGAGTAGCCCTTTGAGATGGCATCGTCGGCAGTGTCCGCCATCTTTTCTATGGAGTCCGCTTCCTTCTCGACTATGCTGAACCCTGCGCCGTCCAGCGCATTTACTATCCCTTCTGCAGCATCTGGCACGTTGCTTATGACTAGGACCTTCATTGCAACACTGGGGTTCCGGATTGGATATCTATTGGAGTTGGATTATTTAAGGCTTACTCTGTGCTCCGACGACGTTAAATACCCCTTGGCGCCGGAGATGGCATATCCCAGAAAGGAATATAGATGTTCTTTCCCGTCATATATGTGTCAAAGGTGTTATTTTGAGAGGAAAAGAGCAGTCAGTGACATGCGACAGCTGCGGAAGATCTGTCCCAAGGAGCAAAGCGGTAGCGTTCCAGAAAGCGATAAGCTTCGGGACCGAGCTCCGCGACCCTGCCACAGACGTAAGATTCTTCGAGAGGAGGAAGGTTTATTACTGCATAAGCTGCGGAAAGCACCGCGGGATCTTCCAGAAGCTCAAGGAGCAGGCGGCTAGGAGGAACAGGGAATACTAGCACCTTGATGGTGTATGTGTGGTTGTGGATCCCAGCGATATGCTGATATTCAAGATGCGCGGGATGCAGTTCGGCGCAGCGACGCAGAAGAAACCTAGTCCAGCGCAGCCCACGCCCGCGAGGCCGCAGGCCATGCCGCAACAGAAGCAGCCTGAGGAGGAGGCTCCGGTAACTGGCAGGGCGTTCGCGGCCAGAACCATGAGCGATAAGGAAGGTGTCATGGAGGAAAGGGAGCAGGAGGAGAGGGACTCTTCCTCGACGATCGCCAAATTCTACGAAGAGAGAGGGCGCTCGATGCAGGGTTTCATAACAGGCCAGGAGAACGCCGCTGCAGAGCCCGCGCACAAGAGGAACAAGACCAGGAGCGGAAAGGAGGAGATCGATGCCGCGAAGGGACTCACATGCATCAATCACCCTTGGAGGCCTGCGTATGCGGTCTGCGACTACTGCGAGAGGGCATTCTGCTATGCGGACCTGATAAGCCACGATGGCAAGTTCTACTGCCTCGAGGATATAGATAATGTATCAAAGAGCGAGTCGAAGAAGCTGAAGCAACCTGTCAATGCATTCTCAACGTGGGCCGGAGCAGTATTCATCCTTAACGCACTTCTCATAACGTACTTTGTCTTCCCGCAGCTAGGGTACCTGGCGCAGTACATATCGCAGAACGGGTTCCTCGCGCTACTCAATGGGACCGGCAACTATATCTCGATATTTCTTGATGTGCTACTGGTCTGGTTCTCCTTTGCGTCTGGCGCTTTGCTGCTGCTTAGGTCGAGTAGCGCATACCTCGCCGGAACATTCACAGGCGCCACCACACTGCTCCTTGTGAGCTTCGAGTGGCTGAACACGAGCGTGACATTCCTGCTGGTGATAACGCTGATCTCGTTTGTCTCCATAGTGGTACTCGCATTCAGCAGGATGAGCTCGGCGACGGTGGAGAAGACGGTGATCGAGAACGCACAGCAGACTGGAGAGATCAACTGGCCAAGGATTGAGACCTTCTAGTCCTGGCTTGCACCGCCCCTTTACTTGAATCGGATAGAGTCGAGGTTCATCGGCGCCCTTCCTTCGACGTGCATCTTGGACGCCAGGCTTCTCGCCAGGTCCTCGCACTTGACCTCCTCGCCGTGCATCGTGTATATCTTCTTCGGGCTCGGCCTTAGGTTTTCGACGAACTGCATCAACTGTCTCCTGTCGCTGTGCCCCGAAAATCCTTCGACGGTCCTGACCTGCATCTGTACTTTGAATGGAGAGAGCTTGCCCGTGTCAGGGTCAGGGAGCGCTGTGTCTTTTATTCCGCTCTGGATACGCCTTCCGAAAGATGATACGCTGTTGTAGCCTACGAACATAAGAAGGTTCTTCGGGTCCTGGGCGAGGAGCTTGAAGTACTCCAGGCTCGCCCCGCCATTGAGCATTCCGCCACTTGCGAGTATGACCGCAGGGCCCTTATCGACTATGTCCCCGCGCTCACCCTTCGCGACCTCGAATATCTCGCTCTCGAAAGGCGAGTTGTTGCTGAGTATCCTGTGCTGCAGACCCACTTTCAGGTATTCCGGATAAGCGGTGTGGATCGCGCTTGCCTCGAGTATCATTCCGTCTAGATAAACCGGCGCCTCCATCTTGTACTTCGGATTATTCGCCAGATAGCTCTCGAGTATGAGCTGCACTTCCTGGCTCCTTCCGACTGCGAAGAGGGGTATGAGCACTTTGCCGCCGTTGTCTATCGTCCTCTTTATCGACTCGACCAGCTCTATCTCAGCATCCTGCCTGTTGGGCGTGATATCCCTTGCTGCGCCGTACGTGGACTCCGTGAACAGCGCATCTATCCTCGGATAGTTTATGTCCGCCTGGTCAAAGAGCCTTGTGAACCCGTACTTCAGGTCGCCGGTGTGCACTATATTGTACATACCCTCTCCGATGTGGAGGTGCACCGTGGAGCTTCCGAGTATGTGCCCAGCATTATGGTAGGTGAGCTTGATCTCGTCGGTTACGTTGGTTACCTCTTTGTAGTCCCTGGTTATCATGTGCTCGAGACACTTCCGTATATCCTTCTCCTCGTAGAGGGGGGTGTTGCCTCCTCTCTGCACCAATCGGTTGTAGTCATAGAGCAGGAGCGCAGCGAGGTCCCTCGTTGGCGGGGTGCAGTAGACAGGCCCTTCGTATCCGTATTTGAACAGGTATGGTATGAAACCGAGGTGGTCCATGTGCGCGTGGGTGACTATGACAGCGTCAAGGTCGTTGATTGTTATGTTGGCGCTATCCAGGTATGGGAACGCCCTGTTCTCGTCAGCGTCTGCGCCTGCGACCCCCTTTATCCCGGGTTCCGGGCTGAGACCGCAGTCGAGCAGTATCTTCGAGTGGTTTGTCTCTATGAGCAGGCTCGATCTCCCCACCTCTCTGAACCCTCCGAGCGCCGTCGCCTTTATCCACTCGCTCTTCATTATCGGCTGATTGATTCGCTTGCCTATCTTTGTCAGGAACTTCTTCCTGGCGTCAGGGTCGCGGAAGAACATCTGCCTCACGCCCTTTATGACGTCGCTGTTCATCGTCGGCGTCCTGAGCACCTTTGGCACCCACCTCGTCTCCGTGACTATCCTTAGCAGGGTCGAGCCACCCTTCCCTATCACAAGCCCGGGCTTCATCGCTTCTATATAGACCTCACCGAACTCAGGTACGAACCGTATAGTGTCGGCGCTGTAGCCAGCCTCCTTCGGGACTATCTCGAGTATCTTCTTGAGCGCGTCATCGGGGCTCGTCAGGCTTCCGGGATCGCTCCTGACGATGAGCTTCTTCTTGACCGCGGCGGAGATGTTCCTTATCGTTGACTCGTTGCCGTAGACTGCGTTGATGTTCTTGACGTATATGGCTATATCCGGACCCTCGAATTCGACCTTCGTCATGGAGGCTTCGCTAGGGATAAGTTCTTTCACCTTGTCTAGTATCGCCTTGTCCTCGTGGTGTTTTCCGTTGGTGTTGTTGTCGCCGTTCAATGCATTACCCGAAAGCAGCATGTCTAGTGTTAGCTCTGTCCTCTATATCGTATCATTGGCGCCCTGTCGCACTTCGCACGGCAAAGGGGTTATTTCATCAGCCTGTCCAGCTCTTCCTTGCCGTACTCTTTATATCCTTTCTTTGTTATGCTCGCAATCTTCATATTGTTGCCAGTAGCAGCATCTCTCTTTATCGCAATCGTGAGCGCCATCGCTGCCACCTTAACGGCGTCAGCCGCGCTCATGTCCGGAGCGTATGCGCTCTCCAGGTATCCGAGCGCTGTGAGCGAACCGCTGCCTGTCGAAGTGAATCTCGACTCCTTTATCGATCCGCCGAACGGGTCGAGCGAGAATATCTCGGGTGCGCCGCTGTTCATGCCTCCCACTATGAGCTGCACTATGAAAGGGTACATCTTGTGTTCCTGGAGTATAAGTGAAAGGAGGGATGATGCAGACGTAGGTGAGAGAGGCTTGTTCTCGTTCATCTTGAAGAGCTCGTTGTGGACCTTGAGCAGCTTTACCACATACTCCGCGTCCCCTACGCCCCCCGCTATCGTGATGCCCAGATTCTCATCCACCTTGTATATCTTGACTGCCTCCGTGCTGGCTATGAAAGTGTCCATTGTGGCCCTGCTGTCGGCACCTATAACCACGCCGTCTGCACAGACTATGCCCACAGTAGTGGTTCCCTTGAAGCGGTTCTCGTATATATCCGACGGATTCATCTATTCACCAAGTATCAAACTAGATAGTAGTGCAGGAGACTTCAAACTGAAAAAGGTAAAAAAGAAATAAAATTACTGTATTATTAAGCTACCGTTACCTATAAAGAATTTACTATTGTCAGTGAGTTCGGCATAGGCGAACGTCCGTTGGACCTTCGTCACCTTTATCCGGTACATTTTGCCGATCTTCGTCTTCGCGTTCCTGATGAACACGATTACGTTGTTCACTTTTCCTATCCCTTCGCCATGTGGATTTCTCGCGTCCACTCTCACGTCGTAGGTCTTGCCCTCTTCGAGCTCGTCGTCTGTCATTTCTACCACACTCCCTCAAGATGAAATTGGCTCGGCAGCTATTTAAACGTTCTGTGCAACGATGGCTATTTTCTAGATGGTATGCCAATTGACGAAGTTCATGTTGCTGCTTTAAATGTGGCATTCCTAATCCCGTAGTCAGTCGACACCAGATTTGCGACGGTAGAATTGGTTACTCCTTCTTCAGCGAATATCAGGTAGTTGTAGCCGGCGTGGACCGGAACGGTGAAGGTATAGTTGGCCGCTACGGTCCCGATGTTGAATGATGTAAGCTGCTGGTCGTTCGCGAAAATGTACACGCTCGTGTTCTTGCCGGATGAGAACGCTGTCATGGACATCCTGATCTTGCTTACGTTCTGCGGAGCGAAGAGTGCGATGCCCCTGTCGTCTCCCCCCCACCACGTGTTCGCAAATCCTTGCGGGCATTGCGCAGATCCGCAGCCGATTGCGTATCCCGGGACCCATGTGCCTGTCGGGTATGCGACGATGGACTTGCCCGCGTGCGCGGAAACTGCACCGTCCGTGCTGAACATCGATGTGGAATTATCCTGGTATATCGGCGTGCCGAATGTGCTGACCATATAGCTCAGAAGCTGCTGCAGTTGCGAATAGTTGTATGCGCTTCTTACCACTGACACAACACCGACGTTATCGGCAGCCAGCCAGAGAAGTGTGACATTGGTATAGTTCTCGGTTATCGGCGATGCGTATGCAAAGCCCTGGCCGAGGGAGAGGTAGTTCGCCTCGACAGAGAGGGGTATGGATGTGAGAAGCAGGACCTGGGACTGGTTGATCTGCGGCGCATACCCGTTGATTGTGGGCTTGCCGGAGGTAGCGGCGTAGTACGCCTCAAGCTTCTGGTAGCGCCAGGGGTCTGAGCTGTTGTAATCGGGAAGCACAGGTAGGAATAGGATGGAAAAGTTGCCATCTTGCGAGTGAAGCTGGAGGTACGGGCTTGGGGCTGATGCAGGGACAACATTCTCGTGCAGCGCGAAGTATGCGCAGTACATCAGGACCAGTATGACCACCGCTGCGGATGCGTAGTTTAATCTTTCACTGCGTTTTGGTGCATCGATGCGAGAGAGCGCGACCCCCACCGCAGAGCCTGTGACGAATGACAGAAGCATCTGGACGAGCCCGCTGGCGACGCTGCCGAAGAATATGATGAACAGCACGGTGGCGATGGCGGCGACCAGGAATTTTGCTTTTCTCTCTCTGACGAGCATAATCAGCGACAGCGCCAGGAGCGGCATGAATGCCATGGACACTAGGCTCATGCTACCCTGGCTGATGGAGAGCGGGTTGAAGGCGAATGCTATGCCTGCGGCGAACGCTACCGCTTTGCTCTTTGTCAGGTGCAGCATCAAGAGGTACATGAAAAGCCCGGCGGCTGCGTAGCCTAATATGAAGATGACGTTGTAGGCCAGGGCTATGCCCACCAGCTGCAACGGATATGAGAGTATGCCTGCAAGGGGATACGTAGCATAAGCTGGCATTGCCGCACCGATTGGATAGAACATCGCTGGCTGACCAGGCGACAGAAGCGCGTGTGGGGCGCTCCACAGGTAGAACATCTCCAAATACGGGTCGGTCCCTGTGGCTGCACCTGCTGGGTTTATCGAGACCTTCCAGAAGAGCAGGAGTGCGATTGCGAGATATGCCAGTGGGACGTACGCACGCTCGAGGTTAAATTTCATGCTGACCAGTCGGCAAAACCTAATTTTATTGGGGGAGAACCCTTATTAACTTTCCTTGACTTTTATATACCGAGTTTATGCCTGACGGTGAGGAGCAGAGCCTTGGGAAGAGGGCTGCCAAGGTGTTGTATTCTACGCTTATAGGAAAAGTGTACAGCGTACTCGCGGCTGGTATCACTTTTATAGTAGTCGCCAGGCTGCTCGGCCCTGCAGCATATGGGGCATACACTTTCGCGCTCGGCTTCTCCACTCTGCTCGGTTCGGCGAACCATTTTGGAATAGGCACATACTTCAACAAGTATATATCCGAGTATCTCGAGCGCAGAGAGTACAAGAAGCTCGCGAACTGCCTCTCCTCCGGCTATGCGATACTGTTGCCGGTGTCGGTGGTGCTTAGCCTCATGGGCATAGCGCTTAGCGGGTATCTCTCTTCGACTTACTTTGTCAGCTCTGAAGTCAGCGCTCTGACCCTTGCGCTTGCGGCTGCTACAATCGCATTCTTCATGCTATATGGCGCATCGTACAGTGCACTTGTCGGATTCAGCAGGGGCGGTCTTGCCTCGATAGTGCTATTCGTCGTCAACACGACCATGCTTGTACTGAGCGTCGCGTTCGTACTTGCGGGCTTCGGCGCTAACGGAGCGATAGCTGCAATCATAATCGCCAACGCTGTTGGATTCTTGCTCGGACTGTATTATGTTTACACAACTACGAGAGCATACAGGGAACTGAGGTTCAACATCCCTAGCAAAGAAGAAGTCTGGAACGTGCTTAAGTTTGCGCTTCCCGTTGCCGCGAACAATATGCTCACCCTCGGCATGTCTAACTTCGCGGTCATATTCCTGGGGCTCTACGTGTCGAACGCACTGCTAGGTAACTACGGCACCGCCGCTAAGGGCTTTAGCATGATGATGGTCTTCTACGGCACCCTCACGACAGTGCTGATACCGACGTTCTCGGCTGCTCTCGCGCGCAGGACGAGGCATGGAAGCAACAGGGACATAAGCGTGGTCTACAACAAAGTTCTCTTCTTCTCAATGCTGCTCACGGTGCCAATCGCAGTCTACATAGCTGTCTTCGCAAGGCCACTCATCTTTGTGTTCATAACCGCGAAGTACGCGCAGGCGCCATTGTATCTCAGCCTCATCGCCATAGGCATGACAATAAGCATGATAGGCACATACACTGGGAGCCTGCTGGTCGGGGCAGGCAGGATACTGAACCTGCTCAAATACACGGTGGTCGCCTCCATTGCAGAGTTCGCTGCCATACTGTTCCTCGTTCCACGGATCGGCGCGCTCGGAAATATATTCGCACTCTTCTTCGTGGGCAGCATGGTGAGCGCGGCACTGAACGTCAACGGGGTAAGGAACATCTTCGGAGTCAGGTTCGCCTACAAGAGGGTCGCGATGCTGCTGCTGAGCAACCTGTTCGTCGGCATACTGCTGCTTCCTGTGCTCACGTTCCTACACAGCCTAGTACTGCAGATAGTCATAGGCGCAGCTGCACTGTTTATACTATATCCGCTTGCGCTGGTGCTTCTCAGGGCGATAAACTCCAGGGACATAGATATGTTAGGCAACTCGACAAAGAGGATACCTGTGCTAACGCTGTTCATGAGCCCGATGCTGAGGTACGTGTCGCTACTGATGTCTTATAGGGGTTGATATGGTCGAGGAAACCGAAACTGCTGCTGTCGCACTTGGCGTGAAGACGGCCAACGTGGCATCTTTCATAGCTTTGAGCAAGTTCTTCAACCTCGTGGTCTCTGGACTGTCTTTTGTTACGGTGGCGAGGCTGCTTGGCGCCAACAATTATGGGGTGTACGTTCTTGCGCTGGGGGTCGCCGGGCTTATAGGCTCTTTCAGCAACCTCAATGTGGGGAATTACTTTGCAAAGCATGTGCCAGAGCTCCTACATAGGAAACAAGAGGATAAACTCGCTGCCATGTTAGGCGACGGTCTCATCCTGATAATGTTTATAAGTATAGCCTCCACGATCGCCGGGATACTGGTTTCGGGGGCGGTGGCGAGCTATGTATTCCACAGCAGCGGCTCCTCGCTCATAATAGACGTTGCGATGCTGGGCGTGCTGTTCATCGCGGCGCAGGGGGCTCTCGGCGGAGCACTGGTCGGCATGAGCGATGCGAAAGGGATCGCCCTACAGACGATCATACAGGTTGTGGTACAGGCAGCGGTAAGCATAGGTCTGATCCTTCTGGGCGTCGGACCGCTAGGCGCGGTCATCGGGTGGGTACTTGGATTCGCAGCGAGTACGCTGTCCGGGCTGCTCTTGATAGTTAGAAGACACAGGATAGCCTTCGTTCCAGCATCGTTCTTCGAGAGGAGCAAGACAATTGTGGGTTTCTCTGCGCCGTTGGCTTTTACTGCGATAATCGCGTCGCTCGTCAACAACGGAGGGATAATCTACCTTGGGCTCTTGTTCCTGCCAGCGGCAGTGGGTGCATATGGAGTGGGAAATAAGATGGGATCGTTCATGGATGTGGTGACGGGCTCTGTGACGATTGTGATCACGCCGATGTTCGCTGCGGCGATGGCCAATAGGAGGCTGCGCAGCAAGATGAGCGGCCTCTACTCATACTCGCTTTACTTTGGCGTGCTCGCACTGGCTCCGATGGTGCTGTACTTCGTCCTCTTCGCTAACGCTTTCGTGGTCACGGTGCTCGCATCGACTTACAGCAACGCAGCCTTTTACATGGCATTGATAAGCGTGGGCGTGCTCCTCATGTTCTTCTGGATGTACGGCAACCAGATGGCGATAGGGTTGGGAGATGTGAAGAGGTATATGAAATACAACATAATCGCGATGGCCGTGCAGGTCTCCTCCCTGTTTATGCTGGTGCCGTACCTTGGCGCAGTCGGGGTGATACTTGCGATGTACTTCATCGGCACGTTCGTCGCTGATGCATTGTACTGGAATTACATACGCAAGGTCGTGCACCTAAAGTTAAATATCAACCCTATGCTAAGGCTCATACCTGCAAACGTCGCATTGTTGGTAATATTCTACCTGCTTTCTGGGATACAGACCAGGCCGCTCTACTTGCTAGCTGCAGGGGTTGGCGTAATCGCGTTTGTGTATCCCCCTCTCCTGGCAATGACGAGAGGAATTGACAGGAACTATCTTGCGCTGGCGAGGAAGATTGCTGGAGGCATACCTGGCATCGGGGGCATCGGCATCCTTCTGTTGAGGTATACCGAAGCGTTCATTAGGTGAGCTACTGGACTACAAAGGTTTTACCATTGTGCTGCCGACCCTTAACGAGTCGGGAGCCATCGGAACGCTCATTGGGCGCATCACGGCAGACTATCCTGGCGCAGAGATTGTCGTTGTGGATGACGGGTCTACCGATAGGACGCTAAGTATTGTCAGGCAGTGGGTAAGAAAAAGCAAGAAGATACGGATTGTCGATAGAAAGAGGTTTGGCCTGAAGAAGGGTTTGGCCGCCAGCGTCATAGAAGGGATACTGGATAGCAGGACGAAGTTTGTGATAGCAATGGACGCAGATATGCAGCATCCCCCTGAGGTCATAGCCAAGATGGCGGCGATGCTGAGGAACAGAAGCGTGGTGGTGGTCGCGACGCGGGCAACGGTCGAGGGCTGGGCGCTGCACCGGAAGATAATCTCGAAGGTGCTCATCTGGATCGGGTATCTGGTTCTCGCGGTCAGGGGCAGCGAGACTTGCCCGGACATATTCTCGGGGTACTTTGGAGTGGACAGGAAGCTGTTTGCAAACACTTACAGGCAAAATAGGAGCAGATTTGTGTTGGAGGGCTACAAAGTGCTGTTCGACTTCCTCAAGTGTATGAAGAGGGGGACGGTTAAATTGGATACCGTGCCTTTCGATTTTCAGACGAGGAAGACCGGACGGTCGAAAGCGGGTATGGCGCAGGCGCTTGCACTGCTACGTTCTTTTCTCACTTAGTTTCTTGGCTGCTTCTATGAAGCTGACGAACAGCGGCGCAGGCTCTGCGAGCGTCGACTTGAGCTCTGGGTGAGCCTGAGTGCCTATGCCAAAGCCGTGCCCCCATTCAATGAACTCCACTAGCGAACCGTCGGCAGTCACTCCGGATATCTTCAGGCCATTCTGCTTTACGATGTCAAGGTACTTGTTGTTGAACTCGTATCTGTGCCTGTGCCTCTCTTCTATCAGTGGCCTGCCGTATGACTTGTACGCTATGGTGTCCTTGTCGGGCAGTTTGCACTTCCATGCGCCGAGTCTCATTGTACCTCCCTTCTTCCGCACGCCTTTCTGCGATGGCAATAGGTAGATGACCTTTTCCTTTGCGTCTTTGTCGAACTCGGTGGAGTTTGCGCCTTGAAGACCGCAGACGTTTCTTGCAAATTCTACAGCCATGAGCTGCATGCCCAGACATAGGCCTAAGTACGGGACCTTGTGCTCCCGTGCATATTGTATCGCATTGACCATCCCCTCTATTCCGCGCTTCCCGAAGCCACCCGGAACGATTATGCCGTCCATCGCCTCGAGACGCTTCAGCTCACCTGGCTTCTCCAGGTCGCTTGATTCTACCCATGTTATGTTGACCTTCGTGTCTGCGGCTGCACCAGCATGTACGACAGACTCCTTTACGCTCACGTAGGAGTCCCTCAGTTCGGTGTACTTGCCGACTATAGCTATGTTTGCAGTGTGCCGCGGGTCTGTAATCCTATTGACCGCGTTCTTCCACTCGTTGAACTTCTTCACATCAAGCGTATTCCCATTTAGCCCCAGTTCGGATATGAGCTCTTTGTCAAAGCCCTGGTCGATGAAGTGAAGCGGCATCTGGTATATGCTGTACGCGTCTGAGTCGTCTATTATGCGATTGATCTTCGTGTTCGTGAACATGGACAGCTTCTCCTTTGTCTTCTCGTCCAGCGGATCATTCAACCTGCAGACTATGAAATCTGGTTTTATCCCGTTTTGCATGAGCAGCCTGAATCCCAGCTGGGCTGGCTTCGTCTTCTGCTCACCGACCACGTTTATCTTTGGGACGTATGTGAGGTTGATAAATACTACTTTCTCCTGGAGCGAGAGCTGCCTCATCGCCTCAACGAAGTAACTGTTCTCTATGTCGCCGATTGTGCCGCCGACCTCTATGACAAGAACATCGACCTTCTTGTTCTGGGCTATCCCCTTTACTCTCGCGATTATCTCGTTTGTCAGATGGGGGATTATCTGGACGTCCTCCCCGAGGTAGTCTCCCTGGCGCTCCTTGTTTATAATGTGGCTGAATATCTTGCCCCCTGTGATTGACAAATCTCCGCTGAGGTTCTTGTTGATGAACCGCTGGTACATGCCGAAGTCCATGTCAACCTCGCTCTTGTCGTCCAGGACGAATACCTCACCGTGCCTGTAAGGATTCATCGTTCCACAGTCGTAGTTGAGGTAGCCGTCGAACTTGATGGGAAGCGCGTCGTAACCGTAGAAGTCGAGTATCTTTAGCACAGAAGAAGTGACTATGCCTTTCCCGAGTCCACTCATCAGTGAACCTAAGACAACTACAAACTTAGCAGGCATATTCTTTATCTGGCGGAAGAATATTTAATGCTTCTTATGGCTCACGCAGGGGCAGGAGGAAACCTTACCGTGCCGTTGTATGGAGAGGTACCTATTGTCAGTAGAAACCATGGCGCGCCACCGCATATCTGTGCAGGCATGGCAGCGAGGTAAGTGCCTTCGGGCGCTCCAGGAAGGACCTGCACGGTCGCCTTCACGTAAACGTAGCTGTTGGGAGCTATGGATTCATTCTTTGGCGTAATGCTTACGACTAGCCCGGGATGTGTTGACAGAGTCATGTTTATCGACTGTGGGGGGAGGCTGTTTGAGTAGGTGTTCATGCACTCGCTGCTTCCAGTAAACGACTTGTAGCATGCATAGTAACCGCTGCTTTCCGTGTAGTTGTGGCAGGTCGTTGGCAGGTAGGTGCCGTTCGTTTCGGGATATGCAGTGCATTCGACAACGCGCGTGCCGGCAGTATAATTTACCAGTGCTGCCTTTTCCGCGTGACGCATGTCGAAGTAGGTTGTCAGGTCGATTGTCCTATTAGCGACATTTGATATCTTGAATACGAATGTACCGGTGGTGTTCGGCTTGATTATGAACCCGTTCAACGCAAGACCTGCCCTCGACCAGGTGTAGTTTGTCATGCCAGTATAATTGTGCAGTTTGGATTCTGGCCCCAGGTATTCTGCGCATGCTGCACCTGCACTAGGTATGCCGCCAGGTGCTATGGCATTTGAGATGGAGAGATTCTGTCCTGGGCTTATAGAAAGAGCATGAAGTTGCGTTACTGCTGTTGCTGCGAGCGCAAGCGCTGCAATCGCAGTCATTATCATGAAATAGATCTTCTCCATGGTTTACTATGCGACGTTATGCTATTTATAGCACACGGCGACCGTTCGGTTTAATCTCGGTTCTCCGTGGAGAAGTCCCCGGCTGGCAGCAGCTGCATGACATCGTCGACGGCGCAGCCTAATTCTTTTGCGACGTATTTTGCCGCGTCTGACTTCTTTGTCTTACCAGGCTTTAGGAGGACGTACCTCGGTATCCCCAAGCGCTTACATGCCAACAGCGGCGCAACTTGAACTTTGATTGTGTTGGCTACCGGACCAGTAACGTCACCTTCGGCAGTGCCTTCTTTATCTTTTGCAAAGATGCAAAGTTCAAGCGATGTGCCCTTGAACCACTCTCTCTCGCCCGAGAGGAGGAAACTGCCCTTCCCTAGATACCCTTTCTGCGAAGATTTGGAGACCTGGTCGCGCTTTAAGCAGTAGACGTTTACCGCAGTGAGCCCATCTGGCCACGCCTTTGAGAAACATGCGGCGAACTGCGCTGCCTCCTCTCTTGCTTCATGGCTCGCGGTTACGCCTTCTTTTAGCACTATCAGCCCTGCGCCGAATATGTCGGCGTGGAAGAAGAGGTCGTTATCGAGGAAGTACTTGTTGTTCAGGAGCTCGTTCTGCTCTGCGCTGTTCCCTCCGATGACCAGCATTCCGTTACTCGTGAAGAACCAGTGGAACTTCTCGTACCACTCCTTCTTCTCGACTCTCTTTAGCTGACGCGTCTTCTCCTTCTTCAACGTTATCTGTGCGAGCTTCGCTTCGAGGTCTTTTATGGCACGTTCAGCCCCTTCCGCTTTTCTCTTGGCTTTCTTTGATTTTTCAAAGTAGATCTGCGCGTTCTCCTGCGCAGATTTTGTGAAGTCGAGCTTTATCTCCATGCACTAACCTAAGGCGCAGTGTATCCGCCTGTCCAGGCGCTGATATATGATACTTCGGTATCGACGCCATTGAGTCGGTTGCCACTGTAATCGTTAGAGTTGCCATTGAGAGGCCACCAGCCGACAAGGTTCTGCAATGTGATAGGCGCTCCGCCTATACCCTCATTGTAAAGCGCTTGGATCTGACTCTGCGATAACGACGTGTTGTAGAGTTGGGCGTTTGCAACCTCTCCATTAAAATAACAGCAGGTGTTCGACCTGCTGCCTATGTAAGTGGTTGTGCCGGTGCCCTGAGCCTGCAGATTACCACTAGCCCCCGCGTTGTTCACTTGGGAACCGCTTATCCATAAGCTCACGTCAGAGCCATTGTATCTGCTAACGAAGAAGTACCATTTACCTGGAGTTATTGTGCCAGCCCCACTCCACGCTTCGGGCCAACAGGTAGATACGCAAACCCATGACTCGGCATCCTCTACGCCACTATCGTTTACGGCTATTATAGGGTTGACTTCGTTGCCAAGGCTCGAATCAGAACCTAGTATCTCCTGCCTCCCCCCAGGGGGGGCTCCGCTCCACTTTGCCCAGATGACTATCGTGGCTTTGGTCCCCTGGAGGGGTTGAAACTGATTTTGAATATAGACGTATGATGATGCACCCGTAAGCTTCATCACATACTGCGGCAGGCCGCTGTTGCATTCACCTTCGAGCGCTACGTTGAACTTGGTCCATGCACCCTGTGGTCTGAATACCTGACACGCACCAGGCTGCACCCTAACCCCGGATACGCCTGGATTGAAGACTCCGAGCTCGTATAGGGAGACGAGAAGTATCGCGAGGATCAAGACCGCCCAGCCATATGTGACAAGATACTCCATCGCCGACTGGATCTTATTGGAAGCCCTACGTGTTCTACACCTGCGCATGCGACTCAGCTAATACCATTCACACAAAACATAAATAGATTGAGCGGGTCAGACGCCTACCAAGAGGTTCACTATCGTCGCTATAATGAATCCTAGGAACCCAAGTACGAGCACTCCGAGCAGCACTATCTTCAGAGTCTTCTTGAAGACCTCTGGGGTCGGCTTGTAGCTTACGCCAAGCACAAGCTTCGAATTGCCGTAGAAGGTGCTGAGCCTCTTTCTGACATCTAAGTTCATCGGTATCATTCCTCCTTTGCAATAATCAGCATTTATACCTTGCCTTTACTTGGCGGTCCTTCTTATTGGCCCGTCATCATCGAAGACCCTATCAATCTCTATGTCTATGTCTCCGTTCGACTGGACCTTCGTCTTCACGCCCTTGTCGGAATAATCGGCGAACTCCACTCCGCCCATGACGACCATTATCTTTATGGCGCTCTTGTGCATGTCTGGGTCTATCCTTGCACCCCACTTCAACATTGCGTCGTCGCTTATCCTCTTCGCCACCTCTTGGAAAATGTTCTCGGCCTCTCTGAGCGTGAGATCTGCGCCTCCGACTATATTGACCAGGGCCTTCTTCGCAGTGGCCATGTTCACGTCGAGCAGCGGGCTCCTGAGCGTATTGTCTATCGCGATTATGGACCTGTCTGTCGATGAAGTAGATGTTCCCTCGCCTATACCGATTACGGCATAGCCAGACTCCTTCAGCACGCTCCTTAGGTCTGCGAAGTCGAGGTTCACCATTCCCGGCTTTGTGACCATCTCGACTATGCCCTTTGCGGCATTCGAAAGAACCTCATCGCTTATCCTGAACGCCATGTTTATGGGAAGATCGGGGGCAATGCTAAGGAGTTTGTCGTTTGGGATTATAATCGTAGTGTCTGTCGCGCGCTTCAGCTTTGACAGCCCATCCAGCGCGTTCCTCATTCTCGCTTTGCCTTCGCTTGAGAATGGAAGAGTGACTATCCCTACGGTAAGTGCACCTGCTTCTTTCGCCTCATGCGCTATTATCGGTGCGGAACCTGTTCCTGTCCCTCCCCCAAGACCGCATGTTACAAATACGAGCTGAGCGTCTGAGATGAGATGCTTTATCTCTTCCCTACTTTCTATGGTCGCTTCTTCGCCTATCTTTGGGTCGCTTCCCGCACCAAGTCCACGTGTCAGTTTCTTTCCGAGCAATATCTTTCTGTGGGCAAGCGTCTTTGACAGGTGGGACGCATCTGTGTTCATGACTACGAGCTTCGCGCCATCGATGTTTGCGGCGTGCATCCTTGTTATAGTATTGGACCCGCTTCCTCCGGCGCCCACTATGTATATCTTCGGTTTTGCGTTCTCAATAAATCGCAGTAGTTCTTCGTCGTCAGGAGATATGTTAGGGTTGGGGTTTATGCTGCCTCCATTGGTCTCTGTCATACGGGTCACCGGGTCGCTAGATGTTATATATGGGAAAACACATAAAAAGGTAGCAGGCATTATACGTTTAACTCGGTTTTCCTCTTATTTATAGAACTAATAGGAGAAATACGATTCTGGTGCAACGATGGAACACGGCATGATTACGATTATTGACAACATCCATGGCACGAACCGGAAAGTCCCTGCCTCACAGGTGACTTACGAGACCGAACTTGCAGAGTTGGTAAAGAGCCACGGCAAGAATATCTTCGGTGTTGCCCACATGGCTGACCTGGATGGCGTTGGAAGCGCAGCGCTTCTTATGCACTACTTTAGGATGCCGTCAAAGAATGCGGCTTTCGCAAATTACGACAAGGAACATTTCCTGAAAGCGGCGGATGAGATCAAGGCGTTTGACCCGAAGAATGCGGTCGTTGTATTCTGCGACATGGGCGTGGACCCGCACATGGCGGAAACCATAAGAGAGTTCTTGGATTATCTGAAGACCAAGGGCAACCTTCTCCTGTGGTTTGACCACCATCCCTGGGAAGATTCGGTCATTGAGAGCTTAGCTAAGCATCTCGATTATCTGGTTGCGGGCGAGAATCCGATATTCTGCGGGTCGGAAATCCTGTATCTCACTCTCTGCAAGAAGGACGAGTTTGGCGGCGCACTAACACAGAAGATACACCTTAGTGACTTCAAACCGGTGGACACGCCAGAGTACATCGCGCTCGAGAAGGTAAGGTTTAGCATAGGGTATTTCCTCTGGAAGTCGAAGACTCCACAGAAGAAACTTAGACTCCTGGCGAGATGGATATCCAAGGGCAGCTTCGACAACGCGTTCATACAGAAGGCGAACGACGCAGGAGCGAGGCTCTCGCAAAAGAACCTGCAGAGAATGCTCAGTTCGTCCGCACTGGTAGACGTGCGCTACAAGATTGCGGTGGGGTTTGGGGACCACATCGATACGAACGCGGCGTGCAGGGCGTTGATTGCGAAGCATGATGCAGACATAGGCCTTTTCGTTAAGAAGGACAGCGTCACAGGCAGCATGAGAAGCAAGGACGACACCGTGGACTGCTCTGCGCTCGCGCGCGCCTTTGGGGGCAATGGCCACCCACAGGCGGCTGGTTTCCCTCTCGATAAGGCAGCGTTCGGCCCTATGGGATCCAAAGAACGGAAGGAGATCCTTGGCCTGATAAAGGAGAAGGCGGTCTGGACCTATCAGAAGTGACCCTTTACGGGCTAAGATCCTGCCACTTTAGAGCGCATGCTCCGCCTTGAGCATCCTGCGCTTCTTTGATATGCCGCCGGGAGCAGAGTAGTTTCCCAGCGTGCCGTCACTCTTTACCACCCTGTGGCATGGGATCTCCGGAGCCAGGGGGTTCATCTTCATCACCGAGCCTACGGCACGATACGCTTTGGGATATCCCGCCTTCTCTGCAAGCTGTTTGTAAGTGAGTGTCTTGCCCTTTGGGATTGCATACGTTGCAAGCAACACCCTCTTCTGGAACGCAGTCAGGTGATACTGACCAAGTCTTTTGACTATCTCTTCCCTCCCCATGAACTAAGATCATCTTGGATTTTATTTAATTCTTTGCATGTGCTTCGGATGTAGACAGGTGTCTAACCGAGGGGAACCGCCTTAAGAAGGGTGCAGTGGTTAGTTTATACCACAGATGACGTGAATGGCGGCGACCAGACAAAGCGCGATTCCGAAGGTAGAGATACTGCCCGTAGGCAAGAAGGGGGCATTGCAGGGCGAGCTTGCGATGCTGCAGCGGATGTACAAGGAAGGTGACAGCCACTCCTTATCATACGTCGCCGGGCACGAGTTTGCGCCCTCTGATCTGCTGAGCTGCATAATACACAAGAAACTGAACCAGCTCGTCATGGGAGGGAACATGACGCTTGTTGATGCGAAGTGCGGCCCCTTTGCAAAGGCATTCAGGAGGTCAGGCGAGTATCCGTTCAAGACCGACGAGAATATCACCGATGAGGCGATACTATATGACGCGCTGATGAACAGGAGCCTGAACACCGTGGACCTTGACCTTGCCGTGCAGAGGATGATGTATTTCTATGAGAAGACGGTCTCGCAACCAGGCTTGGAAGGTTTTGGGAGGTTCCTCCTGGAACTCCTTGAGGAGATAGCCGAGAATCGGGAGACCATATTGCCCGCTACGCTTGACAGGATGTCCCTCTTAAACAACTGGGTGTTGAACGACATACTGAAGATGAGGAAGGAGACTCCGGAAGACACGCTCGCCAGGATAGGACTGTTCGATACACGCAGGAGACGGCCGGCTGCGCTCGACAAATGCGTGATAAACGTACCCACAGGAACATCTAAATAGGTGGGAGTTTTAATTATATCTAGAAAAGGAGTGAAGTAAAGCAAGAATCTAATTCTTCTTACGGAATTCCTACATAGGAAAAAGGTAATTAGTTGAAACCATTCTCAGAGATGGGTCTGAAGCCAGAACTGGTAGAAGCCCTAAAGCGAGTAGGATTTGTCAATGCAACGGAGGTGCAGGAACATGCGATACCTGTTGCACTTGAGGGAAAGGACATGATAGTTAGGGCCAAGACCGGAACCGGAAAGACCGGAGCCTTCTTGGTGCCGATATTGCAGAACGCTACGCACGAGCACGGAGTCCAGGCACTGATAATAGTCCCTACTAGGGAGCTTGCACTGCAGGTGTCGCAGGTCGCCGCAAGCCTCGGGACGCACGTGCATCAGAAGGTCGCTACCGTATACGGCGGCGCATCCATGAACGTGCAGATTGATGCGATACGCAGAGGAGCCAGCATAATCGTCGGCACGCCGGGAAGGCTTCTGGACCTGATGGGCCAGGGAGCTCTCCGCGTCGACAAGATACGCTTCCTGGTTCTTGACGAAGCTGACATAATGCTTGACATGGGATTCGTGGATGACATCGATGAGATACTATCCATGACTCCGAGAGAGAGACAGACGATGCTCTTCTCGGCCACGCTGCCACAGCAGATACAGGGCATAGCCAGGAATCACATGAAGCAGGAACACCAGAAGATAACTGTGGGCAAGGAGGAGGAGCCGACTGTCGCTACCATAAGCCACGCCTATGCGCGTGCTCATGGCAAGGCGAAGTTCGGGACCCTGCTCGCTTACATCGACCAGTTCAAGCCGCAGAAGGCGATAATATTCACCGCGACGCAGCGTGAGGCAGACCTAATACACAGCGTGATGGTCCAGCAGGGGCACAACACGATAGTGATACACGGCGGGCTCACGCAGGCGAAGAGGGAACACTCGCTCCAGGCGTTCAGGCAAGGAGCAAGATTCATGGTAGCCACGAACGTGGCGTCGAGAGGACTCGACATCCCTGACGTGACGGACGTCATAAACTTCGACGCGCCGGACGACGCTTACCAATACATCCACAGGGTCGGCAGGTCGGCGAGGATGGGCAAGAACGGACGGGCCTTCACCCTGATAGGCGTGGGCCAGGAGAAACTGGTCACCGACATACAGTTCGACGCGAACGTAAGACTGAAGGAACTTCACCTTAATACCGATCAATACAGAAACCTACAGCTGCCGATGCGCGGCCACGGACGCTTCGGAGATAGGAGGGGTGGCGGCGGCAGATTTAACGACCGGCGCGGCGGAGGAGGAGGCGGCGGCTTCCGGGGAGGCTACGGTGAGCGCAGGGGCGGGCGCGGCGGAGGCGAACACAGAGGCGGAGACCGGCATGGCGGAGGAGTTGGCGGGGGCAAGTTCATCCGCCCTGGACAGAGAAGGGATTAGGTATCCTTCGCCTTCTTCTTTAGCTTCTTTGCCTCAGAGACGAGGCTTTTCTCCAGTTGAAGATAGAGCGATAGCTTATTTCTCATGAATGTCCTGATGCTGGTCTCGGGGTCTGCAGCTCGCCATAAGAACGGGTGTTGCACGACGAGGATTACCAGCCCTCTGCCCTTTAGCTTCTCGAGAACATCGAATACTCTAGTAACGGGTACGCCGGAATTCTCCGCAACTTCTCTACTGGACTGGTCGCCGTGTAGGAGCAATACTTTGTACGCCTTGCCCTCATATTCAGTTAATCCAGCGTTCTTCAGGTCGTCTTCGAACGCCATAAATGCAAAATGATTAACTTTAATAAGTTAATATTAACTTATTAAAGTTAACTAATTGGATATGTTTACCAAAGTAAAAGAATGGTAAGTCTGATGTAGCGTTTATGCTGTTACCACCAGAACTTTATAAAACACTATTCTTTGGAATTAGAAGGAGTGAATGCTAACGCTATTGCAGTGTCGGTATCGCACCGTATTGCGATTCAGTACATGGCCCTTAGCGGCATTAGCCTCAGCTTCAGATGGCGCAGGAACTTTTGGTGCCGTGGGATATGGCGATCCTCGTGCTCCAACATCGTCGACAGCACCGTCTCGTCCTTTATCTCCGGCAGCTCCTGTTGGCTATGCGTACGGTAGTAGTTGTACGCTTCTAAAGTTACAGCCAGCTTCGTTGTCTTATTCTGTTTCTTGTCACGAATCGGCATGACCCAATCTGGATTATGCCTGCTGGTTGCGACCCTCACAGCCCACTCCCTGAAAGCCCGCATCCCCCTTAGAGTCTTCATCTCCCCTCTCATTACAAATACAATGGAGCATTGGTATTTAAATACTGAGAAACGGCGTTAGACAATCGTCAAGGTCTGCTCTTTTGCGCCTTCCTGCCGCCCTTTTCTGCAGGAGAGGGCTCTGTAGAAATCCTACAAAAACAGATACAACATAATTGATGTATCTGTGGATGTTGTAAACAACATCAATGACCTTCATCTCCCTCCTCTGCATTTTCAAGAGCCTACTGCGCAGTTCATCCC
>JAKAWC010000030.1 GCA_021817125.1 Microcaldota archaeon
TCAATCCTGTCGAACAATGTTGGAAACCTGCCCGAAAGGAACTGTCAAACCGCCTCCTTCCATCGCTGCCTGCTGCAAAATACCACCTTGAGAGAGTATTCAACAACTATTCTCTTATGCCTAAAATGTTCAAATACTTATCTAATTAACTATAATAGCATTCCACGTCAATGAGAGTGAAGGCACGGCAGACGCAATATCCAAGGCGAAGGCCATGGGGAAGGCGATAAAGGTGTACTCATACTCCGTGACTGGGCAATGAAACAATGACCAATACGCAAAGGGCTAATCAGTGCAACCACCGAAGAGCAAGAGGGGATGCAAGCCATAAACTTGCTGGCCAGAATGCAGAACGAGAAGCCAGCGCCGCTGACGACAGCGTACAAGTTGGGAGGCAGGTACGTAACTTCCAAAGAGCTCCACGCTCTCAGCTACTCCGAAGCCGATATAGGCCGGGTATTTGTGCAAAACAGATATTATAAGGTGATC
Organism: Microcaldota archaeon; assembly: GCA_021817125.1. Classification (GTDB taxonomy): domain Archaea; phylum Micrarchaeota; class Micrarchaeia; order Micrarchaeales; family CABMGC01; genus JAKAWC01. The sequence goes on from JAKAWC010000030.1 coordinate 490, forward strand.
AAATGAACCCCGAGCGCAGCGGAGGTCTCTTGGGCGTACATGGCAAAGTGGATCCCGGGACCAGAGCCAAAATAAGCAAGCTGCTCAAAGTCGGACAGCGGTCGCCCTGCTTCAAGGGGTCGATAGACAGAATCCAGAGCGAACAGCCGCGCGGATTCTGGAGCCAGAACAAGACTGCGACTTTGCCCTCTATAAAAAACATTTCAAAAGGTACCTTTATATAGGAGATAAAGTAATACTTATTCGTCAGGGTTGGAAAGAGTTTATATATACGACCTAATAATAAGCTATGTTGCAGGGATGGCGGAGCCTGGTCAAACGCGGCAGACTCAAGATCTGTTGGCTTAGGCCTACGGGAGTTCAAAAAGAAATTGAACAAATCTCCCTCCCTGCATCATGCTGTCAAAATGGATGATAAAATGGCGACAAAGAGATCAAAACCTTCAAAGAGAGACGACAAGCCTAATGCCAGCAAGAGCATCGTGCGAAAGCCGCAGATCATAAACAAGATAAAGAAGGCGAAGATAAAGGACAAGGTAATGCTTGACGTTCCGCACTATCCGCAGACCGAGGAGTTTACGAGCTCCGCTGCCTGTGCAATGATGGTCTTAAAGTACATCGACCCGGATTTTAAGTTCAAGAAGGAGCACGAATACAGCATCTGGCAGGAAGCCGTGAACGGCAGCGTCTGGCACGGCTCCAAGTATGGTCTCGCGTATGCACTCGCAAAAAGGGGTGCGAAGGTCGGCATAATAAGCAACACAACTGACGAAGGATACGAACGGAAACTTGCAGTGTACGAGAATGTCAACCTAGACACGCTCAACTCATCTTACAACGAGATAAAAGGGAAGTCTGAAGCGATGAACAACGAGGAGGAACGCGGCATCGTATCTCTCCAGACAATAAAGAAATCGCTCTCAGCAGGGCACGTCCCCGTTGTTCTTATAGATGCAAATGTGATCAACCCGTACCTTGAGTCATCCCCACACTGGGTAGTCGTAAAGGGATACGAGAAGGACGCTTTTTACATAAACGACCCATACTCGGACAGCACCGTGACGCTAGACGCAGATGCGTTCAAGTCAGCTCTAGGCTTTGACAACAACTATCACCTGATTGCAGTCGACGCCAGACCTGAAAAGAGGAGATAGCTACAGTTGGGTCAGGTAGCTCCCTATCAGCGATTTTCCAAGCCCACCCATCTTTTCCTTCGTCTTTACCCTGTCTGCAGCGCTCTTCTGCAGAGACTGGTGGCGCATCCTGTTATAGCAGCCCATGCATATGACTCTCTGGGCCACCATCCCCTCCCTCACATAGATGTCCCTGTCCTGCATGTACCTTGGCGGCGCTATCCTCGTTTCCCTCACATCTAAAAGCCTGTTGCATTCCATGCAGCAACGCTCTAGGAAAGCCCTGAGACCGCCCAGTGCCTGCAGTTCTCCATTGCTCAGCCCGTTCTCCGAAGCAAGCTCCAGAGCCGAGCCAACCACGTCGTTTTCTTGTCCGCCATCTCGGAACCAGTCCACTTTTTCACCCCATCTGTTTCCACTTCTCCTAATTACATTTAAATGTGAACCTATATTTATACTTGACGCCATGGCATGGCAGCGCGTGAGATAATGAGGTATGTTATAGCTCTCGGAGGGAATGCATTGGAGAAGGCAACAATGCACTCGGTAGCGAAGGCGATACGCACCCTCTGCAGGAAGGGCGATGAGATAGTGATGACCCATGGCAACGGTCCGCAGGTAGGCGAGCTCGCAACCCTGGAAAAGAAGAGCCTTGCCCTACTGACTGCGCAGACCGCAGCGGAGATAGGACTTGCGATCGAGGGCAGCCTGCACACGAAAGAGAGCAAGGTCGCCACTCTTATCACCCGTGTACTCGTCAACCCACAGGATAGTGCATTTAGAAATCCATCGAAACCCATAGGCAAAGTGCTGGGCAGGAGCGAGGCGATGGAGCATGTGAAGATGGGATTTGTAGTCCGCAAGACCGCGGTAGGGCTGCGCAGGGTTGTCGCATCCCCCGCCCCGCAGGATATCCTAGAGACCAGGGTTATACGCTCGCTGCTCGGTGGTGGATATATGGTGATTGCGGGTGGCGGCGGCGGCGTGCCGATGTTCTATAAGGGGGGCAGGGTATGTTACGCTGACGCCGTCATAGACAAGGACCTCACATCAGCGTTGATTGCAGAGAAGGTAGGCGCCGACAGGTTGGTGATACTGACGACCGTGGATGGGGCATACACCGGATTCAAGACCAAGAAGCAGCGCAGGATAGGCAAGATAAGAGCCGACGCGCTTGAGGCCATGCTCGCTCTCGGCGAATTCGAGGACGGATCGATGAAGCCCAAGGTGCGGGCGTGCATCAACTTCGTAAAGGCGACCGGAGGGATTGCATCTATAGGCAGCCTGTCGAGGCCCACGGATGCGCTGTCGCTAAAGAACGCCACCGTCATAACGAGCTGAGTTCATTTAGTCTTCGACACTTTCCTCACTGCCTTAAGAACATCTGCCAGCGTGGCGTCGGTCTTGATGCTGTCCTGCCCGAAGTGCGTAAAGCTGACGGCATGCTTCCTCGCTTTCAGTTCACCGGCAACGAGCGCCGGGGAGACTGAGCCTATCCCGAGACGTTTCGTGACTTTCGGAACCGAATAGAAGAAAGGAGTGTCAAGTTCCTCGTGTATCTTGCTTACCAGCCGCCTCGATTCTTCAGAGAATTCTTTCTTGTCACTCAGCATCTTCGCCAGTATCCCCTTATCGGAGAGTCTTCCTAGCCAGAGTGGGCCAAATAGCTCCATCGTTGCGCCGCATGTGCCGCATTTATTGCTAACCCGCGGGGCGATACCCCGTTCGCAATCAAAGCGCCCGCAGCTGACACAGAAGGCACCGAACCCAAGCTCCTTCGAAGAGTCGGCTGCAGCTTCGGCTCCCTTTTTCAGCCTAAGGAACACCCGGATATAATGCATATCCGCTATGCTGAGCAGAGGTTCTATGCCCGAATTGAACTGCATTGCATTCTTCAAGATGAAACCGAGGAGTATCCTGGTGCCGCCCTCCTGGCATAGCTCGGAATGCAACGGTTTTGCTCCATAAAGCTTCACGCATGCGGCAGGGTGTGCACCGCACAGCACCGCAGTGTCCGTCGCTGTCACCATGAATAGGGTGTCGCCAGAGCCGACTTTCATCAGGTCGTATATGTAAGGGACCGGAGAGCCGAACGGGTCAAGGTCTATTATATCAAACTTCTTGTCGGTAGTGTTGGCGAACTCCTGTATACCGACGTTCAAGACCTCTCCCTTTATCCTGTTCTTCTTCACGTTAGCCGATGCGGCCTTATATGCATCCTGGTTTATATCGAGCAGCACCGGCTGTTTCACTCCCGCTTCTAGCGCATACCTTATCCCCCTGATGCCTGTGGCTGCGGTGCAATCGAGCAGCGACTTCCCCCTCGCGCCCTCCGCCCGCAAGAACATCACCGAGATGTCTCTGAGCTTAGCCATCTTCGGGTTGTAAAACACGCCTCCGTTAGCCGTTATCTTTGCAAGGCCCTCGCCGATATCCATCAAATCAGTCTATCACGCGTTTGAGTCTAAGTATAGCGTCCAGCAGGCCATGCGCATACGCTATGCTCGAGAAGGAAGTGTAGTAATCCTTCTTCAAGAGCCATGCATCGGCATCCTTGGCATACATCTCGGAGAGCTTGACTATCCGCGCTTCCGTGTCGCTCAACGATGCCTTGTCGACCCTCTTGATGCTCTCGCCGAACAGGCGTATATCCTTGGTTATCCTGGTCTCTATATCGCTCAAAGAACCACGTTCTACTATAAAATACCCCAAAAGGTTTAATAACTTATAAAGAAGGGTATAGTCGTGTTATCATGCCAGAAGACGCACCGTGGGATGACCAGGTAGAAGCATACGTCTCCGAGATAGATGACGTGGTGTCCAAGCAGTATGATATCGACTTCAGAGAGCTGCTCACAAACCCGCAGAAATTCATAGGCAACCAGAAGGCGATAGACGCCATGCCTGGCATAAAGTCCGAAGTCAAGTCCTATTTCGACAACCTGCTCAAGAGCATGGACGAAGAGTCAAAGAAACTCGCCAGCGAGATGGAGGCGGCCACGGTCCAGTATGACAAGATAAATGAGATAATCCAGATAAAAGTGGCTGCGATGAAGATACCTTACATAAAGCCGCTGTACGTGAACAGGAACGTGAGCAACGAAGAGACCATACTGATAGAGAGCTATGACGAGAGCCTCGACCCGTTTATAGGCAAGATGGTAAACATCTCAAACTACGTAGCTGACGTCTCGGCATCATACAAGGATTACATTCTCGGTTCTTGGATATTTTCGGGCCCAAAGAACTACCTGCTTGCGATAAACCAGCCCACAAGCCCCGTCCTTACGATTGAGACGGGGGCAAACACCCTCAACGCGCTGGTCGATGCGGTTGACAACGCAATCCAATGACTGCTTCTATGCCTAAGATAATAGTGATAACCGGCACGCCTGGGACTGGAAAGACCACAATCGCCGAGAGACTGAAGCGCAAGATCAATGGTGCGGTCCTGATTAGGGCAACAGACCTTGTCAACAAGAAGAGATTCTACTCCAAAGTGGACAAAGACGGCGTCAAGGTCGCAGACATCCAGAAGTTGCGAAAGGAGATCGTAGGCAAGATAAAGAAATCAGACTCCCCGATCATAATCATCGAGGGGCACCTCGTATGCGAGTTCAAGATAAAAGGCGCAAAGGTCATCGTGCTTCGCGCACATCTGAATACGCTTCTCAAGAGGCTTCGCCGACGCGGGTACTCCTTGGAGAAGATCCGGGACAATCTCGTATCCGAGGCCACCGACTACTGCGGAATAACCGCGGCAGAGAACTACGGCGATGTCTATGAGTTCCTATCCGATGACCGGCGCACCATGAAATACATCATAGCACTGGCAAAAGGCGCAAAGCAGAAAAAGCAGAATATAAATCTGATGCAAGAGCTGCAAACACTGCTGAAGCGAGACAGAGAATACGTGCTTTATAGCAACCCTGAAAAGTAATACAACTTCCGCTACTATAAATGTTCCGTAAAGTTGTTATCGTTTTTTATCCAAGTAAAAAAGACGACCATGTTGGAAAGCGACTCCGACACTCTTGGCGACCT
>JAKAWC010000012.1 GCA_021817125.1 Microcaldota archaeon
ACAGCTATGCAATGCAGATGTCACTGTACATGTCATCGAAACTACAGGGTACGAATTACATCGAAAATTTAACGAACATTCTGCAGCCATCTGTTTCCTCGGAACCGTACAAATCTTAAAGTGTTACATTTGCACGGAAACGTATTTAAAGCATCCTGTCGACGCCTACTGGGCGATGTCGATGCAGGGCTTCAGTGGCGCAGCCCTGCCAGCTCGCTGCGACCTGGACCCGGATTCCTTTTCAATAGTAACCTCTGCTCCCAGGGCTTTTGCGATGTACTCCTTCGATTCGTCCAGCGACTTAAACTCCTCCTCCTGCGATATGTCTGTCTTCCTGAGCTCGTTGACCCTCTTCGCGAGCGAAGATATATACTTCGCCGCAGCCTCCTTGTTTATTGATGGGCCGAGCGACTTCACCTTGTCCATCGCCTTGGAGATATTCCTGTTCTCCGCCAGGCTGTTGGTGACCTCACGCTTCCAGTCGTCAGCGACTATGATCTTCACTCCACTTGCGGGCTTGCCTCCCTTCCTGGTCATGAGTGCCATTACCTGCCTTGCATCCTCTATGACGCCCTCAACGAGCTCCGCCTGTACTTCTATCTTGTCGCTGATCATATCCGTATCGGCGTTCGGCCATTTCTCCGTAGATGCGAACGACTCGTTACCCATCATATGCCACAATTCCTCGCTGACGTGTGGAGCGAACGGATTGAGCATCAGCGCGATAGCCGACATATAGTCGCGCAACACCATGTTGTTGTTTCCGCTGTGTGCCGCATACTGCTTCAGCTCAAGGATCGAGTTATAGAGGACGTTTGTGGCGACGTCCCGGAGTTCCATCTTCTCCATCGCCTTGGTCGCCGCGTCTATCTTCCTGTTGAGCTTCGAATAGAGCCAGTAGTCTACCTGTTTCATCTCCCCCGAGTCCATCTTCTGGATGTTATCTGTAATGGAGTACAGGTAGTCAAATCTCTCCCTGACGCCGTTCGCCGCATCGTCCCCGAATTCGGCATCGCTGAACAGCTCCGAACCCGCGGTCTCAAGGAACCTGAGCGTGTCCGCCCCGTACTTCTTTATGCCATCCCCAAGCGGTATGATGTTGCCGAGGCTCTTCGACATCTTCTCTCCTTCGTAGTTGACCATTCCATTCGCCACTATCTGCTTCGGCCAGAAGGTCTTGTTGAAGATAGCTGCATGGTTGAAGATATACATCGTGAAATGGTTGAATATAAGCTCCGCCGCGCTGTGGTTCGATGTTTGCGTATACCAATACGTGAATGAAGCCCTGCACCTGCTGACCTTCTCGAACGGTATGCCCGTAGACCTTGCGACCTTGTCTGCATCACCCAGCCCGAGGAAGACATAGTCGAAGAACTCTGGCTTCAGCTTCGACTGATCCTCATCGCGTATGACGTTGACTATCGTGTAAAACGCGGGATATATCGTAGAGTCAGAGAGCGACTCTATTATGAACCTCTTGTCAAGCGGGAATGGAGTGCCCAATCCCCTCGCCCTGGCCACGGCCCTCAGGTCTATCCAGTCTATTGCTGCGTCAAAAGCGTTCCTCGCTTTGTCCGGCAGGATCCTCATCCCTGCATACGCCTCTCTTGCAATCTTCTTCCAGCTTTCATCTCCATAGTTGATGAACCACTGGTCATCGACCACTTTGACCACGACCTGAGTGCCGCACCTGCAGATTACGGGCGCGTTTGCGAGCACGTTCACCTCAAATGCGTCCTTCTTCGTGATAAGGTCCGCCTTTATCTTCTCCCTCGCCTCTGGCTGGCTCATCCCCTCATAACCATTCACCAGCATCTTGCCCCAATGGGACTCCTCCCTGTACTCAAGCTTTGTGGCGAATTCAAGCATGTCGTCTATAGCATTCGCATTGGCGTGGAGTACTTCAAGATATCCGAGTGCTGGGATGTCAATGTGTATCGGTTTTACGTCCCCCATGGCGACATCGCTGAGAGACCTGCCTATCTTGACGTCGATTATCTTCTTCGCCCGTATCCCCTGTATATCGTATCCCTGCGTCCTCAGTCTCTCCAGTGCGGCGTAATCAAATGGAGCATGCGCAGGCACGGACATGACCACACCGGTGCCAATGCTCTCTTTCACGAAGTAGCCTGGCATGACCGGCACTATCTCCCCTGTCATGGGGTTGACCGCCTTCTTACTGAGAAGCTCCTTTCCGCTTACCTCATTCACAACGTCTATCTTCATCTGGTATCTCAGCATCTCGGCTCCTGCTTTGGTTATATAAAAGTTGCCCGTCTGCCCCTCGATGCGGCAGAGCACATACGGCACGCTCTCGTTCACGAAGATGTTTGTGACTCCGAAGATGGTCTCGGGTCGGTATGTCGTGCATGGCAGATAAGCCTCCTCTCCGTCGACCTTGAACTTGATGACGGTCTCCTTCTCTATGTCGGGCTCGACATCATGCTTTGTGTCGTGCATGCCCACCGCGTTGTCGTCCTTCGGGCACCATCCGACAGGGTGCTTGCCCTTCACCAGATATCCCTTCTTGTTCAGCACGCCGAACTGCCACTCTACGAACCTCATGAACATCGGCTCTATGGTAAGGAACTTCCTCCTCCAGTCTATGCTGAACCCGGTCCTCCTGAAGTCGCTCTCGATCCGCTTCACGAAGTATGCGACTATGAAGTTCGGGTCTGTCATCTTTGCGATGTCGTCCTCAGGGATATGGAATATCTTAAGCTCCTCAACCAGCTCTTTGTCGCCGTTCTGTATCCTCGTGGCAAAAGAGACCACTGGGGTTCCGGTGCCGTGGAAGCCCATAGGAAACAGCACATTGTAACCCTGCATCCTCTTATATCTAGCGAGCACGTCTGTCGTACCGTAGGTCCTGGCATGGCCTATGTGCAACGCCGTGTTAGTATACGGGAATGCGGCGAAGACCATGTACGGTTTCTTCTGGTTCGGCTCGCCATCGAATACCCTTGCATCCTCCCACGCATTCTGCCACTTAGCTTCTATCGCAGAATAGTCTACCATATAATCGTTCCAGCAAGCAGCTTTGCTATGACGATAGCCACAGCGTTTAGTACTATGCATGGGCAAACTTATAAAGTTTGAGTCCAAGCGCCCAACCGCAACAAATCGTAAGCTTTATAGTCCAGAACATATACAATAAACCAGTCATGATGGGGTGCCCAGGCGTCTCATTGTAATCCTTACCGCGTGGTAATATGGTAACCGCACTAGAAATAGGGGTGGGCGTAATCGGCCTGATTATCGTAGGTACAATCTTTGTCATCTACAACTCGCTGGTTGTGCTCCGGAATAATATAAGCAAGGCTTGGTCCGACATAGACGTGCTTCTGCAACAGAGGCACGATGAGCTTGGCAAGCTGATTGATACTGTGAGCGGGTATATGAAGTATGAGAAGGGAGTACTCACGTCGGTAACGCAGCTGAGAAGCGCCTGGATCTCGACTCCGCAGCAGAACGTATCGCAGAAGATGGAGATGTCCAACAAGATATCTGCAGCCCTGAAGTCGATATTCGCTGTCGCAGAGAACTATCCTGACCTAAAGGCCAATGCAAGCTTCCAGCAGCTGCAGGATAGGATATCTGGGATAGAGACTCAGATAGCTGACCGGAGGGAGTTCTACAACGATTCTGTGAACCAGTTCAACATAAAGATCCAGCAGATCCCTTACAACACGATCGCTGGTGCGCTGGGATACACGAAGCAGCTGCTTTTCGAGGCGCCACCTGAGGCAAAGGCAGACGTCAAGGTAAAGTTCGACCAGCCGTAACCATTTCATCTTTCATTTTTCTGTTTTCCTGGTGCATCTTTATAAAGCTGAGAGGAAAAAGCATATTCGTGCCAGGGTGGCAGAATCCGGTTAACGCGCCGGTCTTGAAGTTTCTTACTCCAAGAGCTGATGAGTAGTGATGCGAACAGGCAAACCGGTGCCCGCAAGGGCTTTAGGGTTCAAATCCCTACCCTGGCGAATTTACGATGGTTAACATGCATGCTGCCTATGTAACAAGGGATACAAGTGCACTCGCTGCGGTAGTTAGGGATCCGGCGCAGCCGATGGCTACGCCTCTCACCATAGTAAACGACGTTTATGCGCTTCAGCGACTTCCGCAGTCTGTGCTGAAGGCCGAGCTGCGCGATGGGAGGTTGCATGTTGCGTTCAGCCGGTACAAGGCGGCAGGCGGCTGGATTGCTGATGGCGTGGCAATCGGGATAAGCGTAGAGATTGCTTCGAACGCTGTCGTCTTTCCACGCGTGACTCTCGGCAACTATGCGAAGATAAGATGGCGCAGCATAGTCTACGAAGATGCTACAATAAGCCACCACGCAATGGTAGGCATAAACGTGGTCATTAACAAGCACGCATCCATAGGGGAGCACGTATCTGTGCCGGATGGTGTGATCATCCACCGCAACGCCAGGGTAACTCCACAGACTGTCATGAAGATCGGGAGGGGAATCCGATAGTCACTCTATCCTGAATCCGTCGTTTTTCAGCGATATGTCCAGGATCTGCAACCCATTGTTTCTCTCCAAGAACCTCTTCAGCTTCAGATAATCCTCTTTGTTCTTGCATAGGCACGCAAGCGCATCCCTGCCTCCGGAACCCGGCAGCTTCGACACAAACGCACCATTCTTCTTGGTCTCTTCTATGTAAGCGCTCAGGTCGTCAGGTTCGATATCGCACCCGCTGAGTTCTCCGAGCTTCTTCGTAAGCAACCTCCCGTTCTCGAACGCCTCCCCGAAGAGAGAAAGATTGTACTCGACCCCGCCTCCCTCATCGATCGCCTTAAGGGCGGAAGCGGCAATTTCGTCCTCTTTTGCAATGCCACTTATTATTCTATTATAACGTTCAGGGTCTTGTTTCTTGAACTCGAAGACCCTGCTTACGCTAGTCGATGTCTGCATCGAACTCCCAACAAAATTTGAGAATGTGGAAAGGAACATGTTCGGCATCACCCGCCTCTCCACTTTGTAATCCCACGTCCTCTTGACGAGCTTCTGGAGATCAGTGCCAGCCAGCTCTTTCGGGAGTTCGCTGATTATCGTTGGGGAGTATCTTCGATAAACAATGCTTCCATGCATTGCAGCTGCAACGTCGAATCCACTACCCACCTTGCCCGTTGCCACGCTGTGCGCCAGTTGGGCAAGTTTGTGCAGAGCATCATCTTCATTATAGTCCATTCCATATGCCGAAAGGATGCCACCTACCGTAGCCACGGCCGTAGCTGCGCTGCTGCCCAGGCCGCTCTTTCCAACCCTCTTGGTTCCTGACATGTCGTATCCGAATGCAGGATCGCTTTTCGCCTCAACATCGATTCCCAGCACCCGATGGCCTGCGCCGACCGCATATCTCGTCGCGATCTCGACACAGGTCTTCATCAGAACTAGCTCTTTATGGGCAGCAATCTCCAGGTTCCCTGTCCCCGCATCAAGGACTCCCGTAATTGCTGCACCGAATTGGGGTGCAGAGATGCGTACGCCCTTACCAGATGTCGTTTTCACCCTCGCGCGGACTCTGGCGTCTACAGTGGTCACAAATCCCAGGTTTGGCCGCTCCAGTACGGAATACCCTCCTAGCCAGAGGATCTTTCCAGGAGCGCTGGTCTCGATGATATCCCTGTTCATGCAACACCTTTGTCTTTTAGTATGCGCTTCGCAGCTTCGTATAGGTCCTTTACCATTAAATCTGGATGCTCCTTCTTGAGTTGGGATGGCAGACCCAAACCCGTCGTCACGCCTATGGACATGCACGTGGCACGCTTCGCTGCCCTTATATCGGACCAAGAATCCCCGATAAAGACAGTGTGCTTCGGCCCGATGCCGACCTTCTTCATGACTTTGAGCAGGCCTTCTGGGTGCGGCTTCTTGTTCACAACATCCTCGTCGCCTACCATCGCATCGAACGAGTATCTGCCTATTATATCCCTCCCGAGCGAATCTCTATGTGCAGCCGAGACGACGCCGAGCTTCAGGCCAGCCGCACGCAGCATGTCCATTGCTTTCTCAGCGTTCGGGTAGGTCTTCACGTACTTCTTGGCACCCGGCGAGGCGTAAAACTTCTTGTAAGACTCTAGGATGCTGTCCAAGGTTCTCTGGTCCGCAGGCTTGACGTATCTCGCAACAAGGCGGTCTATGCGCCGCTCGGCGTCACTACGCTTCATCACGCCTCTTAAGTCGGCTCCAGACTTTGTGATGGCGAACAGGGCCTTCATGCCATTCGGCCTGTATACGTACTTGCCCGTCATCCTCATGTGCGCAGTATCATCCTGCCCTGCCCTGTACTTCAGCCCTGCTGCAGCCAATGCGTGCCTGGAACCCTCATAGACGAGCCGATAAGAGTTCCTTATAACCCCGTCAACGTCCAGAATTACAAGCTTCACATTTTCGAACATCTTCATACCAGAATCATTGCAAGATGGGCTCCAGAGAACTGTCTATCAATGCGTCCTTGTCTCCGAGGAATCTCGGGCCTTTGCCCACTTTGACCTTCAGGATCTCCTCCACGCCGTCTATATCTTTCAACATCTTCGTGACTCTCTTGACGTCCTTCTCCCTAGTAATGATGTTGCCGTTAGGTCCCGCGTCGAAAGTGTAGGCGCCAACCATCCTGCCTTCGGCTTCGTTCATGTCATGGGTCGCGGCTATTATCTCCCTGGATACATCGTTGAGATACATTATCGGCGGGAATGTATCGAGCATTACCGAATGCATGTCGTTGCTGTCGCGCATCGTTATCTCAGCCAGCGCATCGAAGTCCTTCTTCGCTATTGCGTCCTCCATCCTCTTTACCGCGTTCTCGACATAATCCATACGTGCCTTGTAGAGTATGCTGCTCGCCACCGTCTGCCTCATCCCTGACCTTGAAGATGTCTTTTTCTTCTCCCGCGAGACTATGGCAACCATATCGATGAGGTCCGGCCAGTGCTTCTCGTCGGCAAGCTGCTTTGCGTACGAGTCGCTTCCATCGCTCTTCACCCCCTTCTCCCACTTGACGAACCCGCCATAAAGCCCCCTGCAGGCGCTGCCGCTGCCCTGTCTCGCGAATATTGACAGCTCCTTGGCTGACAGGTCCAGCCCTATGGCTTTCGAAGCAGCGAATGCGAGCGTCGCCAACCCGGAGGCACTGGACGCCAAGCCGCTGGACGCTGGGAAGTTGCTCCTGGACACCATCAGCACCTTCAGCTTCGAGCCGGCTCTGCTGCGGATCTTGTCCACCATGCTAAACCTCTCCTTTGCGGTGTCATCCTTTGTCAGGTCCACGAGCTTGCCGTCTATGTAAAGCCTATCCTGCTTGAATTTGCCTGAGAAGACAACGCTTGTCCTGGTCGCCAACGTCTCATCAAAGGTTATGCTGATGGATGAGTTCATTGGCAGGATTAGCTTCTCATCGCGCTTACCCCAGTACTTTATCAACGCCATGTTTGGCGTTCCTATTGCAGTCACTACATTGTCTTGCATGAGACCACGCATACACTATCGAGGGAAATAATTATAAGCTCCCTCCAAAGCCGTATTTACGGTGTAGACTTTGAAGCCGGAATGCTGGTATCTGTCGATAAGTCTCGCCCTTTTTACCCCATCGCTATTTAGGACTATTGCTATCCCCCCGCCCCCGCCTCCGCTCAGTTTGGCGCCGTATGCGCCATACTCTCTGGCGATGCTTACCGCGTTGTCCAGCCCCTTGCTGGATACCTCCAACTCCCGGAGGAGCTCATGATCCATATACATGCATGCACCAAGCGTGGGGATGTCGTTGCCTTTAAGGCAGTCGAGTCCCTTCATTGAACATTCGTGTATCTTGTCTAGTACTGTCTCTATCCTCTCCTTATTCTGCTCGCGAAGCTCAGCAACGTGCCCCACAGTCTCTGCCGTGCTCTTCTTCGGGCCCGTATCCACCACCAGTAGGTCAAGTCTGGCCGCCGCATCCTCCCTTTTCGCACCGGAAGCTGCGCTATAACTCACATAACCCCCGTAATAAGAGGTATTGACGTCAATAGTCCCCGCATTCAGATTCCTATGGACGACCCTGTCACCGTCGCGGGCTATGTCTACGGTAAGGACGTCCGGAAGCCTCTTCTTCCCCGCCCTAAGCAGCGCCACGGTGAAGGCAACGCAGCATGCACCGCTCGACGCCATGCCTGACTGCATGGGGATATCCGAGGTTACTGTTGCGCTCATGCCCTCCAGACTAACGCCCTGTTCGATCGCCAGTCTCGCGGCTATTGTGGCATAAGGAAGCATAGGGGCGCTGATTCCGTGAGGACCATCAGCATATCCTGCGATATCCTTCTTGTTCTTGTAGCTGTCGTATAGTTCTCCGAGCTTCCGCTTGTCGAGTTCAACTTCCAGGCCGTTGAAGTCCTTCAGTATAAGTCTAAACGGTGATACCCCTGTCTTCCTTGCATCCACCCTTGCGTACCTGTCTGCAGCTATAGCTATCGCGAGCCTCCCATATACGCTGGCGTGCTCGCCAAGAAGCTTCAATACCCCAGGTGCCTTGACTTCCATTAGGACCTACAAAGAGACATTTGGGGCATGCCTTCTTAAAGCAGGTCCGGCGATACGTTTTTCAACGAAAAGAGTATAGGACGCTTCGAGGGGAATGTTTATAAAAGGTGCAAGCGCATGAGATTGCTGGTAGAGAACATGGGAAGTAAAGCCAGCAAACCTGCACTCACGGAGGGCAATGCCGATAAGGCGCTTCCTTTACGGGAAGCTATACGCGACGTCCCCAGAACCATATCTCCAGGCAGCCTTACCAAAGAGGCAAGGCGCGGGTCGTTCAGCGTGGACAACATGCTTTTCATCACAGATGATGGCAAGCACACCCGGATCGCCCACTTGACGACTGGCAAGTTCGCACAATTCGACGATGAAGATGGCGGCGAGTCGATAGCCGTCGACCTGCAGCGCAAGACTAAGCAGGAGGGATAGCCTCCTTTTTATTGCTTGCTGTCCTAATATGTAGCGTATTCTAGGTCATGACATGGCTACTGGAAAGGACGGCATACTCGGAAAGGACGTTAAGGACATAAGGCTGGCAAAGGGCATGAAAGTCCGCCAGCTCATCGACTCGATGCGCCTGATGGGCGGTTTCTCAGCACAGAACATGATAACAGGCATAGACATAATCGGGGATATGATTGAGGACAAAGACTCGTACAACTTCTTTTCTTTCCCTGCCGACATAATCGCCACTGGCATGCGGGGCATGATAGCCGATTCGGTCAAATACTTCGATGCCCTGATGACCACCGGCGGGACGCTTGACCACGATCTAGCGAAGGCGCACGGCGGCAGATACAGCCTAGGCAGGTTCGAGGCCGACGACAACGAGCTCCACAAAAAGAGCATCTACCGGCTGGGAAACATCTTCATCAAGCAGTCACAGTACGGCAACGAGGTGGAGGACTACTTCCTCGAGATAATGAATGATATTTACAAGTCGCCAGATTACAAGAAGGAGTACAGCGCAAGCGAACTCATCTTCGAGTTTGGGAAGAGGATGAAAGATAGCAACTCGATAATAAGGCAGGCTTACCTGAATAATGTACCTATATTCTGTCCTGGCATACTGGACGGTGCTTTCGGGACGCAGCTGGTCCTATTCTCCCAGACGCACAACTTCAAGCTCAACCTGATCAAAGACGAGCTCATCCTGAGCAACATCATGTTCGACAACAAGAAGACCGGCGCCCTTATGATAGGGGGAGGCATAAGCAAGCACCACGTCATCTGGTGGAACCAGTTCAAGGGCGGGCTCGACTACGCTGTGTACATAACCACAGCCACGCAGTACGACGGCAGCCTCTCTGGCGCAAGGCTCACGGAAGCCGTCTCTTGGGGGAAGATAAAGGAGAAGGCCAAGTACGTGACCATAGACGGCGACGCCACGATAATCCTGCCCGTAATGTTCTCATATCTTGGCCTGACAGGATAGTCCTCAGCCGAGAAGCCTGAATACGTCGTAGATCGTTATCACGCCGACTATCTTGCCGTCCTCCACGACCAGCACCGCGTCCCAGTTCTCCAACATCGACTTGATCTTCGCCAATGGCGTATCCTTATCCACCTGCGGTAGTGCAGCCTCGAGGAGGTCCCTCACCTTGACCCGACGCATGTCGGGATGCTGCGTAGAAGCCTCCAGCAGCTTCTTCTGGGTGATTGTGCCTATCACCTTCTTGCTCTTGGTAAATACGGCAAGCTGGGAGTAATCGTTAGACTTCATTATTGTCATCGCCTTCTCGGCGGAGTCGTTCGGACTTATGGATACGAGGTTCCTGTGCATGATCTCGTGCGCCCTCTTGCCGAGAAGCCCTCCCTTCTGCGCACCGCCGGCCGCATAGTTGCTGAGCGCCTCCGTAATCTCGTAAATGGTCTTGTAGCTCGGGTTCAGGTCGACGATATCGCTCTCCACCCTCGCCACTGTGCTCTGGCTCATGCCCGCCAGCTTGGCGAGTGCCTTTTGGCTCATTGCAAGGTTCTTCCTGGTCGCCCTTATCCGGGCAGATACCGTTAGTAGGTCGTCGATGGTGTTAGGCATTATTACCAACAATAATATTCAATGTAATAAATATTATATACGTGCATATCTTAACCTCTTTCCATAAGAGGGATCCTATGTCTAATGGAATACACGTAGATCGAATAGCTGCACCCGTTGCATGGAACACGGACTCGGAGTTTGTCGAGCGAAAAGGAATCGGGCACCCGGACAGCCTTATAGACGGCATATGCGATGCCGTGAGCGTCGAGCTGAGCAAGGAGTACCTGGACAAGACCGGGGTCATCCTGCACCACAACGTCGATAAGGGTCTAGTGGTGGGCGGTGAGGCAAAGGTATGGTTCGGCGGAGGCAAACTCGACAGGAAAATAGAAGTGATCGTCGCCGGCCGAGCAACTCGGGAGTTCGAGGGGAAGAAGTTCGATGTCAGCGGCATAGCCACCCAGACCGCAGCAAAGTACCTCGAGGATCATACCCGATTCCTGGACATCGGGCAGGAGGTTGGTATAGCGTCGAAAGTCTACCCGGGGAGCGCCGACCTGTCAAACCTGTTCTCCCGGAGGAAGGAAGTGCCCCTGGCAAACGACACTTCTTTCGGAGCAGGCTTCGCCCCATTCACCGACCTCGAGAGCATCGTGCTGAAGACGGAGCAGTACCTGAACAGCAAGGAGTACAAGGCAAAAGTCCCCGCCGTTGGCGAGGACATCAAGGTCATGGGCCTGCGGACGAAAGGCAAGATAACCCTGACTGTGGCAATCGCATTCGTCTCGAAGTTTGTGGCTGACCTTGAGGGGTATGCCGCCCTCAAGGAGAAGGTGGGCAAGGACATACTCAAGTTTGCGGAGCAGGTGCTGAAGGGACGGGAGCAGGTAGACGTGCAGGTGAACACTGGTGACAATGCACAGCTCGGAGAGATATACCTGACGAAGACGGGGCTCAGCTGTGAGCATGGCGACGATGGTTCTGTCGGCAGGGGCAACAGGGTCAACGGGCTCATAACGCCATTCAGGACGATGAGCCTCGAAGCGGCCGCGGGCAAGAACCCGGTGAGCCACGTGGGCAAGATATACAACATCCTGGCGGCCCAGCTGGCCAACGACATAGTCAGAGAGGCGCCGAGTGTCAAGAACTGCGAAGTGGTGATACTGTCCCAGATAGGGAGGCGGATAGACCAGCCGCAGAGCCTTAGCGTAAGGCTCTCGACCGAAGATGGGGCGAAATTCGACGCGGTGAAGAGCAAGGCAGATTATGTCTCCGGGCACTGGCTGGAGCGCATCGGCGACCTGACTACAGACATCTCGCTGGGAAAGTATCCGACGTTCTGATTACTGTCGGTAATTTCTTACGCAGCAGTTATTATATAGTGCCAAAAACACCCTTAGTATCGGTAAGAGGCTAAGGAGGGTGGGCGTCGGTTCCATGTGATATTGGGAACCCAACCACGTAGGGTCGGCTACGAATCCATCTCGGCCCTACGATATTCATCCCATAGCTGGAGCTATGCGTTAAGACCTATAAAATCAGGTAAACAGAAATTCAGGACAGGATCATTTCTATCTGCACCGTGTCCGGCACAGGTATCCTCATGACCTGCCTGAGCGCCACTTCGCTGCCGTCAATCTGGACGAGCCACTTGTGGATGCGCATCTCCCAGTGCTCATAGGTGTGTGAGCCGTCTCCGCAGGGTGTCTTCCTGGTAGCGATCTTCATCGTCCTAGTGGGGAGTGGTATCGGGCCCTTTGACTTTATGCCCGCAGCCTTCGCAATCTCGATTATCTGAGATGCAATCTTCCTCGCATCTATCTTGTTCCTGCTTATGAGCTTTATTCTTGCGATAGGCATTCAAACCCTCAGGCTTTCTTAACAACGTCAAGTACCACTCCAGCTGCGACCGTCTGACCCATGTCCCTTATGGCGAACCTGCCGAGCTGTGGGAAATCCCCGTACTTCTCCATGCAGATTGGCTTTAGAGGCTTGATCTTGACAATTGCGACATCTCCTGTCTTGATGAACTCCGGGTTCTTCTGGAGCGTCTGACCTGACTTAGGGTCCTTCTTCTCCACGATCTCGGTTATCGTCGCAGCGAGCTGCGCCGTGTGGATGTGGAAAACAGGCGTGTAGCCAGGTGCAATGGCAGTCGGGTGGTTCAGGACCACTATCTGGGCGGTAATCTCTGCTGCAACCGTTGGCGGGTTGTTCACAGGGCCTATCACGTCTCCTCTCTTGATGTCCTTCTTGTCCACTCCCTTAACGTTAAAGCCGACGTTGTCACCAGGCTCTGCCTTCTGCAGCTGTTGGTGGTGCATCTCGATAGACTTTATTTCGGTCTTTGCGCCGCTTGGCATGACTATTACCTGATCTCCAGGCTTCATCACTCCGGTCTCGACCCTGCCTACTGGCACGGTTCCGAACCCAGATATCGAGTATACGTCCTGTATGGGCAGCCTCAGCGGCTTGTCTATAGGCTTGTTTGGCACTGTGAACGTGTCGAGCGCCGCGAGCAGCGTCGGTCCGTTGTACCACGACAGCTTGTCCGACTTTGCGGCGACATTGTCTCCAGCTAGGGCAGAGTAAGGCACGAACAGTATCTTGCTGATGTCGTACCCGACGGTCTTGAGCAGGTTGCTTATCCCCTGCTTCGCCTCGTCGAACTTTATCCTGTCGTAGTTTGCAGCGTCCATCTTGTTGACTCCGACGATTATCTGGTTTATTCCCAGTACCTTCGCAAGGAAGGCGTGTTCCCTCGTCTGGGGGGATACTCCGTCTATGCATGAGAGCACAAGCACAGCGGCATCTGCCTGGCTGGCGCCTGTTATCATGTTCTTCACGAAGTCCTTGTGCCCTGGGGCGTCGATAATCGTGAAGTAATACTTCGGAGTCTGGAAGTCACGGTGCATGATATCTATCGTGATTCCCCTCTCTCGCTCTTCCTTTAGCTGGTCCATGACGAACGCAAACTCGAATGTGGGCTTGTTGTACTTAGCCGCCTCATCCTTCAGTTTCTTCATATCCTGTTCGCTGACCGCTTTGGTCTCGAAGAGCAGTCTTCCTACTGTCGTCGACTTTCCGTGGTCGATGTGTCCTATGAAGATCAAGTTCATGTGTGGTTTTTCTGCCATATCTTCACCTAAATATGATACTAAAGCACCTATTGAGAATAGATGACTCTAATGCGCTTAACCTTGAGGAATAAGCAGATAGTATATAATTCATAACCTATTTAAAGCTTTGTGCTTTTCGACGTCGTTATCTGCAACGGGAAGGACATTTACCGACGGTAAACCTGCGCCTTAGTAAGGTCAATCCTATCTCCCTCCCTCATGCCCAGTTTCTTGGCCGTGCCCGCCTTTAACTCGAGCACATACTTGGCATTGGACTTGGGCAGGTAGGTCCTGCATCCGAGCACCGATCCGCATGGCTGCGCATCTGCGACCAGGTCCACTATCCTGCCATGTGGGTCCAGCCAGAGTATGTCAATCGCGAACTTCATATTGAGCATCCAGATTCCCTGCCTGCCTTCCCTTCCGAACACGAATAGCATCGCCTCTCCGGCTTTCATCGACGGGCGGTGCATCAGTCCTAGCATCTGCCTGCCAGCCGAATCCGCAATGAACGTTCTAAAGCGATGCTTTTTATATCTGATTAAAGATATAGGATAACTGATTATTCGGTACAGGAGATATGTGAAACACATAGGCTCATACCATATATAAACGGAATATAGATAAACTCGTGACTTTACTGGGTTTTATTCGCAAAATACCCATGTACGGAAACGTATTTATATAATAGCAAAAAGCCCCATAAGTAATCAAAAGGTATGCCTATGGCAGGAGATTACTTGGGGGAGTATGTGGATGATGATACCATGCCCAGAACCCCTCCCCAGAAAGGAACAGGAAGAGCATCCGACAACAACGGCGACGCAAAGCCCCAGGTTAACCTCCACAAGCTACTTATCAAGAAGGCAAAGAACAACCGCGAGTACAAGAAGTACCACGAGATTGCAGGAACGCTGATACTCAATTACTACAAGAGGCTGGGCAACATAGACCAGGCAACCGATCTGGTCTACTCGCTGGTAGATGGCGCAGATACGGTGGAGGGTCTTCTCACTCACTACAATGCCCTGATGGCGGAGGAGAAGAAGGAGAACGGAGAGCGGTCGACCGGTCACGCAAAGTCGAAGATAGCGAACACTCTGCTCAACGACTACAGGCGGAGATTCGGGCAGAAGAAGTCAGAGGCGTACAATGTCCTCGTGCTGCAGAGCTGGGTGCCAAAGGTCGAGAACATAAACGAGCTCGCCATACTCATGGACAACATACTCACAGTAAGGGACAAGATTGGCAACTCGTGGGACTACGAGATACACATAATCCCGATGTTGCTCGAGAAGGCGTTCACCACAGAGACGCTTGTCGATTACGCTAATTCTTCCACAAACCTCATCATAGGGCTCAGCAGGAGGCTCAAGGACAACTACCTTGCGGTCATGACCGCGGTGAAGATTCTCGAGTACGCTGATTCGCCGAAGGTGATAAAGCAGTACCTCAGGGACATGGTGAAGGACGCCAACAAGAAGATAGACCAGCTCAACGCCGAGCACGCCATGCTGCAGACCACGAAGGTGGCACAGATGGTCAACGTGATGCGCGTGAGGGAGCTCAGGGCTCAGATAGACGCGCTCAATAGGCAGGTCGAGGATATCATGAACGGCATAGACCCCAAGGAGCTGATGCTCGACGGCGCCAAGAGATAAGGCCATAACATGGTCGACATCCCCAAGACAAAAGAGGCCGCAGACCAACTCCTCAAAGAGGCAAACGCCATGGTCCAGACCGCGTGGGGCGTCAACAGGCACCTGCCGCATGCGCAGAGGGACATGAAGAAAGGCGGATATCCTGTTGTGCTCAGGGATCAATCGCAGGGCAACATCGAGGTCTGCAACAAGCTCATAGACGCTGCAGGCAAGTACGAGATAGTCGGGGCGGCTTACATGTCTCTCGGGTTCTACCACGAGTCCTCAGAAGCCTTCCGGCAGGCCGTACGTATATGGAGCATGGAGCAGATCCGGTTCTCGGTCTCCGACGCGTCGCTCAAGGCGCAGAACGCCGCGGCAAATGTGGCTGCGATGACGACAATCTCCGGAACATCCGCGCCGAAAAGAAATAGTATGTAGCTACCTTACTATCGCCTGGCTCTGCTCGCGCATGAACTGCTGTAGATACTGCCTGCTTCCCGTTCCCTTTCCAGTAAGCCCCGACCACTTCCACCCGACGAACGTGTGAAGCCCAACTATCGCGCCTGTAGTGGCACTGGTCTCCCTGTTTATGTAAATTACTCCTGCCTGGATGCGTTTCAGGTACTCCTTTATCTCACTCGCCTTCTTGCTGTAAAGGCCGGAAGTGAGCCCGTACTCTACATCGTTCGCCTTCTGGAGCGCTTCGTCGAATCTCTTGTAGGTGTCGACCATCAAGAAAGGTAGGAAAAGCTCCTCATGGAAGAGCCTGTTGCCATGCTCTCCCTCTGCCAGGACTGGCTCGACATAGAGCCCCTCCTGTCCCGCATCGACTACCTTGCCCCCGAGGATGATTCTGCAGTTTCTTCGCGCCTCTTCCACGCTCAGCTTGTATCTTTCTAGTGCGGGTTGGCTTATCAACGGGCCGACGTAAACATCCCTCTTCAGCGGGTCGCCTATCTTGAACGTCCTGACTTTCTCCGCAAGCTTGCTGATGAACTCCTCCTTGATTGATTCGTGTACGTACACCCGAGACGCCGCGCTGCACTTCTGCCCGGCAAAGCCATAAGCTGCGCTCGCGACTCCCTGCACCGCCGAGTCGATGTCAGCAGTCTTTGAGACGATGACAGCGTTCTTTCCCCCCATTTCGACGACGAACGCCTTATTCGTCCCCTGTGCAAGGGACTTCTGTATCATGGAAACGCCGGTGGCTTTGGATCCCGTGTATGCGATGCCCCCGACCTTCCTGCTGACGACCAGCTCATCGCCGACCTCCGATCCAGGACCTGTAACGAAGTTAAAGACGCCTGCTGGAACGCCTGCCTCCTTGTAAACGTCATATATCCTGAGTCCGGTGAGCATGGTCATATTGTCGGTTGACGATGGTTTGAAGACAACGGTGTTTCCGGTTATCAACGCAGCGCTGCTCATCCCGACCCCTATCGATACAGGGAAGTTGAACGGCGCAATCACTCCGAACACGCCGTAGGGGACCATTGCGATCGACACCTTCTCCTCCCTTCCGGGTGCGCCCTGGAACCCCGCAGCGACCTTTGCCGTCGACGCAGCCATCTTTGTCTTCCTCACGAATCCCTTGTTCTTTTCCATGTCGATGGCGTAGTAGCGCAGGAAATCTATCGCTTCGTCGACCTCGCCGACCGACTCGTATCTCGTCTTGCCGTTCTCCAAACTGAGTATCGCAGCTACGATAAACTTGTCACGCGCGAATATGTCCGCTGCCTTTCGCATGATTGCGACGCGTTCCTTGTAATTCCTACCCGACCAGGCATCAAAGGCAGCCGATGCGGCTTCTATTGCGCTCCTCGCATCCTCACGCGTTCCCTTTGGGAACCTGCCCATCAGCGTCCTGTCGATTGGCGAGTACTCGAACAGCTCGTTCTGCGAGAAGACCTCTTTGCCGTCTATGTACATCGGGAACTTCTTTCCAAGCATCTCGCTCCTGGCCTTCTGCACTGCGTTGTCGAATAGGTTGTGGAACTCTGCCTCCTTGCCCTGCTCAAGGAACGTCTTGTAAGTGGACTCGTTCTTGAAATCCATAAAAGTCACTTCCAGACATCTAAAGAGCACTCTTTATTATATAAAACATACTCAGGTGCCACGTTTATCGGCATACCATTCCGCAAATACGATTCACGACGATAAGTTTTTATTGCTTCGTTGGTATAATTTACTCATGGCGACGGTAGAGCGGCTCGAGACCCAGAGCGAACTTTCAGTGCCAACGGGCAATCTCGACAACCTTGAGCGCTTCGTCCAGGACGCCACATGGAAAGACCTCCTTTTTGAACTGGTCCACAAGAACAAGCTCGACCCCTGGAACGTGGACATCATACAGTTGGTGGAGAAGTACGTCGAGGCCGTAAAAGCCATGCGGGTCCTAGACCTGCGCGTGCCGGCCAATATCATACTATCTGCGGCGATACTGGTCCGTCTCAAGAGCGACATGCTGCGCCTGCAGGAAGAGGTCCAGGTGGAGGGGGATGAGATAATCGTCCAGAGGGCCCCGGTGGATGTGGAGCCATTGTCGTTCAGACTGCGGCTGCCCCCGAAGAACATCATCTCGCTCGCCGAGCTCGTTACCGCGCTGGAGGAGGCGATGAAGATAAAGGAGATAAGGGAGACGAGGAAGCTCGACATCCCAATCGACATCCCAATCATGCTCACGAGGATAGATGTGGAGGCGGAGATGGAGAATCTCTACGTCCAGATAAAGAAGAACGTCGACTCAAGCAGGATGATAACTTTCAACAGCCTGACGCGCGCTCTCGGAGACTACGACGCACTGCTGAACATCTTCATACCCCTTCTGTTCCTCGCCCACAAGAACCGGGTCACGCTGGTGCAGGAGAAGTTCTTCTCAGAGATAATAATAGCCCTGAACAACTAGTGATTGCATGGACGAACAGCCTGACTACAAGCGACTCATCGAGGCGGCGCTGTTCATGTCCACCAAGGCGCTGGGTGCGAGTGATCTCACCGGCATCACTGGCATAGCCTCTCCTGGTCACATTACAGAGATGATAAAGCAGCTCGCTGATGAGTACAGGTCAAACGACACCGCGCTGCAGATACTGGAGCTAGACGGGAAGTACCTCATGACGCTCAAGGAGCCCTACGCATCAAAGGTCAGCTCGCTTGCCGCGGGTCCCGACATAAGCAGGCCGGCTCTCAGGATACTCGCATATATAAATAAGAACCCCGGTATAATGCAAAGCCAGATAGTAAAGGCATTCGGAAGCTCCACATACGATTACATGAAGGAGCTATCGGAGAAGGAGTTCATAGAGACGAAGAAACTGGGAAGGACAAAGAAAGTCCTGACCACAAACAAGTTCAGGGAATACTTCAACGCCTGACCTTCCCTGCCCCTTTCGGTGTGTCGTAACTCTCCAGCGGCACCGCGCTCGATCCCTTATCCAGTCCTAGGCGTCCGAGGCCCCTGCGCAACGCCGCAAGGTCTATCGCAGCCGACATATCCTTCGCAATCCTCTGCCCCATCTTTATAAGGGAGTACCTCTCCTGCGGGCTGGTGATGTCAGAGATGAATATGGATATAGTATCCCCGTCTTCGCCGCCGAGCTGCGACCAGTGCATCTTCTCCCTCTCCATGTCGCTCTTCGCAACTCTTCCGCGTATCGTGCGGAAGAGTTGGCGCGCATCGACCATTTCGAGCAGGTCGTGCGGCCAAGCCCCGACTATCACCTCCAACGACCTGCCGTCCTTAGAGACATGGAAGTCGGGCTGGATGTTGGTTCCTCTCGCTATAGTATCATCTGTTTCTCGTTCTTCCATGCTCTCCCGTCTGACGCTCCCCACTCTACAAATATTCTCTTTGCGAGGTATTTAAACCAAATGTGCGGTTTCGTTGATTATCGTTAGAAGCGGCTAGTAAGTGGGATTCTCCTCCTGGACTCCCTCTATGTGGTTCAGATATATTGCAGCCACAAAGAGCAGCGAGGATAACCTGTTCATATAGCTGGCAAGGACCTGATCGAGTCCCTTGTCCATCGCTAGGGCGACCATCCTCCGCTCGCACCTCCGCGCCACGGCTCTCGACAGGTGCAGGTGCGCGGCGCCCTCGCACCCTCCGGGCAGCACGAACTTCCTGAGCTCCGGCATCTTGGAGCCCATCGACTTTATCTCCTTCTCCATCGCGACGATAAGCTTTCCGTACCTCTCCTTGTCCACCGGCTTGGCCGTGGCAAGGTTCGCGCCCAATGTGAAGAGCTCGTTCTGAACCTCTCTCAGGATCTTGCGGGTCGGATCATCATGCGTATAAAAGAGCGCAAGCCCCAGCGAACTATTGAGCTCATCCAGCTCGCCTATGGCCTCGATTATAGGATCGTCCTTCCTCAATCTGCCCGTGGCGATGTTGGTGAGTCCCTTGTCCCCGCCTCCAGTAAAGTAGTTCGTCATGCAGTTCGGTTAGAAGTTGGAGATTTAGTTTTATATATCTGAGGGAGCATATAATCTGCGCGGACTCGTAGTCGAATGGTAAGACGTCTCTTTCACAGAGAGAAGACCGGGAGTTCGATTCTCCCCGGGTCCATAACCATAAACCCCAGGCAGGTCGCAACATCTAGGTATACGTCAGCAGCGACCACTACGGGCAGTTCGCCTTCAACGGGGGTCACAATCAAGTGAGTTCCTCCTGGGCCGAATGGAGTCAGGGGACAACGTCAAACTTTTTCAGGAACTGCGGAAGTGCATCTATTATGTCTTGCGCTATTACGTGCTGGCCAATCCTCTTGTAGAGCGCATCGCCTATCCGGGAGTGGACATGCACGCCTGCAACTGCGCTCTCAAATGCATCCTTGTGTATCGCCGCGTAGCTCGCTATTATCCCATCCAGCACGTCACCCGTGCCCATGGTGGCGAGCGCCGATGTCTTCGCCTTGTTGACCTTCAACCGCTTACCATCGGTTATTATTGTAGTGTTCCCCTTGATGACCAGAACGCATCCCGCCTTGCGTGCGAAAGCCACTGCGGATTTTATCTTCTGATCGGTGGTAAACTTCCGGACATCCTTCCCGGTGAGCTTGCCGTACTCTCCCTCATGTGGGGTTATTATCGTGCCAGCGAGCATCTTCAGGTTGCCCCTGAAGAAAGCGATTGCACCGGCATCTATTATGGCGATGTTTCCCCTCTTTCGCTCATAGCCAATGATTCCAAGGAGCACCTTCCTGTTTGCAACAGAGTCGAGCGCGAAACCTGGCCCGATTACCAGCACATCATGCCTCACGCCCTTCAACAGCTTCAGGTCGCCGATGCCACCTGTCAGGGGCCTCACGGGGAATCCGTATGTTCTTCCGGCAGCAATCTGCAGTACCTCTTCCGGGGCGGCCAGTGTCACGTACCCCGCGCCCGTTCTAAGCGCCGCAAGTCCTGCGTTCGCCGCGAACGCAGCCAAGAGCGGAGCTCCCCTGTAGAAGCTGCAGCCCCCGACAACGAGGACTGCGCCATGTGAGTACTTGTTCACGGAGAGCCTGCGGGGCTCAGTCGCGAGCCTTATGTCTCCGGAACCGGTAAATAATCCTATCTTCTTCGCCGGCATGATACAACTTCAATGCCACTGTTTATATCTTTTGCCCGCTAATAGCAACTGGTGATAAGATGCCAGATAATAACAAGCCTACAGCGAACTCTGCCTCTCCAGCCATCGCAGCTGCGCAAGACGCAGAAGCGGGAAGGCTCAACCAGTCAAACTCCATCCTCTCTTTCATAATAGGGGTGATAGTAGCGGCGACCATCGGCGCGTCCTCATACGCCGCAGGGGTCACAGGATTGGTGACAGGCGCCATCGTAGCATTCATAATCTACCTCGCGCTCAGCATAAAGATACTGCCAGAATGGAAGAGGGGACCGATACTCACCCTCGGCAGGTACCGCGGCATATACGGACCTGGAATATTCATGCTGATACCGCTCATCCAGCAGATGCCGTATCAGTACGACCTCAGGACGTTCTCCACGACATTCTCTGCAGAGAAGACTCTGACCGCCGACAACGTGAGCGTCGACGTCGATGCGATAATGTTCTCAAGAGTGGAAGACCCCGAGAAGACCGTGCTGCAGGTGTCTGACATGGAGGGATCGGTGACGCTGGCTGCGCAGACCGCCCTCAGGGACATAATCGGAAAGGTCGACCTGTCCAAGATGATCCAGGGAAGGAGCGAGATCGCCGACGAGATAAAGGAGCTCATAGATGAACGCGTCCTCCCGTGGGGCGTAAACGTGATATCCGTAGAGATAAGGGACGTGAAGATTCCCGCCGAACTCCAGGATGCGATGGCTAAGGTCGCCATAGCCTCGAGGGAGCGAGACGCGAGGGTCGTGCTCGCCGAGTCCGAGCAGCTTGCAGCCACAAAGATGATTCAGGCAGCGAATATGTACAAGAGCAACACCTATGCGATGCAGCTGAGGTCGCTTAACATGCTCTACGAGGTTGGCATAAGCGGCAGGAACAACATAATCTTCATACCGACCGAGTCGCGTGGACTCGCGATGCCCACCCCCATAGGCATATTCGGCGTCGATGACGTGATGAAAGGCAAGCTCAGAGTCCCTGCGCCAGGCGACGCCTCAGGAAAGCCCGCAGGGAGCAGGAGGCAGAGGAAAGGGGTAAAGCAGTAATCACTTCTTCCGCTTTATGCCGTCCGTGCTCCTCCAAAGGTAGATCGCGGCTATCGAGCGGTATGGCCGCCACCTCCCCGTTATCTTATCCAGTGTAGCCCTGCTCGGGTCTTTCCTAAGTTTGTAGACTCTCCTGACGGCATTTTTCAACCCAAGGTCGTCAGCGGCAAACACGTCCACCATGCGCAGGCTTGACATAAGAAACATCTCCGCTGTCCACCTCCCTACCCCTTTCAGGTCGTCAAGTATCGCGATGACCTCCTCGTCGGGCAGTCTGGCGAGCCCTGTCAGGTCAAGTTCCTCGCTCTCCAGCCTCTCGCAGAGGTTCTTTATGTACGAATATTTCTGGGGCGAGATCCCCGCCGCCCTGACCCGCCGCTCTGGCGCCCTCAGAAACTCCTTCGGGGTTGGGAGCCTTCCCCCGAACATGCCCTCAAACTTCTTCAGTATGGAATCTCCGGCACTGCCCGATATCTGCTGGTAGATAAAGGAACGTATTATCGCCTCGTATGGCTCCCAGTGCCACTCGAACTTTATCTCCCCTATGCCATCGATTATCCTCCCCAGTGCCCTGTCTCTCTTTTTCAGGTGCAACATCGCCCTGCGCCAGACTTTCCTATCGGATAACGACTCGAACTTAACCTCCCCCATGCGATCTGATATATATCGCGGAGAAGGCTTTTATTGTGCTGGGTCGTAGGACACTGCATGAAACAGGTAGGGGACTTCGGAATCACCCTGTTCGCGGCAGCGATGTGGGGGCTTTCAGGAACCGCCGCGCAGATTCTCTTCCAGAGGTACGGGTTCCCGCCGTTCGGTCTGGTGATGCTAAGATGCCTGATCGCCGGCATCGTCCTGCTTGCGCTGTTCAGGCCCAAGTGGCCGAGGAAAAGTTCGATGCCATTGATTCTCTTCGCCATATTCGGGGTGCTTCCATCGCAGATATTCTACTTCCTGACCATCAACTACTCCAACATAGTGGTCGCGCTGCTGCTCCAGTATCTATTCCTGCCGATGATAGTGGTCTACGAGTTCTTCACCGGGCATTTCAGGATGACGTCGATGCGAGTCGGTTCGATCCTCGCCGTCATGTTCGGTGTGGTCCTCCTGGTCATGGGAGGGGCACAGGGTTTTCAGCTCAGCGTGACCCCCCTGGCGCTCTTCACAGGCACCCTCTCAGCTCTCGGCGTGGCTTATTACACCATCTCCTCAAGGCCGCTGATAAAGAAGTACGGCACATGGTCCATAAGCACATGGGGATTTCTGATAGTGGGATTGATCTCGATACCGTTCGGCACCCTCTCCTTTGCGGGAATGCCGATAGCACCCGTCTCGCAGAACCTATTCTTTGTCTCGTTCCTTGTCTTAGTCGTAGCTATCCTCGGCACGCTTCTCGCTTACAGCCTATTCTTGCGTGGGGTGAGCAGATTGTCCGGCACCGAGGCCGGAGTGGCCGCGTCAACAGAACCGATATTCGCCGCGGTCGCGTCATACCTGATCTTCGGGTCGCTCATGTCGGACCTCCAGTATCTAGGTGGCACTATAATGATAATAGCAGTCGTAGTCTTCAGGAGCTTAGGCGATGGAACCGGGTTGAAGAAAACGGCACAGATGACCGACTGATCAGATGCCTACCTTTCTAGGCGCCCTCGCCGGCCTTGCCAGACTCCCAAGATCCAACTGGGCGCTCGCGGCCTGAGGCATGGCTCTCGGCACCGTCTCGATGTATTGAGGCTTCCTGCCTCTCCTAACGGCTTCTCGGAGTTCCTCGTGAGGCTTGTTGATAGGGGGTCGCCTATATCCAGCAGCCCACATCCTGCCCCATATTCCACGAACCTGCGGCAAGGTTGCATGGTTCTCCTCGGCGACGCTCCTGGCATCCGAATCTATCTTGAAGAATGCATGACGTATGCTCTTTATGGCGGAGTACGGCAGATCCACCCTGTAGCCCCTGAGCGCGTCTGCAGACAGCCACCTGTACGCATGTCTTGGCTTTATGGAGAGCGAGCGTGCAATATCCTCGGGCATCTCGTCATTCAGGTACCTGTCTCTGACCGCCTTCCGCAGAGCCTCGTACTCCTGATTCCTGAGCGCCTTCTCCTGCAGTGTCTCCCGATACTTATCGGATATGACTCCGTACCGGTAGCCAATCTTCCTGACAGCGGATTCGCTTATTGGCCTCAAGAACTCGAGTTCAAAATCGAACGCGACTCTATTCGATAGCTTACCCTCCCTCAACTCTTGCAGCACCCATTCTATCTCCCAGAGGTGTAATGGACTAGGGGCTGTGCCGTGCGCCGCCAAGTCGCGCGTGTGCCATATGCGCATCACCTGATTCGACGTCAGACCGGCATAGCTTGCAGCTTCTGCGATAGACTTCCCCAGCCTGTGCGCCTTTATCGCCTTTCTCAGCCTCTCCCGCCCGTACCGTCGGGAGTCCATGGGGCCGACATATCCCCAGCTTTTCCACATCTCCTTTACTCCGTTATAATAATATCCGCTCTCCGTCACGGTGCGACCCAGAGTCCAGTCGCTGTCGAAGCCCTTCTTGATTACCATCCGCTGCTCTGGGGTGATATGCGAGACCTGTGCATGTCTCTTCCTGACCTTCTTCTGCTGTGGTCCCATGGTCTCCACAAATCCGTCATACTCTCTCCTGGCAACCCATGGGGTGGTCGACGCAAGGCCTGCTGCCACATAACTCGAAAAGCCGGATTTCCACGCCTCCTTTAGGATGCGCATCTGATCCGCTGACATCACGATCTCAATGTGCCGGGGCATAGTAAACGTTCTATTTCGATTGTTTTAATATCTTTCTCCCGTCCTGTCCATATCCCAATGATGCATCCTTTTTAATCCTTATCGTGAAATCCAATCATGGAACGGAAGGAATTCGAGTACCAGCAGGTGCACAATGAGTCGGCAAAGTCGCTCATCTACTACGAATCGGGCAGTGGCAAGAAGAGCATAGTGATGATGCACGGCTACAACTTCAACTCCCAGACGTGGGTGGAGGTAGGGCTTGCCAAGGCGCTCGACGACGCAGGTTACAAGACTTATCTGATAGATATGCCCAACTTTCCGAAGAGCGTAAACAAGCTCTGGGTGACTCCAGACACTTTCGCGGAGATGCTCGACCTTTTCATAAGCACAGTCGTCAAGGGGAAGCCTTCGGTGCTCGCCGCCAGCGCAAGCGGTTTCTACACCGCCAGGTACCTGGAGAAGCGGAACGGCAAAGTCGACAAGATAATCCTGGTGGCGCCTGTCAATCTCGGTGAGGTTGACCTAAAGCACGTCGACAACAAGACGCTCATAGTCCTAGGCTCGAAAGATCCTTCGAATGGGTACATAAAAGAAGGGATAAAACAGTTGAAGGGTGCGAAGGTCATCACCATGGATGGCTGGCACGTGCCTTACCTGGAACACCCCAAGGAATTCTGCGAGACAGTAATCGGTTTCCTTTCAAATGACTAGCTACACGTCTCTACGGCCGCGAAAGCGAACTTAAGCTCCGGTGCCGTTTACCTTTCTCAGGACGAAGTGGTAGTGCGATAGCTTCTCGTACGCCTTCTCCAACTTCCCAATGTCCACGCTCTCCGGAAGACCTTCCGGATCGTGCGCCTCGAGCCTGTTGAGGAGCAGTTCTGCATGCATGCGCATGCGTTCTATTCTCTCTCTATGCTTCGACCCCACGCCGTGCTTGTGCTTTAGTCTCATCTTCCCGACCCCCATAACAGACTGGGCAAGCCAGGCATAAAATACTATGCATGCGGTTCGGTTTATGCCGTTGCCGATTCTTTTCCTTCCACTATTAATCCCCGAGCGAATCATTTTTAAAGCAATCATGCTTATTATGAACCCCGCGAAAGTTTGGCGACCGGCGGTAAATATGCTGTACAGGGAGTACGAGAGGATAGAGAGGATAAAGCACTGGCTCAAGGTGATAGCGTATGCTTCGCTCGCCTTGGACTTTGCGATAGCCTTCGCCACGCTCGCTTCGCTTAACCTGTTCCGGACGAGCCTGCCGCCACAGGTGTTGATGTACCTCAACTACGCACTGACCGCAGAGGTGGCGATAACCGGAATACTGTTCGCATCGCTCGCGTTCCTGATGCACTACCAGAAGGTGCTGAATCCTATAATGACCGCGCAGAAGAAGGTCCACCGTACGATCAAGTTCTCCGGAAGGCGCTAGCTGCTCTGCCTTTTAAACCTGCTTCCCAATCTGTCCCAAAAAATCACGCCTAAATATGAGAATCGGCGTATTATACTATGACCAGTGAGTGGGGAGACAATGGAAAACGACAATAGAGTGGGAACGGGAGAAAGAGTAGTGGCGCATCTGCGGAGAATCTTCGCTCTGCTAAAGGCGAAGCGGGAGAGGAAGGACATCGCCGAACTCGTGGCGCTAAAGACGAATCTAGAGTGACGCTCGTTGAGGGGAACTTGAGGGAATGGGATTGGTGGGCTGCCGGCATAATGCCCGCAGCCCATTTCTGCCTATCTTATCCAGCTTATAGCGAAGTAATTTGCTTTTATCTCCAGATTCCTGAAAGGCGATATATAACTCTTACCCAGATATTGCCATTAGTAGTATGCATATAGTAAAATGCCACCGCAACTATGCCACCTCAACTGCCATAACCTATCATCTAAGAGGTCGTAGACGAAAGCAACATATACCTTAAAATACTTCCATTTAGTAATAGCTTCGTGTACTTATGGTAAGCAAGAAGGTCAGCGTAGAGGACAAGGAAGAGACCTTGCTCGTCCTGGCTGTAGACATCGACAACGACCTCTACAGGAAGACTGGAATAGGCGGTCCGCTGGTCGGAAGGGTGCAGAACCTCAACGGTGCCTCGCAGCTTGCGCTCGCAGATCCGGAGGAGACCGACGCAAACGCGATGTTCCAGGCGGTAAAGATATTCGACCAGCTCAAGAAGGAGGGCTACAACGTCAACGTGGCGACCATCACCGGCTCGGAATCCGAGGGTTACAATGCAGACCGCGAGGTCGCGAGACAGCTGGAGCTTGTGCTGCAGCAGTTCCAGGCCGACTCGTGCATATTCGTAACTGACGGTGCAAGCGACAAGCGCGTGCTGCCTGTAATCCAGTCGAGGATTAAGATAAACAGCGTGCAGGTGATTACGATGAAGCAGGCGGAGAAGCTCGAGTCAACATACTTCGTCATACTAGAGAAGCTCAAGGAGCCACACTACGCAAGGATAGTATTCGGCATACCCGCGGTGCTGGTGCTGCTGTTCACGATAAGCTACGCCTTGGGCACCGGCTGGCAGCTGCCGCTGGGGCTTATTGGAGCTTACCTCCTGCTGAAGGGATTCGGTCTCGAGGACGCTTTCATAGGCTCGTTCAGGGGATTCGGCTTTAGCATAGAGAAGATGTCCTTCGTCTTCTACCTCAGCTCGATGATATTCCTGATAGCCAGCGTGTTCATAGGGGTAGAGAACTACAACTCGCTTCTCAGTCTGGGCGGGCAGCAGTTCCCGTCGCTCGCGTACGGCATTGAGGGTTTCCTCCTCCTGCTCCCGGTGGTCTCAACGCTCTATCTGGTGGGCAGGATAATCGACGTCAGGAACTCAAAGCACCCGTTCAGGGTCTTCAAGTACGGCACATACACTGGCTCATCCGTGATACTCTGGGTCATGCTCTTCGCCTTCATGGCGTGGATCATAGGGCAGATATACTTCTGGGAGTTCCTCTCGTTCACGATCGTCGCGATAGTGATGGGCATAACCATATCCACCGCGTCCGACTATCTCAGGTCAAGGGCGATTGCCACAAAGAAGATGAATGGCAAGATGGTCTTCAACGAGCTCGGCGCGCTGATAGGCAAGATACGCAGCGTCGACATAAGGAGGGGGATAATGATAATCAACACCAGTTTCGGCAACCCGATAAAGTATGGGATAGACCGCGTTGTCGACGTCTCTGACCGAGTGATAATCAAGTAACCCGCTAATCCCTTCGGTATGGCCATGACTATAATAATAAGCATAGATGGAGTGGAGTTCACTGGAAAGACAGCTGCCAGCAAGGCGCTGGTGGCCGAATTGAGCGCGATGCTCGTACATGCGCTGCCTCCGCCCATGGAGCTAGACATGCGGTCTCCGCCAGACATAGCGGCAAGCTTTGACTACTATCTGAGCGAGAACCTGGCCATTGGCAGGCAGCTTGCCTCATTCACCAAGGAGATGCCAGACCTGGCGTTTGTGATAGACCGGCTATATTCCACCGAGGCTACGCACCTCGCCCTCGACAGACTACGGTGCGGGGGCAAGAACGAGGACAGTATGAGACGGAAGCTCGCCGCCGCAGCACCGTCGATGCCCCAGCCCAACTTAGCAATATTTCTTTATGTAACCGCTGCAGAACGGAGAGTCAGGGCGCAGGAGCATCTGGCGACTCACCAGTACCTACAATCAAAAGACAGGTACTTCGACGAGCCTCTCGCCATGCGGACGCAGGACAACCTACGCGAGATAGCAAAGAGGCTGCAGCGTAACGGAAAGACAAGAGTAGCGGAGTTCGACAGCCTGCCGGCATCACAGCTCAGCGAGGCGGTAATCGCGGTGGCAAGGTCCAGACCTTCTGCCCAAAGAGCAGCGGTCAGGGTGAGATGATTATTCCTCTTCGGGCTCCTCTTCGATGTTCTGCATCTGGAGTCTTCGCATCATCTTAATGCCTTCGTCTACAACTTTGGCTCCTCCGAGTATGGTCGCCACAGCAATCGCCAGGTACATCTCCGTCAACGGGTCCATGGTAGCAAATCTACGCTCAGGCTTAAGAAACCTGCGCCGGTCCTGGTATTTGGGCGTTTACACCTTTGTTTGAGGAGCAACCAATGTCTGCAAAGAACCGTGTGCAGAGTATTCGGTGCAGCTCAACACCTTACCCTCAAAACGGATCATGGAAAACAAATGGCGGCGTTGCCTGCCTTGTAATCATACCTGGTGGTGTTAAGCACCACAAGCGACGCGGTAAGGCCGTCCTTCAGGCTGAGATTCAGGTACTGCGGCTCTGGACCATTGATGTTGTAGTTGCTGCTTAGGGAATTCGTTGAGTTGAAGAATGAGTACCTAGGATTGCCTCCATACGTGACATATAAGGGCACCTCGCCCAAGTTGTAACCTGTGAACATGTACTCTGACGGAGTGCGAAATGGATATGGGTTTGGGTTGCCAAGAGTCTTGTTTATCACGAACGTGTAGTCGGGAACGACAGAGTCCAGGTGATAGTAGAGGTTGAGAAATGGGTTGTTTCCATAATATGTGCTTATCTTAAACGAGTGCGTCCCTGAGACATTGTTATACTCTACTACATATATCCAAGAAGGGAAAGGCCCGAACCCGCCTCGCAGATTCAGCTCTATAAGCGAATTCGTGTTCAGCACATTATCAAGGTGCAACACCATCGGCGTCGAACCCAATGTAAACTGATAATTTCCTGTCTGGTGGTTGAGCAGCAGCCAGTTGTCTGTGACGCTGCCAGACGCATACGACGCGTTCGATTGCGAGTCGTAGAATATGCCCAACGCATTGAAGTAATTTCCTGACAGCGTGGTTCCGTTTACTGCCAAAGTGACCGTGTTCGCAGTGCAGCCTATCACATTGAAGTTGACCTGTCCTGCGTCAGTTGTGACATTCGGCGTGCCGTTGTATCCTTCAAGGTATAGCTGGTTGCAGCTGTTTCCCATCCCCGCATCCCTGTCTATCATTATCCTGGCGAATCCCGCATGCACGCTGACGTTGCGTATCAGCGGACTGATGGGAATGGGCATCTGGTAGCTGTAATTGGTAAGAAATATCGACGTCCAGTTGATGTCAGTGACTTGAGTTCTAGCACGGTAGTCGTAGAACCAGCCATTTGTCGCGTTGCACTTCTCAGGAGGGGCGGTCACGTTCACCGTTACCGGCTGCGTCGTCAACGTCTCGTTTAAGGGACCTCCAAGAGCATTTACTGAGACTTTTACTAGATATTTTCCTAGAGGAGTGGACGAGTTAGTTGTTATGGTGCATATTGGTTTATTGTAAAAGAGATTATCGCAACTTGTCAGACTCTCATAAGAGCTGCTTCCATTTGGTTCGACATACCAAGTATATGAATAGACACCTGTGCCGCCCGCAGCGCCTGTGACGTTGGTTTCTGGATACACGGGCGTGTGGAGTACAACTGTGAAGTTATTGCCTTGGGTTACTACGTGTGCCGAGGATGACAAGCTGCCGATCCTAAAGTTAGAGACATTGAATCCTCCACTCAATGATAAATTGGAGGGTATTGCTGAGTCACTTAAGTCAGTAGGTTGACCTTG
>JAKAWC010000013.1 GCA_021817125.1 Microcaldota archaeon
GGTCAAAAATAGGTACGAAGGAAAAGAATTTGATTATGCACAAATTTTATAATAACGGAACTCCATGATTTATTGTAAAACTTTTAGGTAGTGCTATAATACCAAAAACACGATAGCGATAGGCTTCTATAAGGGTCTTGGCTACAAAGTCGTCAAGGAAATAGCCAACTACTTTGGCGATGGTGAGAATCGGTACCTTCTTGTGAAGGAGATCTGAACAAGCTATACAATACGCTTATAGCTAATTAGATAAATATTTGAACATTTTGGCATGAAAGAAGGTTTGTTGAATTCGGTCGAAAGATGGTATTTTGCAGCCTCCGGAGACGGCAGGAAACGGTTCGATAATTCCTTTCCGGGACAGGCTGGAAGGCCAAGAAGTTCATAGATTCGGCAGATTTCAAGAATAGCGGTAAATTCATCGCCATAATATGCAAGGACAGATGAGTCGCGTTGCCAGCGAGCGCCCCCATGCCGAGGCGCGGAGCGCCGAGAACGGGGCGCGAGCCCAATGAATAAGAGACATTGCCACGTAAGAGCTCGCCGCTCTCCCTCGCCTTTCGCTCCGCTCAAGGCTCGCCGGGAGCGGCTCGCTGTAAACTTCTTGAAAGAAGTTTAAACGGGAGGGAGTATGCCTTTCGGTTAATCCTTCTGTTTCCCGTAGAAGAAGTGTATGCCCCGTCCCAGCGCGCCCTCCGCCGCTTCCTGCACCGACTCGCTGTAGGTAGGGTGCGGGTGTATTGTGTCGGCTATGTCTTCCAGCGTCGCCCCCATCTCTATCGCAAGCGCGGCTTCGGCTATCATGGAACTCGCTTCCGGGGACACTATCTCTATCCCCTTTACGAGCCCGCTGGCCTCGGCAGCGATCTTCACGAAGCCGTTCGACGTGTCAAGGGCTATCGCTCTGCCGAGAGCGCTGAGCGGGAACTTGGTTATCGTTATCCCGTCGGCAGGCGCTACGCTTCCCGCAATCGCAATCTCGGGGTCGCAGAATATCACCGCTGGCACGACCATGTTGTCGTAAGACGAGCTCTCTCCGGATGCGACCTCTCCTGCAACGACCCCCTGCCTTATCGCCTTGTGGGCGAGCATCGGCTCCCCGATCACGTCGCCTACCGCCAGTATGTTCGGGTCGTCGGTCTGCATCATCGGATCCACTTTTATGAATCCCTTGTCGTCGAGCTTCACTTTCGTGTTGCCGAGCCCCAGTCCATCAACGTATGGGGACAGCCCCGTTGCAACTACTATGACCTCTGCGTCCACCATCTGTCCGTTGCTGAGCTTCACTTTGCCATCTGACTTCGACTCCGGAGTCACCCCGGTTATGATGCTAACCCCTAGAGCGGCCATCCTCTTCTTTACAAGAGCTACGGCGTCTTTATCGAAATGTGACAGCACATCCGACCTTGCAAGAATCGTCACGCCTGTGCCGAACTTCGCGTACATTGTCCCTATCTCCACCGCCACGTACCCCGCGCCTATTATCAACATCGACTTGGGGATGTGGTCCAACATGAGGGCCTGCTTGTAGTCTATTATGCTTCCGCCAAATTCAAACCCCTTCAGGACCGTCGGTTCGGAACCCGTGGCGATTATCGCCTTCTTGAACTGAAGCGTTATGCCGTTACTGAGCTGCAGCGTGTTCGAGTCCAGGAAAGTGGCTATGCCTTTGAAGACGTCTATTTCGTTCGACTTGCAGAGGAACGCCACACCGTCCTCCAGTCTCTTCGAGACGTCCATCCTCCACTGCAGCATCTTCTTTGCATCCAGCGACACGCCTGTTGCGTTTATCCCGAACTTCTGCGAGTGCTGGACTTCGTAAAATATATCTGATATATGGATCAGCGTCTTGGATGGGATGCACGCGTAGTTGAGGCAGTGGCCTCCTAGCTTGTTCTTCTCCACCACCGCGACGCTCTTGCCAAGCTGTGCGGCCCTTATCGCGGCGACATAGCCGCCGACGCCTCCGCCTATCACCGCGACGTCTACATCTTCGGGGAGGGAACCCATTACCATTAGAGCATCTCTAGGAAGTCCACGTCTTCGAGATAGTTCTTGAGGGCGTTCCCGAGCTTCACCGCCTCAGCGCCGTCGACCACCCTGTGGTCGAACGTTATCGTGAAGGGCAGCACCTTGCCTATCCTTACCTTGCCATCTTCGACGAACGGCCAGTCCCGTATCGAGAGCATGCCTATTATCGCCACGTTCGGCGGGTTTATCATCGGGACTGCAAGGAAGCCTCCGCCAAGGCTGCCTATGTTGGTTATCGTTGTGGTGCTGTCCTGCATCTCCGCGACGGTTATGGTCTTGTTTGTGACCTTGTCGTGCAGGTCCTGTATCTCCTTGGCGATCTTAGCTATGCTCTTCTTGTCAGCACCCTTGACCACGACCACCTTGAGACCGTCTGGAGCCTCAGCTGCGAGACCTATATTGTAGTACTTCTTGACTATTATCTCCTGCTTCTCGTGGTCGTAGCTCGAGTTGAAGTTCGGATTCTCCTGCAGCGCCTTCACGAGCGCCTTGATTATGAATGGCAGGAATGTCAGGTGTATGTTCTGCTCCTTCTGCATCTTCGGCTTCTCCTTGGCCACCATCGTCCAGAGCGATGTTGCGTCGATGAGGTCCATGTGCGTTGCGCGCGGTATCTTCCATGACTCTTCCATGTTCCTGGCGATAGCCTTGCGCGTCATCGACATGGGCACGCGCTCTATCTCCTCATCGTGCTTCCCCTCGAGCACCTCGGAGTACTTGATGGCGACAGATGCGGCAGGTTTTGCAGCCTGGATAGATGTGCCGCGCACATCGTTCTCGAGTATCCTTCCGTTCGGCCCTGTGCCAGCCACCTTTGCGAGGTCGACGTTCAATTCCCTGGCGAGTTTCCTGACGGCAGGGGTTGCGATTATCTCCTTGGGCGCTGCCGGCCTTGCCTGCGTGGCGGGCATCGCTGGCGCAACGGTTTTCTGGATTGTTCCTTTCGGCGCTGGTTGTGCAGTTTGTGCAGGCGCACCGCTTGCACCGTATCCCTTCAGCTCATCGACGCTACCTATTGCAGCGAGCGAATCTCCGATGTGTAGTGTGGAGTCCGCCGGGATGTTTATCTTTATCGTTCCGCTTATCGGCGCTGGCACGTTGACCACCGCCTTATCGGTCTCGACCTGAGCTACCGACTGGTCCTCCCTGACTTTGTCGCCATCCTTGACCAGCCACTTCTGGAGGTGACCCTCGGTTATGCCCTCGCCTACGTCTACGAATCTTATCTCTTTCACCATGATCACGTCATTCTTGCAGGATCTTATCTATTGCCTGGGACACCTTTGTCGCGTTCGGCAGGTAGAACTTCTCGTAGCTTGGAAACGGGTAGGGGAAGCTTGGAGACGCGACCCTCATCACAGGCGCATCGAGCTCGAATATCGCCTTCTCCGCCACCCTTGCGGCGATCTCCGCGCCCACCCCGAAGCTGAGCGGAGCCTCGTGTACTATCATCACTCTTCCTGTCTTCTTCGCGCTCCCGATTATCGTTGCCTCGTCCAGGGGGTTTATCGTCCTGAGATCGATTATCTCAGCGTCCGTCTTCTTCTTCGCTACCACATCCTTGACCAACGGGACCATCGTGCCATATGTGACTATCGTAAGTTGCGTTCCCTCCTGCACCACTGCGGCCTTGCCTATCTCGACCTCGTACGGTTCGGCCGGAACCTCCTGTTTGAACAGCCTGTAGAGCTTTGTCGGTTCTAGGAAGATGACAGGATCATCCATCTTCAGCGCCTTTATCATAAGCCCTTTCGCATCGTAGGGATTCGATGGCTCGACGACTACCAGTCCGCCGGGGTGCGACCAGAACGCTTCCGGACTCTCAGAGTGGTGCTCGAGCGTCTTGACGCCACCGCTCACCGGCGTCCTTATCATGAGGGGAAGCTTGACATTTGACCTGGTCCTCGACCTATATCTTGCCGCGTGGTTGACCAGCTGAGCGAATGAGAGGTACATGAATCCAGCGAACTGCATCTCTGCGACAGGGTGCATGCCGCCTATCGCCATCCCGATGGTCATCCCCGCTATGGCAGACTCTGCCAGCGGGCTGTCGAACACCCTGTTCTCTCCGTACTTCGCCTGGAGGCCGTCGGTCACCCTGAAGACCCCGCCATCCTTTCCTACGTCTTCGCCGAACACGACTATCTTGTCATCAGCCTTCAGCATGAGGTCAAGTGCGTTGTTTATCGCCCCTACCATGTTTGTAAGCATAACATCACTCTTTTTCCTGCCAGAAGTCGTTCGCCTCCGCTGCGTCCATCTCCTCCTTCAGCGTCTGCGGCATGAAGCTGTAGACGTTCTCGAACATCGATTTCGGGTCGGGCTTGAACTTTTCAGCCTTCTCCACCGCGCCGTCTATCTCCTCCAGGTTATCGCTCGCTAGCTTCTGCTCCTTCTTGTCGTCCCATAGCCCCTTCTTCCGTAGGTATTTCCCAAGCCTGTCCAGAGGGTCCTTCTCCTTCCAGGCATTGACCTCGTCGTCAGACCTGTACTTCGCCGGGTCGTCAGCGGTGGTGTGCATCGTCATCCGGTATGTCAGGCACTCGATGACCGTCGGACCGCTTCTCGCATTGTTCAGCGCCTCCTGCGTCGCTTTGTACACTGCGAAAACGTCGTTGCCGTCCACCTGTATGCAAGGCAGCCCGGCAGCTATGCCTTTCTGAGCCAGTGTCTTCGCAACGCTCTGCCTGGACCTCGGCACAGATATCGCCCACTGGTTGTTCTCGATTATGAAGACCTGCGGCACCTTGTATACACCTGCAAAGTTCATCGCCTCGTAGAAATCCCCCTCAGATGTGCCCCCGTCGCCCACATACGACACTACCGCAGCGCCGGTATTGAGGTACTTCTGCGCGAATGCTATACCCATTCCGTGAACCATCTGCGTGCCTACCGGTACTATGTATGGCATGCCTCCAACCTCCTTCGGCACTATGCAGCCCTCCTCGTACCCTTTCCAGTATAAGAACCATGACACCAGGTCCCATCCTCTCACAAAATATACGCCGTGCTGCCTGAAGTTTGGCGTAAAGATGTCCCCTTTCCTCATCGCCATGGCGCTTCCCACCTGGGTAGCCTCCTCCCCGAGCGACGGGGCATATGTGTCTGCCCTCCCCTGCCTCTGGAGGCTCAGCATCTTGGCGTCAGCCGCCCTCGTAAGCGACATCCACCGGTACATCTCGACTGCTTTCTTGTCGTCCAGGTCCTTCGGCATGAAGAGCGCGTCAGCATTGCCCTGCTCGTCTAAGAGTCGCATGTAGTTTACTGTGCCCTCGAAGACCTTTTCTATCAATAAGACACCCATCAGGCCGCTCTTATATCCATATTCACGACATTTATTAATACCTTATGCTAATCTACCATTAAAGCGACGGAGAGATGGCATGCCCGGAAAGAAACCTTTTGTCAGCGTGATAATCCCGACACTGAACGAGGAGAAGTACATCCGCTACCCCCTGGATGGGCTCAGGTGGCAGACTTTCAGGGACTTCGAGATTATAGTTGTCGACAGTTACAGCACCGACAGGACGAGGGACATCGCGCTGAAGCATGCGAAGGTGATAGAACGGCCGAAGAGGGGGATGTCGAACGCCAGGAACAACGGCGCACGCATCGCAAAAGGATCCATACTCATATTCATAGATGCAGACACGATGCCGGAAAGGGAGACACTGAAGGCGTACGTCAGCGCCTTTGAGGACAGGAACATCGTCGCGGCAACAGGCCCGATGCGACCGCTTGAGAGGGCAACGCCGTTTATAAGGCTCAGCTACCTGCTCCTCTCAGTATACCTATCCAGGCTGCTCTCGGCATTCGGCAGGCTCTCGATAAGCGGGTCCAATTTCGCCGTGCGGAGGGATGCCTTCGAGAATGCTGGCGGCTTCGACGAGAAGCTGGTGACCAACGAGTCGCACTCCCTGTCCAGGAAGCTCAGGAAGTACGGCAGGGTCTCTTATGTTGATGGCGCAAGAGTGCGGACCAGCGTCAGAAGGATAACCCGCTGGGGACTGTTCAGGTATCTTGTCTTCAGGCTTTGGAACAACTTGGGATACGCTCTTATGGGGAACGCGGCCAAGGAGTACGAGCAGATACGCTGACGAAGAAGGTATATAAGCTTTCGATGACAGGTTATCCTGGAGTTACTAAGCGGTGCTGGCAGATGGTTCTCGTAGGCTTGTTGTTCTATATAGCGAGCTTGGTGTTCGGATTTACTGCGGTGAACTTCTTCTTCGAGGACGCCATCAAGGAGATACTCCCGAAGTACGGGTTCGGTGTGCCCGTCGGCTATGCGATAGCCACATACCTGGTCCTTGCGCAGGAGATAATCGTGCGCCAGTTCAGCGACATGGAGATGATCCTTGCCTCCGTCATCCTGCTGGCGCTGTCTGCGCTGCTCTATGTACGCGCCAAGAACAGGGACATGTTCAGTTGGAAGAAGTTTGTCAGGGAGGTGAACTCGGACAGGCCATTCCACATCGTGCTTTTCATAGTTATAGCGTTCTTCTTAGTGATGCAGATGGCCGGGGTCCACAACGCGAGCACGGGGGTCGTGGCAGGGGACAACTACGGACCCGACGTGCTCTCGCAGATAGGCAAGGGTACATCGCTTATCTATTCCGGATGGCCTCCCACGCTGCTCTACACTTACAATGCGACCAATGTTGAGCCGTTCATAAATAACTTCTACACGGCGATGCTGATGTACAATGGCTTCGGGCTTGTCAACGCGTGGTGGGCGATGACACTGCCGCTCTGGTTCTCGCTTGCGGTGTGCACGATATACTTCATGTCGTTGCTGCTGAAGCGCAGGCTGCTGGCCGTCGCAGGCCTGTTCCTGATGCTCTTCTGCAGCCTCGGGCTGAACATGATTATCGCTTACATATTCAACATACAGCTGTTCACATTCCCCCCTGGCCTGTTCCAGCAGTTCAACGGCAACTGGCTGAACATAGTCACGTACCCGTTCTTCAACTTCTCGGACCCAATGGTCAGCAACTTCGTCATACAGCCCACGTTCCTGATGGGCTTCCCGTATGCGCTTCTGTTCCTTACGCTCCTGTATGTGACATTCTTTGACAGGCCAAAGAAGGTAGAACCACGCCACGAGCGAACGCAGAGGAACTACCTGATTGCAGCTGGGCTGCTCGTTGGGCTCATGCCCCTGATACACCCATTCTCGCTTGTCTTTGTCTTCTTCTTCGCGTTGGTCGCTTTCCTTTACTCGCTCGCTGTGAGCAAGAACAGGAAGAGCCTCTTCTTCGGCACATGGCTGCCTTTCGGCATTGCAGCCTGCATCTTTGCGATCCCTGAATACCTATTCATGAACAGCCAGCAAAAGGCTGCGGGCTTCATGGCATCGGTGCTGACGCAGCCGTTCTGGTACCAGACGGGCGCAAACATACTGTACCTGTTCTGGCTCCATGTGGCATTCTGGATAGAGTCGATAGGATTGACATTCATACTCGGTCTCGCCGGCCTCTACCTATTCCGGAAGAGGATATACGTATTCATACCTGCCATCATGGTGCTGGCGCTGGTGAACATAGTGCGCCTCTCACCGAGCTTCGGCGACGGCAACAAGTTCACGGTGTACTTCCTGCTGTTCATGTCCATCTCGGCGATGGCACTGCTCTACACGCTGTGGAGAAGGGGGGCCGTGTTCAAGGCGCTCGCGATAGCGCTGTACCTGCTCATGACGTTCAGCGGCCTGGTATCGGAGCAGGGAGTATTTGGATACTATCCCATAGCAGACACCGCTGTGATCGCAGCCAGCAACTGGGCGGCGCACAACACGAGTATAAACAATGTCTTCCTCACAAACTGTGCGGACAACACGTTCGGCTTCTTCTCCACGCTCGGCGGGAGGAAGACCGTGCTCGAGTATTACTATTACATATTTGATGACGGGATCTTCAATTACAACCCCGATGCGGTGTACGCCCAGGAGAA
Organism: Microcaldota archaeon; assembly: GCA_021817125.1. Lineage (GTDB taxonomy): Archaea > Micrarchaeota > Micrarchaeia > Micrarchaeales > CABMGC01 > JAKAWC01. The sequence goes on from JAKAWC010000013.1 coordinate 7,981, forward strand.
CGCCTACTTCCAGTACCCCACGTGCAACATGATACATCAGTTCAACGTGAGCTACGTTGCTATCGAGAGCATCCGCTACTTCGCGCCAAACTGGTGCGCACCGACCAACTACAGCTACTTCACAGACCCGGCAAACTTCACCCTTGTCAAGTCGTTCTCCGGGAACGGGGACAATATAGAGATACTCAAACCTCTTTGCGGCACAGGCACGGCCAACGCCGTGTCGCCATACCGCGAGGCGCCTGGAAGCTGCAGGGTGGTCAGGCCGGGTGGCGCTTACACCGCAAACGGAATCTCGCTAAACGGAACGTGCAGCAGTGGCGAGCTGCCGCAGTTCGTGGCGAACTTCACGGGCAGCACTGACGTGGCGGTGCCCGATTCGCCGGCCTTGGACCCTACAAATGCAATCAGCGTATCGCTCTGGGTCAAGACCCAGAATGTGACGCAGCTAGCCGGTATGCTTGAGAAGAGGAACTCTGGAGCGTTCGACGGGTATGCCATGCTCATCTGGGGAGTCAGCCCATTCTTCGAGCTCTCCAGCATGGGATTCGACGTGAGCGGGTATCCGATGTCGGCAGGGCAATGGTATAACCTCATAGGCGCCTGGAACGAGAGTACCGGCATCGCGACATATTATATGGACGGCTCGTTGGTGAATACGGTCTCTGGCAAGTCGAGCCCGGATGCCGCGAGCAATTCTCTTCTGTACATAGGCTCGCGGCAGCAGGGAACCTCTGCCTTCGTGGGCGAGATGGCGGATGTCCAGGTATACAACACATCGCTCACGCCTCATGATGCTGCGGTGATCTATGGCAGGGGTCTGGGGGGCGCGCCCGTTGACCTGCAGAACCTGGTCGGATGGTGGCCCCTGAACGGAAACGCGAACGACTACAGCGGGAACGGGGACAACGGCAACGTATCGATAGGTATGCAATACGCGATGTCATGAGGGGAAAAGCCGCCGCACGCAGGTCGGTTGCAGGATTCGATAAGAGATGGGCCGCCGTGCTCGTCCTTGCAACCATGCTTGCGCTGATAGTCGCGGTAAGGCTTTATTACTACACGGGTCCCATCTTCGCGAACTCCCAGGATGAAGGGATATATCTCAATATAATCAAAAACGGCGTGATCAACCACCAGCTTCCGAATTTTGCCATGTACAAAGGGGCGAACTTCAGCAACTTCAGCGACTGGCGGCTCTTTGCATCGCCGAACATCTTCCAATTCTACGCCACCCTTATATATCCCGAGATCTTCCTGCTCAGCATCACAGGATTCAACGCAGACTATGCGATAGGCTATGTCATTTTCACGTCGATGGTCGAGGGCCTGTTCATAATGCTGATACTTCTGAGACTGTCATCGCTTAGGGCTGCGGCGATAGGCGGCGTGCTCTTCGCGTTCTTCCCCGTGGATGTCCTCTTCTCAACGCATGTACAACCGCTTGTCCCGGCGGTGATGGGACTTGCGATAGCAACGTACCTGTTCATCCTCGCACGGGACGAAAGGAAAGGAAGAAGGAAGTACACCCTCTTCGTGCTCTCGGGCTTCTTTGGCGCTGTAGGCTATCTGTCCAACCCATCTGCCCTGCTCTTTGTCATCTTCGCGGCGCTCTATCTGATAGTCCTGGGCCTGAGGAACAGGAAGACATGGAAGGACCAGTCCAAGTATCTCTCGATGCTTGCGGTTGGGTTCATCATAGGGTTTTCTATCACGGGAATATACTACTACACGCAGTCGGGAAGCTACCTGTTGTATCCGCTTACCGACAGGAACGTGCTGCTCGAGGAGGGCAACGCTACGATGAACCTGACAAGCAACGTGCAGCTCAGGTGGTCAGCCAACGCGCAGAATACGTACCTGCAGCTCATGCTCGACTGGCAGTACGGGCCTTACGGCAAGCCCATCTGGTACTTTGGGATGATGTTCTACATCTTTGCCGCGATGGCGATGCTGCTCCTGATAAAGAGGCAGCGGAAGGCATACATATTCGTGCTCATGTTCGGGTTCTACTTCCTAGTGCTCTCGTACATGCCCGAGCAGGTGACGACGGTCGGGACGCTGACAGTGATAAAGGGGGTAAACATTCTGCCATACCTCCTTGAGCTGCTTGTGCTGCCGATGGTGGTAGTGGCTGCGCTTGGGATCGAGTCCTTGGCGGCAGGAGGCATGCGGCTTGCGAAGGTGGCAGCCCTAATCCTAGTGCTTGCGACTGTGGCTGTTTCGGCGTACAACCTTAATTCGGATGCGGCATACTATCGTGCGTACGTCTACGACCTGCATGCCTTCCTCGGCTTCGCTGCGCTTCATCCGAATGCGACGTTCTATGCGTACGGATCGTTCGCGTATGAGACCAATATCATGTCGGCGTTCAAGTACGATATAGTCGGCGCCGGATGCAGCCGCGCGGATATAGCCAATGAGTCAGGATACGCTGTTGTAGGAGGGTACGTGAACCAAGATGTCGACCCCACGGATTATCTCCGGTTTGGACAGTGCGTAGAGAACAATCTTACCGCCATGGCACCCGTGTTCTATGCGCCCGACCCAGCATATCAATGGTCTAAAGGAGATGCACCTCCGTTGGTGGTCTATCGGGTCTCTAGAGCCACCTGAGCGTGCCAAAGTCAGTTGACTCCGAGAGGAGGAATGCTACCATAGTTCCACGTGGATATCTGCCCGTTGCCTCCGTGCCCGGCAAGGACGCCGGTGTCTCCAGGAGCGTAGCCTCCGGTCCCGTAGACGTCAGTGGTGGTGCCAGCGGTGTATCCACCTGCGCCGTAGGCAATTATGATCGCTCCTCCGCCCCCGCCTCCGCCCCCGCCGTCAGAGCCCGTGCCCCCATTGCCCCCATTGGCGCCGTGGGTCCATATCGTGCCCTCGACGACCTGGTAGCCCTGTATGTATATGCCGAAAGCGACTCCGCCTCCTCCGCCTCCCTCGAAGAGCGTGCCCGTGCCACCAGCGGTGCCTACCCCTGCTCCTCCGCCTCCGGCGCCTCCTGCAAGATAGTTCTGGAAGCCGCCGCTGTACCAGGTCCAGATGTTAGCCGCATTCACCGTGGGCGCTGGTGGGGTCGCGCCGTTTGTGCCAGCCACGTAACAGTTCGTGTCCGAGCCCGAGCCTGCAGATGTGAGAGTGGCGCCGCCGTTGCCACCCGTCCCATAGCTGCCCGAGTGGCAGCTAGACTCGCCGCCTCCTCCTGAGCCGCCGTAGGATGATGTTACCGCCGTCCCGGCGCCGCCGTTCGTGACAGCGCTGCCGTTGGCGCCTCCCGCGCCGCCGCCGCTGTAGAGTCCCGCGGCGATGGTGCCGTCGTTTATGACGTTGCCCATCGCGACTATGCTATAGCCATTCGTGTACACCGTGACTCCGGAGTTGATTGTGACGTTGCATCTCGTGAATATATTCGTGGTGAGCGAGACCGTCGACGAGAACGTGTAAGTCGGGCAGGCCTGGTAGATGGTGTGCGCCAGAGCGCCGTTGAACGTTGCAAGGTAACCGTGGACAGCAAGGTTTGGCACTGTGACAGGGTTGCTCGTGCTCACGGAGCTTGAGCTGCCAGAGTAGCAGTTTGTTGCTGTCGAGCCCGTGTCATTCTCGAACCCGGCTGCGCAGTTCCACTCCCAGAACACGTATCCGCTTAACGGAGTCGCCGTCAGGGTCGTGCCGGCGCCGTTGTTGTACCAGTATGTAGTTGTGCCTGCAGCAGGCGACGTGGTCCCACCAAGACCGGAGATGGAGCGCGATGGGTTGCACTGGTTTGCAGGTATACCCATCCAGCCGAAGCTCGTGTTCATGCAGAGCGCGTACTGCAGGTGGAATCCTGTGCCTATGGTTATGTTAGCGGTGACCGTTTGGGAGCCAGATGGATTGGTCGCTGTGAACTGGCAGCTGACGCACCCTGCCTGCGGCGTTGCGGAGTCGGTGAACGTTGCAGACGTGCTTGATGCTACCCAGTGGACGAAGCGCCCGCACGAGTTGCCACTGGTGCCAGGGACAGGACCCGCCGTGGTGTTCGTGGTCGTGTTGCCGTTCCAGGTGACTGTCCAGGAGTCACCATCCGCCACCAAGCCAGGATTGTTATTGAAGATTATCTGATACCCACAACCTCCTGTAGGCGGCGCGCCGCCGCAGCTGTACTTAGTTCCGCAAGCTGTGACGGAGCTAGGCAGCAGATTGGTGTACGGGCAGTTTGCCGGGCAGTCCGATGCGACTCCGCCTGAGCAGAATGTGGTGCCGCAAGCATAGATTGTGGTAGTTGTGGATATGGTGCTTATAGTGGATATGGACGAGATCGTGGATATTGTTGATATGGTCGATATGGATGATATCGAGGATATTGTTGATATGGTGCTTATAGTGGATATGGATGATATCGAGGATATTGTTGATATGGTCGATATGGATGATATCGAGGATATTGTTGATATGGTCGATATGGATGATATCGAGGATATTGTTGATATGGTGCTTATAGTGGATATGGACGAGATCGTGGATATTGTTGATATGGTCGATATGGATGATATCGAGGATATTGTTGATATGGTGCTTATAGTGGATATGGACGATATCGTGGATATTGTTGATATGGTCGATATGGTAGAGATGGTGGATATGGTCGATATGGTAGAGATGGTGGTGGAGTAGAAGTTCGCCTGCTCGCTCACTGGGTTGCTTATTACTATAGTGTCGGATATAGAATTGCCAGTGTATGAGCCTGCGCCCGTGCCTAGCCAGTTGCCGAAGAGGTAACCCACACCTGGGCTTGCCGATATCGGGACGCTCGAGCCCGAATTGTACCAGGTGGATGATGCAGGGGTGGTCGTACCTGAACCCCCAGGGCTGACGGACATCGTTAGGTAGTACTGTGTACTGTATGTCGCCTGCATCGTGCAGTTCGAGACCGCAACGAAGGATGCCGACTGCTTTGTGGCGCCGCATCCGTTTATGGATGAGTATACGTACTGCGTGTTCACGGCACCGGATACTGGAGACTGCCACAAGTATGTATGCGACGCGCCGCTCGTGTACGAGAGGGTTATCGGGAAGTTGGAATAAGTGTATGTGCTGCCATCGAGCGTCAGGACCGTGGCTGAGGTACCAGACATCGGGCTGACCTGGTATGTGACGTACACAGGTGGCGTGAACCCGATTATCACGTTCGCGCTCTGCCCTGCGAACGTTGCGGTGACCTGCACGTTGCCAGAGACGTTGGACGAGATGTAGCTTATCGCATGGCCGTTGCTGTCTGAGGAGGTCACGCTAGGGATGGGCACTGCATTGAGCGAGTTCGACGTGAAGTTTACTGTTGCGCCTGCAATCGGCTCTCCGAGGAGCTTGATCGTGGCCGTGAGCATATCCTTCGCCCCGTTGGCGGCCTCGGTTGCGTTCTGGTAAGCCAGCGTGATGCTCTCGGTCACAGATGTGAGAAGTGGCGTCGAATGGGATGTGAATGTGCCCACGTAGGTCTGCTGCCTGTTGCTAGTGCAGGACGATGCTATCCCGCTTGGACATGGGATCGCGGTGAGGAAGAGCTTCCCAGTAACCAGGGAACCTGTTGGCCTGGATGTCGATGCCGTCACATTGCAGATTATCGAGCCTCCCGGGAGCACGAACGTCGGCGTGCATGTGCCGGTCACCTGACCGACATTTGAGATGTTTGCCATGAGTCCAGGATTTATTACTGGCACGTCCTGCGTGTTCGTGAATAGAATCCCTATCTTGGACTGCCCTGCCACCGAACCGAATATGAGGTCCTGGCAGTACGCTCCATTGCCGAAGCTGCAGGATGTCGGGGTTATAACAGGAGGAGCGAGAACGAACAGGTAAAGAACTGCGATGACAAGAGCCACGAGCAGGAGCGCCCATCCGTATGTTATAAGGTACTCCATGGCTGACTGTAAGCGGACTTTATTCGGGCGATTATTACCACCGCTAACAGTATGCTTAGGACGTACTCCCATATTCTTTAGATAAGACGAATACGTATTTAAAGGTATTGGGTTTTGCCGATGCCGTATACGTCGATTTCTTAAGGTATGGACGACCCGGGGTGCAGTGACGCTTACTCCGAGGCGGCGGACCATGTTCATTTTAAAGCCTGGGCTGCGTTTACGCAAGGTTTAAATATTTATCTAAATATTAAATTGTATACTTAAGTAAATAGATGAGAATATGAGTATACATAGACTCGGACGCAGTGTCGTGGCAAGGGCGTGCACCAAGGTGCCGCTGCTCATCGCACTCTCTCTCTTCGCGGGGGGCAGGGTCGTTAGGGCGGGGTTCTTCTCGCTGGACATAAACTCCACGCTTACATATACGCAGGGCATCCTGGCGCAGATAGGCCCGACGCTGAGCGCTGTGCTCTTCATTACCGCGGGGATATTCTATGCCCTCGGGCAGCTCATGCCGCCGACCAGGAGGGCGAACATGCACAGCACTGCCGTGGATATTATAATAGGCGCGGTGATAGTGGCTGCGCTTTCGGTGACCGCAGGCAGTTTCGCGTACGCTTCTGCGCACCTGCTGCAGAACATGTCTTCCAACGCGCTGGCCACGAATGCGGTGTGACCGATGCCAGCCTGGGGTGCTGTCGGCGGGTTTGCCGTGCCGATAGCTCTTGTGTCTATAATGCTTGCCATCGGAGGGATAATACTCGGACTTGGATACGCACTTAACGACGACCGCCTCAAGGAGTTCGGCAAGAACGAGGCCTACCAGTCCGTAGTCAATGCCGCTCTCGTTGGCTCGCTGCTGCTGCTTTTCGTGAATGGCGGTGTAGTGTCGTCACTTATCAATCAGGTCATGCAATCGAACGGCGCTGCCGCAGGCTGCCAGGGCGCGCTCGCACAGAGCGGGGCCATATGTTTCGCGTATGGCTACCTCGCTGGAGGCCCCATAGCGTACAATGGAACGCTGTCTGTATCTGTAGCGACTAATGTCGAGCACATACTTGGCACCCTGTACGAGGAAAATGGAGTGCTGGGCTTGGCCTCAGCAGTCCCGGGCATAGCACAGGCTTTCGCGCCGCTGCTCACTTCCATCAAGGGGGCTATTGAGGCGCTTACAGGGGTGCTCATAGGGATAGAGATGCAGGCAGCCGTGCTGACAATAATAGCGTACGGAGCGCTGACGCTGGTACTTCCAGTAGGTCTCACCCTCAGGACATTCTACCCTACCAGGAAGCTGGGAGGCTTCTTTATGGGGCTTGCGATAGGGCTGTACGTGGTCTTCCCGTTGTCTTACGTGCTTAATGCCGCGCTGAGCCAGCCACTGCATGCGACACTGGACGGAAGCGGGGTGACTTCGGCGTTTACGGCTTTCGGTAATCAGGTCGCGGCTCCGCTGCCGCTGAACTGGTTCAACCAGACGAATGATACGTCTGGGCTCTGGAAAGCCCTGGATTATACCATAAGTAGCGCAGCCGTGCTTACGCCCCTCAGGATTGTGACCCCGATCGTCGGACTGGCGATAGCGGTCATGGACGACGGCCAGAGCATCATAAACGCGCTGGCGCAGTACGTGGCCGTCCTTGTGGTGTACGCGATAGTGCTGCCCGCCTTCAGCCTCCTTATAACGTGGGTGTCTGTGAGGGAGCTGTCGCATCTTTTCGGCGCTGATATAAACCTGCCGATGTTCAGGCTGGTGTGAGAATGGAGGAACACGAAATTGCCGACAGACTCTTTGCGTATGCGTTCTACGCACTGGCGGTGCTCGCCTTCTTAGGAGCAGTATTCTCGCTGAACGCGGATATTGTTGTTGTCGCCTGCGTGCTTCTCCTGCTCTCGGGGATCTTCCTCAACTCCGGGCACATAATAAACAACTTCCTGCTCAGGCGGGGCAGCGTGGTGGAGGTGTACAACGGCTACAGGCTCAGCGGAGATCTGGGCGCTGCCGTGAAGAGGCTTGGAAACGGCTACCGCGCAGTGTCGATGGCAGTGTTGGATATATATAGAGGGGCCGCAGTACCGAACGGCGGCCTTGACGGCGTGCTCGAGAGCATAACACAGCCCTTCGAGTTCAGCGTGGCCATGCGCGAGATGGACAAGAAGGCTCTGCTCGACAACCTGCAGACGAAGCGCAGGATGAAAGAGATAGCGGTGTCGAAGCTAGGGGCAAAGAGCTACGACGCAGCGAACGAGCTGAACCGCGAGATCCAGGTCATAGAGAGCGACATAAACACCATCAAGAGCGGAGGCAAGCCAATGGAACTGGCAATACGGATAAAAGCGTACGCGGACTCGATAGACGACGCGGAGGCTGCGCGCTGGTCATCGCGCAACCTTGCCCAGATAGCGAACTCTTTCTCGACAGCGCTGAGCCTCGATTACGAGACGCTGAAGGGAGAGGAACTGCTCTCTGCGATAGAGGTGTCGGCATGAAGGCGCGGTGCAGGGTAGGAAGCTCTAAGGCTGCGGCAGGCATTCTGTCCATACCCCATATAAACGGACCGGCCATGCTCAAAAGGTCTGCAGATTATCCGAAGGGCATGTTCATAGGATTCAGCGAGGGGTATTCGCTACCCTGCTTCGTGAACTTCGACCTGCTGATAAACCCGCACATATTCATAGCAGGCATGACTGGCAGCGGGAAGACATATCTCATGCGCAACCTCATGCTCAGGCTGTCCGTAGTCCTTGGATGCTCGATATTGCTCATCGATTTCACAGGGGAATATAAGGAGTTCGTTGAGAGCGTCGGCCGGAAGGAGATGGAGCAGGCGTCGCTGGAAGGCCGTTCATTCGAGATAGACGGGGGGATAACGTATATCAACCTGCGCGGGCGCGCCGATGCCGAGAAAGTCGCCGTGGCGAAGAGTCTCCTCGACGGCTTCGTCGCGTACATGAGGTCCAGGGAGTTCGACGGCAGGCACACGTTCGTCATACTGGATGAGGCGTGGAAGCTGCTCAGCAGCTGCGGGTCTCTGGAGATACTGCTCAGGGAGGGAAGGAAGTACGGCGTCGGGCTTGTCATGGCGTCGCAGCTCGTAGAGGACGTCGAGCTGTCGCTGCTCGGGAACGTTGCCACCCTGTTCATGTTCCGCGTCCAGAACAAGCAGAGCCTCGACAGCATAGCGAGGAACTACGCGATAGGCGATGCGCTCATTTCCAGGGTCCAGAACCTGGATGTGGGCAGCTGCCTCCTGGTGCAGCTTTACAAGAACGACGCCAGGGATGCATTCATAGTGAGACGCGTGCTTGGCGTGAACCTGGACAAGCGCCTCAGTATAATATTGGGTGATGGAACGGATGTGGAGATATCTAAGAGCGCCTTCGAGGCGATGGTGAAGAACCTGTGCGGCGAGAAGGGCGCCGGCATCCTGATGGGCGCCAATGACAAAGGTTATGTCGAACTGCATAGGCTCATTGCGGAGTTGATAGCTGGCGGAGCTGGAAGATGGCGGGTTCTCGCGTCGCTGCGCAAGCTGGGCATAGACGATTCGGACCTCGCCCTGGGGTTTGCTGCCGCGGTGGAAGAGTTTGGTGGGGCTATTGAGGAAAGAACACGATAAGGAGGGTTACCTTATGTCGATGATGCGTGTCGACGCTACACTAGCAACAGGCATGGCCGAGGTCAAGAGAAGGCTGGAGTGCCATCCGGGGCTCTCCATGGTCGGCAATGGGTCGAGAGTAAGATACCATGTCGCGGGCGACAATGAGAAGGACCACTTCTATGTGGTTGAGCTTGGCGCTGGTTATATGGCCATCGAGACATACGCCAAGTCGTCGCCGGTATACTTCATGCAGGAGGCTCTTCTGAGACTGGTGGCGATATCGTCGCTCCTTCGCGACGACTACACGATGCAGCTCCAGAGCCTGTTCCCATATCTTGTCGGCGTGCTGGCGGGCAGAGCGCTTGGAGACATGGCGCAGAAGCTGGATGACGGTGTGCGCTGGCGCGACACGGACATACTGCTTGCCAAGAAGATAATCGGACTTACGAAAGAGAACGCGTGCCTCAGGGAGAGGGGGGCCAAACTGGAGGCATTGTCTGGGAAGCTGCTTGTGAGCATGATGATAGCGAAGTACAGCCATGACGTCACTGTGGATGCGATAGCGAGCGAGAGCGGCATAGACGCAAAGGAAGTGGCAGCGGCTCTCGCCTCTATGCCAGCGCACGGCTACAGGGTCGTATATTCCGGCGAGAAGAGGTTCAGTCTGGTGATGGCATGAGTTACGGCGCTGCCCCCTACCTGATGCAGTTCGTACCCATACTGATAGGTGCGGCCCTGATGATGATGCTGCGCAGGCTGAGGCTGAACAGAGAGGTCCTGCGCATCAGGAACTCATTCCCTACAGGGAGAGCGACGGAAGCGAGCGGCCCGTGCATGAAGTTCTTGATGGAACTGCCGAACACCCGCGCCGACTACGCCATAAACTCTGGTGCGCCTTTTGACATCGGGCAGCGGAAGTGGAGAGACTGCGTGGGTGATTTTGACGACCTCCGCTCATCTGGCTTTGATAGGAGCGTCTACGATGGACTCCTATCTTCTGGGCTGCTGAAGAGAGCGTACAGGGACGGACTTCGCGAAACGGTCCTCAGGAGGTTCGGCGCAGTTGACATCAGGAACATCTGGATGGTGAGCAAGCGCAGCATGCCACAGGAGCTGAAGGTATTCGCCGTAGGCGGGCACGAACTGCTGGACAGGTCGATGACTTTCGGCAGGGATGCGGGCGTATTGCTTGCTTACCTTTCTGCATACAAGCTCTCGGCGGTGGGTGATTCTTATGGAGCTTCTATCTGAGCTCGCCATGAGGGCGATGGAGCTCGGCGCGTTGGGCTGCGTCTTCTACCTCAATGTGCTGGCGATAAGGAGCGCGTACTTCAGGAAAGATGACGGCAAGGCAGAGGTGGAGAAGGCGTTTGCCTTCTTCCTGCTATTTGCCGCATCCCTGGTGGTGCTCAAGGTGGCGATATGAATGCAAAGCACATCTACAACGTCAACGGGGACGCCAGCAGGCGGTTTGCCCCGGTGGCGATGTGCATCGGGATAGGTAGCTTTGCGGCCATAGCCGCGCTGGTGGCAGGATATGCCGCGACATACTCGCTAGCGGCGATGTGTGCAGTCTCGGGGGCGGCGTACCTCGTCTTAAGGAAGCTCGGGGTCGAGCTGCAGGACCACCGCTCTGCCGTCGCTTACTCGATGCTCACCCTGCCCGTGCTCGCACTGGTGATAGTGGTACTGGTGTAAGCTATGGCTCTGTGCGTTGCACGCTTTGATGGGATTCCGCGGGAGATGGACAGGCGGCTCTTCATAGACGCGATGCTAGGTTCTAGGTTCATGCTATACCATGACCTGGAAGGAGGAGATACCCTGGTAGTGAGCGACGACCCCGGCAGGCTCGCAGCGCTTCCGGGCGCGATGCCAGGGGTGAAGCTCGTTGATGCTATGCGTGAGTTTCGGATGAATGAACCGATTGCAATTGTCGCATATGCGATGCCGGACAAGGATGCAGGTAGGGAAGAGCCCCCAGCCCTGCTTGACGACTTGTATGATGTGCTCTCCGGAAGCGAGTCTGGCGTGTTCATGTCTTTTATGCCCTCGGATCCGAGCCACGTGCGGAAGGCGAGGGAGAGGGTGGAAAATGAGCTCAGCAGGACGGAGGTGAGGCAGACCAAGAGCGTCAGCGACCGCGCATTTCATTCATCGAGCAACTCGTTGCAGGTCGAGCTTTACTACGACTCTGAGAAGCGGGCGATGCTACTTTCTATGCTGGACATGCTGAACGATGCGTCACACGCGAACGGGACCGCTTACAAGGTCTGCATCGTGATAGAGGATGCTGCCTTCGCTGGCCCGATACTGCGCTACCTTGGCTCTAAGCTGCTCCTGCTAGACCAGTTCGGCATCGGGGCAAACGATCTCGATGCACTGTTCCGCAAGCTTGCGGACCTTGACGCGATGCCTTTCTCCTACGATGCAGCAGCCCGCATGCTCGCCTTCTCCGGCTTCATAAAGAAAAATGACGTGGTCGATTCTTATAGGACGGCGTCCGATGGAGACATACTGATAGGGGAATATCTGAAGGGCTCGATGGCCGCAGGCGGGAAACCAATCGGCCTGCGCAAGGACATATTCAACCTTGGCACCATCGTCACTGGCGTGCCTGGCACTGGCAAGACCGCGGCATCAATGCACATCATGAGGCAGATAATAAAGCGCGTACAGGGGGCAGTAATAATCTCGCCCACTGGAGAGTGGAACTCTTTCGGCAGTGAGAACGGTATGCACATAGTCAACCCGTATAAGACAGATGTACCAATCAACTTCTTCAAGTGCGATTCGAGCATAAACATCGAGAGATTCTACGAGAACATGGCCATGCTCGTCGCATCGGCATCTGTGGCGGGTCCATACAAGAATTCGATGGAGAAGTGCCTGCTTGCGGCGTTCAATAAGGTTTATCTGGGCACGAGATCGCCGAGCCCTGTCGATGTGTATGACGAGATAGAGGAGGCGCTGATAGAGCAGCACGGAAAGCGTACCGCAACTGGGGTCAGGTACACGAAACATGGCGAGAATGTCAGGGCCGCGCTCGAGAGCCTTAGGCTCATGCTGCTGAAGCCGCAGTTCGCATGTGCCGAGGGAGTCAACTTCGGCGAGCTTCTGCGGCGTGGGGTGGTGTTCGACCTATCAGACATAAGCAACAACCTCAAACCGTTCTTCTACGCGCTTATCCTCAACCAGGCATACGGTTTTACGGACGCTCTGGGGGTGGATGGAGACAACGACCTCAGGATAATGATGTGCCTTGAGGAGTCGCAGCTTGTATTCGAGAACGGCGACCAGCAGTCTGCGGCGGTCATCGACCTGAAGCAGAGGATACAGGACTTCAGGAAGAAGGGGGTCGGACTATTCCTGATAACGCATAGCATAACGGATGTGCCTCCGAGCATACGAAGGCTATGCCAAATAAAGCTCTACTTCAGGCAGAACCCGGATATAGCCAAGGTCGCCGCATCGGATCTTATGCTCGATGCAGATATGGATATTATAGTTGGCAGGCTACGCAACCTCGAGCAGAGGACATGCGCATTGACGCTTGTCGAGCTTAAAGGCGGGCGGAAAGATACCTCGTGCTCCACCTTCGTCAGGATACCGGAATACTCGCCCGTGCGTGCGGTGTATGTGCCTCCTGCAGAGCTTGGGGCACGCGTCAGGACGGAGGACATGGTCATCAGGGTCATCGATGCGGCTGGAACCCCGGTCCAGGGTGCGAAGGCAAACATATTCGCCTTTGGAGAGAGGGTACTCGTTAGTAGCACAGACGAGAACGGGTCCCTGACGCTCAAGTCATCCGTGCCGGGAAACAGGTATAAGCTGATCCTGCCGGGAAAGAGGAGAAGCGATGCCAGGGAGTTCAGCGTCATCGGCGGCCGCTGCAACGTGGTTGCTATATGAAGTGGAAAAGCGCATATATCATGATGCCTTATACTTTCAGCGCTTCGGCGTTCTTTATCTTTGAGAGTCCGGCGAGAGCGTAGTACGTCGCCATGGACATATTGTATATATCCTTGGTCCTGCCCTTAGAGAACGTCCAGACATCCTTTAGACCGGCGAGCTCTAGCACGGACCTTGCCGTGACCCCGGCGACTACGCCTACCCCCCTCGGGGCTGGCTTGAGCAGTATCTCGGACGTTCCGACCTTGGCCCTGAGCGTGAGCGGCAGGCTGTGCGGCGTTCCGCAGCTGCACTCCCACGATCCGCACCCGAAGTTGATCGAGATGATATTCCTCTTTGCGTCCTTTATCGCGCCCTCTATTGCAGGCCTCACTTCGACCTCCTTGCCCACGCCTATCCCGACGTGGCCGTGCCTGTCGCCGATCACCACCGTCGCCCTGAACTTCGCCTTCCTGTTGTTCTTCGTCATCCTCTGCACGGAAGCGATCTCGATGACCTTGTTCTCCAAGTCCGGCAGAAGAGCGTCCACTATCTCGACCTCCTTGATCGGCTTGCCCTGGTCGAATATCTGCTCGATAGTCGTTATCTGGCCGCGCTTTACCGCCTGCCCAACTAGTGTCTTCGGGTTCCAGGCCTCTATGTTGAACGCAACCTTCTCTTCCATCCTATGGTCAAATCGTCTTTTCTGCAATCAATCACTCTAGCTCTTCAGTATCCTGTCCTTCACGCTCGCGAAGAGCTTCGGGAGCTCTTCAACCTTTACGTTTGTCTTCTTGTAAGCGGTAAACTGCGTTGAGCCGCCGTTCATCTGCTTGGCGTACTCTGCTATCGGGGCGTAGTTGTACATCTTCTCCTCTGTCTTGAAGTCTCCCCTTACTTTCATGCCTCCATCGACGCATCCCTTTGCGAATATAAACGGTATCGAGTCCTTGACAGGCGAGGCGAGACCTATGTCGAGCACGCATTCCTCCTTCTGCTTCGCCTTCTTGGCGAGCAGGACGCCGGTAAGATATGCCGTTGACCTGTTTGCCCTTGCAGGCCAGTTCATCTTTGACAGTTCGCTCGAGTCTGCCGAGGCGATGATCAGGTCGCCCTTCTCAGCGTACTGCACGAGCTGCCCGAGTATCCTCCTGTTTGACTTGCGCACCACAAGCCTGATGTAGCCTCCGCTCACTAGGCCAAGCCTCTTCTTGTACCGGGTCTTGGCTTCCCTCCTTCGCCTGAACTTCAGTGCTTTGATGACTCGTCTTGGCATGATATCACTTGTACATCGCCTTCATCGACTCGCTTATCTTAGCCACTTCCTCATCGCTTATCTTGATGCCTTCGTCGCGGAGGTGGAGCAGCAGTGATGCCTTGTCGGCGAATGCGTTGCCCTTGATGAGCTTGTAGAACCTGTGGAACGACTTGTTGTCCAGCTTCTGCATCTCCCTGAGCTTCCTGAGCATGATTCTCTGCGAGCGGACCTTCTTCTCCCATCTCGAGCCGGTCCTCGCCTTGAGGGTTCCCTTTCTCCTTCCGAGCCCCCTTCTCCGCCCCTCCTCGCGCTTCTTGCGCATTATCTTGGAGTTCGCACTGATGTTGTGCTTCTCTGGCAACGGGTATATACTGCCGTCGGTTATGAGCTTCCGTATATCATCCCTTGTGATTGCCTTCTCTATGTCCGACTTTGCGGAAGGCTTGAACCTTATCGCGCTGACGCCCCTTTCGAGCATCTCGCTTGCGGCGCGTCTTGCAAATCTTAGACTCATATCTTCACCCTATTGACTATGCGCACCGCGTGCGCGTCGGCGAGAGCTTGTATGGCGGTCCGCTTTCTCCGGGATAGGTCGTGCGAGAGCCTCGCGACCATGCCGTTCTTCGCGTTTATCAGGCCCATCATCTCCATCTCGTTGCGGATGAGGACTTCTCGCGAGCCGTCAGGCCTGGCATACCTCACCTGGTCGCTGTTCTTGTAGCCTATCGACGGCATCTTGCCGTAGCCGTCCCGTTTGAGCTTCATGTGATTGTCGGTTCCGCGCTGCGCCCTCCACCTGTCCTGGACCTTCTTCCTTGACTTTGCGCCAAGGTTCGGCACCCTGAATCGCGGATGTGGTCTTTTCTTGATTACCATTGTATCATTCCTCTCTCACAAGGTAGAGCCCGTCCTGGAAGACGCGCGTATCCTTGTCCTTTGACTTGCAGACCTTTCGTATGTTGGCGATAGTCTGCCCTACATCGTACTTGTCCACCCCCTTGACCTTTACCTCCTGTCCTTTGACCTCGAGCTTCGTGTCCCCGACAAGCTTTGTGGATCTCGGCGCACGTTCCCCGAAGATGTTCTTGACGAAGAGCGTGTCGCCCTTTACTTCGAAAGTCATTGGAAAGTGCGCGCTTACGGCCTGCATCTTGTGCTCGATGCCGTTCATCACGCTTTCTGTCGCCGACTGGACCTCGGACGTGAACGCCTGTGCGGCGAGATCGGCCTTCTTGGCGAGCTTCTTGTGCTTCTTTGAGTCTACGGTGATGGTGTCGCCGGTGACTTTCACCTCGAAGAGTTTCTGGTTGAGCTGCTTTGCCGTAGAGCCAAGCTTGCCGCTGACCTTGAGGGCATTCCCCTCGATTGCGACCTTTACCCCGCTTGGGATCTTTACTTCTCTCATGAGAATCATCAGTATACGTATGCGATGAGCCTTCCGCCGATGCGCTTCTGCTTGGCGTCCCTGTTAGTCATTATCCCCTGGGACGTTGAGACTATCAATATCCCGAAGTCCTTCGACGGGATGAACCTTGTCTCGTACCTCTGGAAGTCGTCAAGGGTGACTGCGTATCTCGGCTTGATTATCCCGATATCGTTTATCTTCTTCGCGAGCGTCACCTTTGTCTTCTTTATCTTGCCGTCGCCGACCATCTGGAAGTCCTTTATGTAGCCATTGTCCTTGAGAGTCTGCAGTATTGATGTTAGGAGCTTTGTCTTTGGCAGCTCACACTCGTCCCTGCCGACGTTCTCGAATACCTTTATTGTGTTGATTGCATCTGCGACTACGTCCACCATGTGATCACGACTCTTTCTCGAAGCCTATCGAGCGGGCGACCTCCCTGAAGCACCTCCTGCATATGTGGAGATTGTAGGAGCGTATCATTCCCCTCGCTCCACCACATATCTTGCACTTCCGCAGCCCGCGGCCTTTGAATTTCATGCTTGCTTTTACCATAATATCACTCGTTCGACACCGTTGCCCCGAAGTTCTTCGAGATGTACTGAGTTAGCAGTTCCTTTCCTATCTCCCTGTGCTTTATCCCGACGTGTGCGGCTGCCCTTTTCCTCCGCTCTACACGCGCACCCTTCCTCGAGAACGCTGCGTTGATGTTCATCCCGAGCATCCCTATCTTCGGGTCGTACTTGACGCCGCTGAACTCTATATACTCCTTTATCCCGAAATTGACCGAGTTTTTTGCGATTGATGTCTCCTTGAGCGTGTTGTTGCTCGCTTCGAGAGCACGCTTCAGCATATCCTCTGCGTCCTTCTTCCTGAGCGTGACCATCGCGCCGATTATCTGGCCTTTCCTGAGCTTGAGCTCTGGGATCCTGTGCTTCGACTTGGTAGCGACGCCCTCCTTGCCTGTGAGCTTCTTTATGAGCATCTTCGCTCCGTTGAGGTGCTGCTCATTCGAGCCTATGCCTATGTTGATGACCAGCTTCTCGAGGCGTATTGTCTGCATGGGATTTTCTTCTGCCAATCTAAGCACCAACCACTATTATATTGTCTACGAGCGTCTCGAACGTGCCGGCTTTCGACTCCACCTCTACGGTGGCATCCCTCTGTGCCGAGCCCTTCTTTATCGCCTTTATTACGCCGTTCTCGGATGCGTGGACTCCGTGGAGTACCATGCACTTGGCACCTTCCTGGGCCTTGATGACGCCAGTTATCTTGCCATCCTTGAGCACTACCGAGTCATTGACCTGCACCTTCGGGGCTGCCTTGACCTGCCTGCCGTCCAGCAGCCTGACCATCTGCGTCTTGCCGCTTGCGACATACTTGCCGACGACTTTGGAGACCTGCTCCCTGGACTTCTCTTTTACCTCCACAAATTGGATTACGCCGTATCTTCCGACAGATGCATTGAAAGTCTGGTTTCCTGACTTGAAGTGTATCATGTCACCGAATCCGACAGGGTACTTCTCCTCCCTGACGGTCTTGCCGTTGATCTCGACCCCGCCGGTCGTTATGACAGACCTTGCCTCTCTGGATGTCCTTGCGAGCATGAGCTTCTCCTTCATCGCGGTTATCAGCGAGACGGAGGTCTCCGAGTTGAACCTGCCGGGATTCGGCTTGGTAATGTATGAAGAGGACTTCCTGCTGACCTTGTAGTACCTTGGTGCAGCGAGCCTGTTTATGTGTCTCTTGTTTCCCTTGAGTGCCATAGTCACACCTTTGTCTTGAACGCCTCTATCCTCGCCTTCCTTAGTTTGTCGTTAAGGTCCAGGTCGGTTATGTAGACGCTTGAAACGTGAATCGGTATCGGGTGCTCCTTCCCCTTTGCGTTCTTTCTGACTATGCCCTCTATAAAGAGCTTTGACCGCTTGAGGCTGACCGCGCTGACCTTTCCGATCTTGCCTCGGTTCGATCCCGCCATCACCTTCACGGTGTCGCCCTTCCTAACCTCTATCGCCCTCCGCTTTATGCCGAGCTTCTTCGCTAGGTCCTTTGCGATGTGCGCGCTTGCAAACTTCTGGCGCACATGCAGTCCACTCGAGTTGAACCTGAACTCCCGCTGCTTCCTTGGTTTTGAACTCTGTATCATTAATATCACACAAGCCTCGAGGCGATCCCCGCCACTTTGACATATCTCTCTGCGACCTCCCTCGCCATGGCGCCCTTTACCTCTGTGCCGATTGGGAGGTTCTCTTCGTTGAGCATTATTCCGGCATTGTCCTCGAATTTGACGCGCATCCCGTTTGCGCGCCTTATCATCGCCTTCTGCCTTATGACCACGATGCGGACGGGCTTTTTCAGGTACGTGGCATTGCCCTTTCGGACGCTGCACGATATGAGGTCGCCGACGCCGGCGGGTGCCATTGAACCGTGCTTGCCCCCCTTGCCTATTATGTGGATCATCCTAAGCTCGAGCGCGCCGCTGTTGTCAGCGCACGTCAGCATTGCGCCTGGAACGAGGCTCTTTATGATTGTCGATGAGATTGCCTTCATGTGAACACCGCTACGCTGCCTTCTTGACCACGTCGGTTATCGCGAACGCCTTGGTCTTGGACAGCCTTCTCGTCTCGGATATGCCGACGATATCCCCTGTCTTCGCGTTTATGCATGCGGGGTTGTGTGCTGGAATCCTAGACCTGTTTCTCGAATATCTCTCGTATTTGTAGTTGAACCTGGCGTAGTCGATCTCGATTATGGCTGTGTGCTTGGCCTTGTCGCTGACCACTATCCCCTCTAACCTCGCTCCTCTGGTCTTGACTCCGTTATGGATTGGACATTTCTTGTCAATGCATTCCAAGCTTTCTACCCTAGTCCGCCCTTCTGCGATAGTACTTCATTGCCTTTTCTATCCTTTCGAAGGGACGATAGTTTATCTCTATACCGTCGACGACGTATGAACTCTTCCCGGCATAAAACCGGAAGGTTGCCGTCTTCTTCACTACCCTTTTGGTGCCGGCCCTGGTCTCTAAGACGAGCGTGTTCTTAGTCTCATCGACGACAAGACCGGTGAGGCCCTTTTGCCGATGGTCAAAACACGACACGACTCTAACTCTGAGACCTATAAGCTCATGCAACACTATGTTCCTGTTATTATACACGAACATGTTTGGAGCAGTGCAATTTTTATGCCTATGTAAGTATTTAAACCTATCGCTGGTCCTCTGGGTGCATGCTCGGTCCGTGATAGGAATCAGTTTCTGTTCTCCTTAGCACTGCATGTGCTGTCTGCAGCGTATGCCTTTGAGTGTATGGGGGGTCCGCCAGCCGGTGCTAACGTGCGTTGTAGTTTCTATGTCATTCGATGACAAATATTGATAAAGATAGTTCAAACAGCGCCAAGTTATAACAAAATCGGCTCTGTAGAATTCCTCTATTTGATATAAAGACCGAAGGATTTTAACCCTTCGGTCATGGTTGTTATTTGGCGACAACCATGAAAGAGAAAGGCGACTCTAGGTATAAGAGGTTTATTGAAACG
>JAKAWC010000014.1 GCA_021817125.1 Microcaldota archaeon
GTTTGCAATCGACCGGTTCGTAAAGTCTATGGCGTCCGAAACGATAAGGAGAATCGCACCGTTGATACCTATAGAGACGCTACTTTCTGCACCGAAAGTGTTGTAAAACTTTCAAGGGAAGCTATAATCGGAAACCAGCCGCTTTATCACGTAGTTGAGCACCCCGCCAGCTTTGTAGTAGTCCAGTTCAATCGGGGAGTCTATTCGCGACGTGAGCATCGCTTCAGATTCCTTCTTCTCGCCTTTCTTCGTGTAGGCCACTCTTATCCTCTGCCTCGGTCTCATATCCGCCGGGATCATAATCGTTATTGTCTTCGTATGGTCGATCCCTAGCTTGGCTGCATCCTCGTCATCCTGAAACTCCAATGGAATTACGCCCATGCCTATCAGGTTTGAGCGGTGTATCCTCTCGAAACTCTTTGCGATTACGGCTTTAACCCCGAGAAGCATTGGTCCCTTGGCTGCCCAGTCCCTAGAGCTGCCAGAGCCGTACTCTGCGCCTGCGATGACCACCAGAGGGACATTCTCCTTCTTGTACCTCATTGCTGCGTCATAGAGGAACATCTTGCTCTTGCTGGGGTAGTGGAAGGTGTAACCTCCCTCCTCGCCGTCCATCATCATGTTCTTTATCCGGTTGTTAGCGAAAGTTCCGCGCATCATCACTTCGTGGTTGCCCCTCCTTGCACCATAAGTGTTAAAGTCTCCGGGCTTGACTCCTTGTTCGAGCAGATACTTGCCGGCTGGGCTGTTCGTTCCAATGGCACCGGCGGGGGAGATGTGGTCGGTCGATATGGAGTCGCCAAAGACCGCCAGTACTCTTGCGTCTTCTATCGACTTTATCTCCCTGTCCTTCTTGACGTCGAAGTCATCGAAGAACGGAGGCGGGTGAATGTATGTGCTCCCTTTGTCCCACCCATACATCAGTCCTGCCGAGCTCTTCAGCCCATTCCAGTAGGGATTCACGTCGTAGATGTTCTTCCCATACTCCTTAGTATACATGTCTACGCTTATCGCCTTCCCAACGACATCGTTTATCTCTTTCGGAGTGGGCCAGATATCCTTCAGATAGACCTCTTTGCCCTTGTCATTCTTGGCGAGCGGCTCTTTCGTTATGTCCTTTAGCACTGTGCCGGCTATCCCGAAAGCGATCAGAAGCGGAGGAGACATCAGGTAGTTCGCCCTCACGTCCCTGTGGATTCTGGCTTCATAGTTCCTGTTGCCGGACAGCACAGATGCAACGACAAGCCCGTTCTTGTTTATTGCATCGCTCTGCTGGTCTATCAGCGGGCCACTGTTGCCTATACAGGTTATGCACCCGTATCCGACCAGACCGTACCCAAGTCGGTCTAGGTACCTCATGAGACCTGCTTTCTCTAGGTACCTCGTTACTACCCGTGACCCTGGCCCCAGGCTGGTCTTGACTTTCCTCGTATCGACCTTTAAGCCATGCTCGACCGCTTTCTTTGCCAGAAGGCCCGCCGCAATCATCACCGAAGGGTTGCTGGTGTTCGTGCAGCTTGTTACCGAAGAGATCACTACGTCGCCGTCGGATATGGTGACTTCGTGGCCATCAGCGTACTTTATCTTCACTTTCTTGATACCCCTATGCTGTGGTGCGTCCTTTATCGGCCCGTTCTCCGCAGACATACTCTCCGCAGCCCAGCGGGAATAGTCCTCCTGCTTCAACTTGTGTGCCTCCTGCAGGCCGTCGCCGTCTTTTAGCATGAATGCCTGCAGGAACTCCTGCTTTATATCCTGCAGAGCCACCTGCTGCTTTGGCTGGCTTGGCCCCGAAACGCTCGGGACTATCTTTCCGAGGTCGACAATTAGCACAGCACTATACTCGACTTGGGAGTAGTCGATGTTGAACATCTTCTGGACTTCGTAGTATTTCCTTACGAGCGCCACCTGCTCTTCGGTCCTGCCTGTGCTAGCCAGGTACCTGAGCGTCTCTTCATCGACAGGGAAGATGGCTATTGTTGCACCATACTCGGGACACATGTTTGATAGTGTCGCCCTGTCTTGTAGCGAGAGATGTTCAAGCCCGTCTCCAAAGAACTCGACGAACATGTTTACCACACCCCTCTCTCGTAGTAGGCGAGTAAGGGTTAACGCAAAGTCGGTTGCAGTTACCCCCGCCTTTAATTGCCCCGTGAGGCGGACTCCGAGCACTTTCGGTGTAGTGAATGATACGGGTTGACCCAGGAGCGCTGCCTCCGCCTCTATCCCCCCGACGCCGAATCCCACAACACCGAGACCGTCAATCATGGTCGTATGCGAGTCTGTGCCAACCAGCGTATCGGGATAGGCGACGTAGCCTCTCCCGTCTTTTTTGAGCGTGACGCACGTGGCAAGGTATTCCAGATTGACCTGATGGCAGATGCCAGCCGAGGGAGGGAAGACCTTGAAGTTAGCTAGTGAATGGGACGCCCACTTCAGCAGCTGATACCTTTCGCTATTCCTCTCTATCTCTTTCTCCTGGTTTATCGCAATGGCATCCATGTAATTGAAAGAGTCGACCTGGACCGAGTGGTCTATTATAAGGTCGGTTGGGATAAGCGGCTGTATCAGTTCTGCAGACTTGCCTATCTTGACCACATATTCACGCATCGCCGCCAGATCCACCACTGCAGGCACGCCAGTAAAGTCCTGCATCAGTATCCGGGATACCTTAAAGGGGATGTCCCTATCGGACGGCTTCTTCGGATTCCAGTTTGCGAGTGCTTCCACATCCTCTCTTGTAACGATCTTCCCATCCATGTTCCGGATTAGCGACTCGAGGACTATGCGTATTGAGAAAGGCAGCCTGGAGATCTTGCCTAGTCCGGCCTCTTCCAGGGCAGGCAGAGCGTAGTAGGACACACTCTTCCCCTTGGACAGCTCGAAGCTTGAGCGTCTGTCCCACTTGACATTCTTCTTCGCCATCAAATCACTTTCTGAGCTTCTTGACTATCTCAGCGGCCATCTCCCGCGTTCCTGCGGGGGTCTTTGGCTTGAGGTCATAGGTAACTACCTTTCGCTCTCTTATCACCCGGATCACTGCCTGCTCCAATGCCGACGCTGCACCTTTCTCGCCAAGGTGCTGGAGCATCATTGCCGCACTCAGTATGCATGCGCTCGGGTTTGCAACGTTCTTACCGGCGTGTTTCGGCGCACTGCCGTGTATAGGCTCGAACACCGCACCCTTCTCGCCTATGTTTGCACTTGGCGCGAGGCCGAGCCCGCCTATGAGCCCCGAACAGAGATCCGACAGTATGTCGCCATATAGATTCGGGCAGAGTATCACATCGTACAGCTCTGGCTTCATTACCAGCTGCATGCACATATTGTCGACTATCCTATCCTCAAACTCTATCTTTGGATGTCTCGCCGCAACTTCCGTTGCGGTCTTTAAGAACAAGCCATCGGCGAACTTCATTATGTTCGCCTTGTGCACTGCGGTGACCTTCTTTCTCCTGTTGTCAGCCGCATACCTAAACGCAAACTCGGATATTCTCCGGCTGCCAAATGCCGATATGGGCTTGAGCGCTATCGCGCTGTCCTCCCGTATCTTTTTCCCAAGATGCTTGCCCACAAACGCTATGAGCTCCTTGGTATCTTTGGCGCCCTTGTCGAACTCTATGCCGGCATATAAGTCCTCTATATTCTCCCTTATCACAACAAGGTCTATGCTCGAGTAGAGCGATGCCGTGCCGTCATATAATCTGGCTGGCCTGACATTGGCATATAGGTCGAGAGACTGCCTAAGCTCGACATTGATGCTTCTGAATCCTTCGCCTACGGGGGTTGTTATCGGTCCTTTTAGGGCAACCTTATTCTTCTTTATGGATGAAAGCGTCTCCTTTGGCAGGAGAGAGCCGCATTCCTTCTGTGCTTCTTCTCCGGCACGGCGCTCGTCCCATGCGATGTCGAAATCGAATAGCTCTGCCACGGCGTCCACGCACCGCCTCGCCGCAGCAGTTACCTCTAGACCTATCCCGTCGCCAGGTATTAGGGTAACGTTATAGGTCACAGAATCCCTCTAGTGTCTCTCATTTATCGGAACGAACTGTAGGTCAATCGGGCCGACATAATGGTCCACTGGGCGTATCAGCCTGTTGTCCGAGTATTGCTCCACCGCATGCGCAGACCATCCTGCGCTCCTTGCTATGGCGAACATCGGGCTGTACATGTCTATGGGCAGGCCGAGCAGTTTGTAAACCACAGCAGAATAGAAGTCGACATTTGGGTACAGGTGCTTCTCCCTCGCCATGATTTCCTCTATCTTTACGAGCATCGTATACCACCTTGTGTCGCCTTTCTGCCTGCTAAGTGCTTCGACCCTTGCCTTGATTATCTTTGCCCGCGGGTCGTAGACCTTATATATCCGGTGTCCGATGCCCATAATCTTCTCGTGCTTCACGAGTGCATCGCGGACGAACGAGTCAACCTTGTCGGGGTTGTCTATCTTCTCAAGCATGACCATTACCTCCTGCGCAGCTCCTCCATGAAGCGGGCCTTTCAGTACGCCTATGCCTGTGGTCATCGCGGAGTACATATCGCTGAGCGTGGAGACGGTCACCCTGACCGCAAACGTCGATGCGTTGAAGCTGTGTTCGGCATGGAGCACAAAGTCTGCGTCGACTACGCTCTCCTCCTCCGGAGTCGGTGCCCTGCCGTTAAGCAGGTAAAGAAAGTTTGCTGCATAGCCCATGCTCTTTTTTGGG
The DNA here is from genome assembly GCA_021817125.1 of Microcaldota archaeon. Taxonomy (GTDB): domain Archaea; phylum Micrarchaeota; class Micrarchaeia; order Micrarchaeales; family CABMGC01; genus JAKAWC01. The sequence continues at coordinate 4,707 of JAKAWC010000014.1, forward strand.
GAGACCGGTTTCTGGCCGTTCCTTATCCGGTGATATGCCGCAACGACTGCAGGGAACTTCGCTATCAGGTTTACGCATATCGGAAGTTGTTCCTCCACGGGCCTACCGAGTGCCTCGGGCTCCTTCACGGAAAGCGCGCTAATCCCCGTGCGGAGCGCCTCCATTGGCGTAGTCTCCTTCGGAAGCTTCTTTAGCACAGCCAATACGTGCTTCGGCAGTTTCATCTGCCCAACGAGCGTCTTTCTGAACGCCTTGAGCTCCTGCTTTGTCGGGAGTCTAGTGTAGAGCAGGAGATATGTTACCTCCTCGAAGGAGCAGTTGGCTGCGAGGTCCCCTATGCTGTACCCTCTATAATACAGCTTTCCGACGTCACCCTGGACAGAACATATGCTCGAGTCTCCGGCGACCACGCCTTCGAGCCCCTTCTTGAACACCTCCTCTTTTGCGACTTCAGCCATAACCCCGCCTTTCATACCAGCTGTTTGACCATGGCGCTTATCGCGCCTGCGGCCTTCTTCAGTGCCTCTTTCTCGCCTTTGTCGAGCTTCAGCTCGATTATCTTCTCTGCACCTTTTGCCCCAAGCACTATAGGTACGCCCAGGAAGACTCCCCTTATCCCGTATTCTCCGTCTAGGTAGACCGAGCAGGGAAGCATTCGCTTGCTATCGGCGAGTATCGACTCTGCCATCAATGCAAGCGCCGATGCAGGTGCGTAGAACGCGCTCGACTTCTCCAGCTTGATTATCTCTGCGCCGGCGTTCTTTGTGTGCTCTATGACGTTCTGGATCTTATCTGCGGTAAGGAGGTCTGTGACCGGAACTCCGGCGACCGTCGTAAATCTTGGCAACGGGACCATCAGATCGCCGTGGCTTCCGAGCACCATTGCTGAGATGTCATTGACGCTTGTTCCTAGCGCCATTGACAGGAACTCCTTGTATCGTGAGGTATCTAGTATGCCTGCCATTCCTATGACACGCTGCTTTGGAAAGCCAGTGAGCTGCTTCGCCAAGTAAACCATCTGATCCAGAGGGTTCGTAAGCACGATTACTACGGCATTTGGGGATAGCTTCTTGACTTTCTCGCATATCGGTCGCATCACGTCGGCGTTGATCTTAAGCAGTTCGTCCCTCGACTGTCCCTCCTTCCTCTGGGCACCGGCAGTTATGATTATTATGTCGCTATCTCGTATGTCTGCATAGTCTCCCGTGCCTTTGATGTTGCAGTCAAATCCCTCGATTGGAGCGCTCTCCTTTATGTCCAGCACTATACCCATTGCAGTCTCTGGGGTCCGATTGAGTAGGACTATGTCGCATATATCCTTGTAAGCAAGAAGTTGTGCCGTGGTGGAGCCGACCCTTCCTGCCCCGACTATAGTGACTTTTTTTCTAGGCATACTCCCTACCTCGGATAATTAGAAGTAGAAACCAAATTATATAAAGATGATGTCGGCGTTTGCTTATGTGTTCTTCTTTTTAAGGCCATCCAAGTGAACATTGGCTACGGCCCTGCCGGAAGGGTCTGCCATGCCTGCAAACTCCTTGCTCCATCTGATTGCGGTTGGAGTGGAACATGCGATTGACGGTCCGACTGGCACAGTCGCTGCGGCTGCCCTTGACTTGAAAAGCTCATCGAATATCAGCCTGTAGTAATACTGCTCTTTTGAGTTTGGCGTTGACACGGGGAACCGGGTTGCAGCAACAGCCATCATCTCATCGGTGATGTGCTCCTCGGCGTGCTTCTTCAGCGTATCGATCCAACCGTACCCTACACCGTCAGAGAACTGCTCTTTCTGCCTCCAGACTATCTCCTCTGGGAGCAGGCCCTGGAAGGCCTCCCTGAGTATGCCTTTCTCCATCTTACTGCCCTTGCACATCTTCTGCTCGGGATCTATGCCCATAACATAATCGAGGAACTCCTTGTCCAGGAAAGGCACTCTGGTCTCAAGACCGAACGCGGCAGTGGCCTTGTTCGCCCGCAGGCAGTCGTATTTGCTGAGCATGGATAGCTTCCTCACCAGCTCCTCGTGGAACTCTTTTGCATCTGGAGCCATGTGGAAGTAGAGGTAACCTCCGAAGACCTCGTCAGATCCCTCCCCGGAGAGGACCATCTTTATTCCCATCGATTTTATCTTGCGTGCCATGAGGTACATGGGAGTCGCTGCGCGCACCGTAGTTGTGTCGAACGTCTCGAGATGATAAATCACATCGCGTATGGCGTCGAGTCCTTCCTGCAAAGTAAATATCAGCTCGTGGTGGACAGTGCCGATGTGTTCTGCGACCTTCTTTGCGAACTTTGCGTCAGGTGAGTTCTCCAACCCAACAGAGAACGAGTGCAGCCTGGGCCACCATGCCTCCTCTTTGTCCTTGGTCTCTACCCTCCTTCGGCTATACTTCGCGGCTATCGCGGCGATTATGGACGAGTCCAGTCCCCCCGAGATCAGCACGCCGTAGGGGACGTCAGACATCATCTGCCTCCTCACGGCAGATTCGAGCTCGTACCGCAGCCTCTTGGGCGAAGCCCTCCCTCTTGGCACCGCATGCATCCACCTTCGGTCGTACCACCTGATGAGTTCCTTCTGCCTGCTGTCGTAGTAATGCCCAGGTTGGAACTCCTTAAATTCGTCGCAGTATTGGTCGAGCGCCTTCATCTCGCTGGCTATGTGGACTGCACCTTCCTTATCCCAGCCCATGTACAGGGGCTCAACGCCCATGTGATCCCTGGCAACGAAGTAGCTGCCGCGCTTCTTGTCATAAAGTATGAAAGCGAAGATACCACTGAGCATCTCGACACACTTTGGGCCGTACTCATCGTAGAGGTAAAGTATTATCTCGCAGTCTGATTTCGTCTTCCATGAGTGCGGCTTCTTCAGCTTTGCCCTTAGCGCTTCGTGGTTGTATATCTCTCCGTTCACACAGAGGACATTCCCTGTGCCGCTATCGACCAGCGGCTGAGCTCCGTGTTCCACATCCACTATGGAAAGCCGCTCGTGGGCGAGTATCGCATGTTCGTCAGCATAGATGCCACTCCAATCCGGTCCCCTGTGCCTAATCGTCGATGCCATGTCCAGGGCGCGCACCCTCATGCGGCTCTGGTCGCTGAAGTCAAATATCCCGATTATCCCGCACATGTGACCAGCTTATAGCAGTAGAATGGTGGACCCCCTCCCAGAGGTCCACCGTCCATCCCTTACCCTCTCCGCTGAAACGAATTCTCCCCTCCCCTCTCCGCTGTACATGAGTTAGTTACTCTAGGGTGCTATATATATTTATCCACAGATAAAGCGTAAAATATACATTTTAATAGCTAATCTTTATAAATGAATTAGATAATATCTAATAATGGACGAACTTGACGAGAGCATCATAGAGTATGTCGACGCGGGGACGATACGTTATACCACGCTTGCGAAGAAGCTGAACGTACCGCTGTCGACGGTGCACGTCAGGATGAAGAAGCTTGAGAAGGATGGCACAATCCGACATTACAAAGGAGATGTTGACTGGAAGAGGGCCGGGCTTCCGCTCACGGCGTTCGTGCTCATCAATACGGATATAAACCTGCTAAAGCAGCTGAAAAAGACACAGGACAAGATACTGAAGGAGCTGTTAGGAATGGCATACGTAAAGGAGGGGTACGTAATCACAGGGGAGGCAGACATGCTTATAAAGATAATCGCCAGGGACACGCAGCATCTGAAGGAGATCCTGCTCAAGGCCGTCGACACCGTGGAGGGGATAGTCAACACCAAGACGATAATCGTGCTCGGCTGACTACTTTCGAGCGTAGATTATCCCGACCTGCATATCGTGGTTCTCGACATCCCAGTTCTTCGTATGCCTTGGCTTGGTGTAGGTCACTTTGAAGCCGGCTTCCTTGAGCTTCTGCACGAGGGGCTCGTATCCGTAATGGTATTCTGCGATAATCTGACCGAACCTGCGCAACGTCTCCCTCTTCGCACCAAGCAGCACCTTGTATTCATATCCTTCACAGTCGACCTTGAGCACGGCGTTACTGCCCAGCTTCAGGTCTTTGACTATGCGGTCAAGTGTCGTTATCTCTATCCTTGTGCCATTGGGCACCTCCCTTATCCCGCTCGACGGCGCGTTCAGGAAGTTTGCGTCGAGGACGAAGTGACCCCCCTTGTCGGAGCATGCCTTATTTATCAGGGTGACCCTGTCACCCAGCTTGTTGAGCTCCACGTTCTTCATCGCGGTGTTGTATGAGAATGGATACGGCTCAAAGGCGTAGACGTGCCTGGCTCCGCGCATCGCAAAGCATATCGCCGTGTCACCCACGTATGCACCGATGTCGACTACCTCCCTGCCTTTTACATCGAGCAGCTGGTACTGTCCCTCGAGTATGTCGTACCTTATCAGTCCCATGGTGTGGAGCGCCTGGGTGGGGTTGCTGTACGTGAACAGCAGATCGTGGTCGTATGCGCGGAACCGCATGTGCCCGTTGATCTTTATCGTGCCCCCGTTCCTGAAGTTGATGTCCAGCTTTCTCTTCAGCCCAAGCCGGAACATCACAACGTCAGGCCAGTTCTTTACCAGGCCCCTAATCACTTCGAGATAGTATAGGTTGACCATCATCCGGTTGTAGATGTGGTTCCCTTTCGACTTTTTGCCAGCAGCCTTGTCCGTAGCCATCTAATACCTCACGTAGGATAATACGGATTATAGGGTATCCTGCATTCTTATAGGTTCCCCTAGACCGAGCCTGGCGTGTACTCCTGCCCGTTGCTGTTTATGAACACAGTATACGTCGATGCCACGAAGTTCGCGTTGGTCCTTGGGTCGGTAAGCCACACTTGCACGGTGTATTCTCCCGCCCCGTGCGACTGGACCAGTTTGCTCATGTCGAACGATATCGTGAAGCTGTTGCTGTTTACTGAGTATTCATTGGCTGTTATGGTAGTAAGGTTGGGATAGTAATACCGGGGATTGCTGACTACGCCTGCAATGGCACTGCCATAACTATAGTCCGATGTGTTGTCGAGCTGGGCGACCGACATCGGGACCTGCGGTTTGTCATATACGACCTCTACGCTGTATATGCCGAAGCCAGGCGCCAGGTTGCCCTGCAAGAACATCACACCGTTGTCGTAGTTCGGAGTTGACCCTGTCCATGTTATGTAGTGATTGATGAAGTCTTCCGTGAGATATATCGTGGTGCCGCTGTAGGCCACGCCTATGCTCACCTGGTTGTGTTCGGGATTGATTATGTTGTCCCTGTGCCCGTTGTTGCAGCACTTGCTGTCGTTGTACATCATATTGTACTCCATCTGCTTTATCGCCTTCTCCGGGTCTATGCCAAGGGAGTAGTATACATAAGCGACATTCTCAGTCACTGCACCGTTCCCTCCGACAAGGGTGTACCTCATGTAGGGTTTCATGCCAAACGGATCCCAGTGGCTGAAGTATCCATACTGGAGCATGCTGTCCGAGTGCTGCTGACCAGACGTTTCTGGAGAGAGGGTCACGTTTGGCAGCCCGTACTGATTCCGGTCCTGGTTGATCAGCGATAGGGTATAGTTGATTATAGTATTCTGTGGTATGTTCTGCCTGGTTATCGAGAAGTTCGATGGCAATATGCCGTTGCTTCCAAAACCTCCTGAGATGTGGTTCAGGAACAGCTCGATGGCGAGAAAGAATATGAATGCCATCAGCACCAGCTTTAGGACTGCGTATCTCTTTACAGCTATCCCGAGCAGGAAGGATATGAGAAACGCTATGAAAAGCATCAGGCTGAGCGCAAACACCTGTGGCAGTGAAGTCTGGAATAGCGAATAGCTCCCCGTCGCCAGCACCACACCGGCGGCAAGCCCGCCTATCAGCTCGCCATATAGCAGCCCCTTGCGTTCAACAAGAAGATCGTATAGGGTAAGGACTGCGAATACCACGACGAAGTCGACAAGGAAAGGCTGGGTGAAGAGCGTCGACAGCTGCAGAGGCAGCGCAGACAGGATGACTATTGTCGGATAGTTTATGTTTATGAGGATGATTATTCCCGCCACTATCGCAGCTTTCAGGAGCATGGACAACGCTTCGTATCCTGCAGATTCTTTCTGTGCTTTCTTCGCAACGGCGGCGGCGTTCTCCGACGCTTCGCTCTCATCAATCTCTACGTTTATCTCCCGCCTCATGAGTAATGAATCGCAGGCTCTATTTAAAAAACATGCGTAACGTTACGGGGCCCAGTCAGTTATCCTTATGGGATGTGGAGTCTTCCTCGTGCTTGCCTATGTGCTCACTGAGCCACTTGTCGAACGAATCCTCGAGCGATGCCATCTCGTCTTCTAGCTTCTTCTCCTCCTCTGCGACCCAGGTCTGCTTTGGAGCCGGCGCGGACTCAGTTGCAGAGGTCGAAGCGCTAGGTACATCTGCACCCAGGGGGGCATCGGACTTTGCCTCCTCTGGCAGCCGGGGCTGCTCAGCCATCTTGCGCTCGAGCTTTGATTCAAGCCACTTTGAATCGGCCTTAAACTCGTTGGCCCTGAGTAGCATGTATATTGCGAACGCGACAATCGCTATCACGCCGACGTACTCCAGATACCGCGTTGCACCGCTCGGAGCCTCGATGGATATCTTAGGCAGGATGGGCTTTGCGCTTATGCACGCCCTGACGAGCGCGTCCTCTTTAGAGGAGACGTTTGTCGCAAGGTTCAGGTAACCGGTGGAACCTGACACGGTATTGAGCATGGGGTATGTCCTTAGGGGAGCCAGGCTGTTTGAGACATATGAGTCGTAGCTGGTTCCATTTGCGAACGTGCAGTTGCTGAGCTGTTTTGTGTCGTTGTAGTATAGTGCGGTGGCGTTGGAGATCAGATAGTTCGCCTTGACCACATTGTTGATTATCCTGTTGGAGATGTTGACGTACAGGTCATATGTCGGATTCATGGAGGTTATGGACCTGTTTGCTATGGAGATGTTGTAGTATGCTGCGTCAAGCCTTGAGTGCAACACCTGGGAGCTTGCATTGGCGAGCTGGGCATGGGTCGCCTGTAGCGTACCGCTCAGATTGGCCCAGCACACGTCGTAACTGGTGCATCGGCTATAGTATACGTTGCTCATCGAGTTGTATGTGCCGTTGACGGAGTCGTATAGGGAGACCAGCGCAGAAGTCTCAGGAGTGGCGGTGTGGACTATCGTAATATTGAACGAGTTGGTGAACGATATCTGCGGGTAGTTGGACGAGACGAACTTTATGCTGATTGTCTTCGCCACGGTTCCGTTGCCCTGGAAAGGCGATATCGGGTTGAGAGTTAGGAAGCAGGTCTTTGTCGAGCTGCTGGATATTGTGCAGAGACTCCCATAGAAGTCTATCGGGAACGTCTCGTTTGCGTAATCGGTCGGGTAGGCGGTGAATGTGCCGTATATCGGTGCGTATGGAGCAGACACAGAAAATGCCACGGTTATCGGCTTCCCATCCTGGCACGATATAAGGTTCGCGCTAGTCTGGTTGCATGCCGCAGATGTGCCGCTGAATATGGGTGTTATGTATATCGCACTTGCCAGCTGCGCCAACGCTACTATCGTCAAGAGGGAATACAGCAATACTGCTGTGGGACGGTTGGGCATGTCACTCCTGTTAAGAGCTATGGCTGGGGAATCTTATATATATACATACTATCCCAGTAAGGATTGCCCAAACGCAATAGGGGATTATGTGACTTTTTCTACCAAGGCGTTTATAGACGCACCGCGTACGTGTTTCGGTACACCTTCTTGCCCCGGTTCAGCCCGTATAGGGTGTAGGATATGACTGGCTTTATGTTCTGTATCTCCAGAAAGTGCGCGGTCAGCAGTTTGCTCGAGACGAAGACGTCATAGCCGCCGTCGACCTCTTCTATCCTACTCACATACTCGCTGTTCCGCTCAAAATACCTGGATATGCGGCCCATCATCGTCTGCACCCTGCTGGGAGCGCCACGGAGCTGAATCACTGCTTCGTAGTACCCACCAAGGTATCGGGTGCATCCGGTGCACATCGTCTTTTTCCAGTTCAGCTCCACCACCTTATGGACAGTCAGGTCCTCGCCGCGGATGTTCTCCGTCACGGCTACCTTCGCTTCCTTGTCGCCGTAACCGAGTAGCTCTACGAAATAGCCCTTGAACTCGCGTTGAACCTGCACCGTCATCGCGTCGTCGGTCTCTTCCATGAACTGGCCTGTCACGTATATCTTGCCGCAACGCTTGCACTTGACGATCTCAATCTTGTCCTTTAGCTTCTTCGAGAGCTTGTCGCGCATGCAGTGCTCGCAGAATTCGCCGAAGAACCTCGCCTCTTTGCTGTCCCTATGGCACGTGGGGCAGTGCTTAACCATGCTTCTCACTCTTTTCAAAACGCCTGCTGACTATCGCACCGTATGCAGGCCTTGTTATCAGCACTCCAAGGAGGGCACCGAGTATGGTGGACTCTGAGAAGCCGATTATCGAGACGAGGGAGGTCGAGAAGAGCAGGGGCATCATCGCTATGATGAGCAGCGCTGCGTCGGCCCAGACGACATAGAATGCGTTGCCTATCTTCATCTTCATTGTGGCTGCGCTGCCACCTGAGACTATCTCATCCGTTATTATGATCTGTGCATCAACGCCTGTGCCGACTACGGCTATCATTCCGGCGACGGCTGCCAGGTCTATCGTGCCGACGAGCCCTATGATCGACACTATTATGAACAGCTCTGCAAGCGTGATGAGTATAATTGGCACTATCAGGAAAGGCTTCCTATACCTGACTACGATTACTATAGATACGGCGAGTATCGCGAGAAGGGCGATGACTATGCTGATGTACTCAAAGTGCTGCCCTAGGGTCGCAGGTATGGTGGTGGGCGTGCCTACTATAACGTGCACGGGGAGGGCCCCTCCGCTAAGTATACTGGCAATCGTCTTCGACTGCTGTTCGGCATAGGTCTGCTTCTGCGCCAGTGTCAGGGACGGCAGAGCAGCGCCGCTTATCTCATAGCTCTGTCCTATGCTGCCGTTTGTTATGCCGGGGTTCAGCGTCGGCGCTGATAGCAGCCCGACAGCGGGCCAGGTGTCGACGACCGTCGGCAGAGCCTGTCCTGTCGCGGTCTGGGGCACCTCGAACGTCGGCGCCATGCTGGTGGCGTTCACCCGGGTTATTGAGTAGTTCAGCGACGTGATGTTGCTTATCAGGCCTTTCGACGTGTTCTGCGCGACGATCACGTTGTTGTATCGATTCCGATTTGCGGAGAGGAATGCATATATTGCCTTCCAGTTGGATCCGCTCGGGTTGAGTATCTGGATTGGTATCGTCCTGTTTCCGAGCGCCACGGCATTCTCCATCGCAGTGGTCTCGGCGCTCAGGTTGGATGGTCCCGTAAGGCTAGATGCAGATAGCAGCAGTGACTGGTTGATTATGACAACAGACGATGTCGGCCTGTCAAGGAACATATAGAGCGGCTGGTTCGCCTGTCCAAAGACCACCTTCGCAAAATGCACTGCTGCCTGCTGCGTTATGAAGAAGCTGACGGTCCAGGTGACGTTGCCGTTAAAGGTCGTTGGAGGGGCTGCGCCTATTCCGCCGCTGAGTATGGAAGACCCGTTGAGCGCCTCCTTTCCGGACACTATTCCTTGGAAGACCCCCTGACTCTCGATTATGTTTATCGTACTCTGTATCTCGCTGTTCGATACGGTCGGGACCACCACGTAGACCGCCGAGCTGCCTATGCCTTCGACGGTGACCTGCTTAAGGCCGAACGTCGACGTCCTCTGCTGCAGTATACTGGTAAGGTTGGACATCTGGTCTGGCGTGACGCTGTGCTCAAGCGTTATCGGTATCTGCGTGCCGCCCACAAACTCGATTCCCAGGTGCAGACCGTTCGGTCCCCCGTAGGTGTAGTCTAACATGGCCAGGGCTAGTATTACCAGTATCAATACGGTAATCCGGTAGTCCTTTAGATAATCTAACGCTGGCATCAGACTCTATCCTTTCTCTGTTTATACATCAGTATCATTGCGGTGTTGCCGAACCATGTGGTGAATATGTCGCCCACCAGGCCGAACAGCACCACGCTTGCAATCTGGTAGTATGTCGGAACGTATGTAAGTATCGAGACCGCGAACAGGACCCCGAACGAAACTATGGCCGTGGATGTCATGGTGAGCCCTGTCTTCATCGCACCGTATGCCCTGTCCTCCGGCGAGCCCTCGTTCCTCTTGAGTATCCTGATTGAAGTTAGTATCTCCGTGTCTATCGAGTATCCTATGAGCATGAGCAGACCACCTATCGATGCGAGCCCGAGAGGTATCTTGAATAGCCCCATTGCGCCCAGCGCGATTATTATGTCATTGGCGGCGCCAAAGACCAGCGCGAGCGAGACGACCGGGGACCTGAATATGAAGAAGACTATTATCGAGATGAGTATGAAGGCGACTATTATTATGAACCTGAGCTGGGACAGGAAGTAGCGGCCCAGGGTCGGGCTGACCTCCTGGTATGAATAGGAGGAGAACGGCAGTATGTCGTGCAGCGAGGATATCACCCTCGACTGGTAAACGTTGCTGGCATTGGAGTATAGCCCCTGCGCATAAGAGGCTATAGCGGCGGGATCTGAGGAGCTGAACGCTGCATTAGGTTCAAACGGCTTGAGCGCGGACATCTCACCGCCCATCTGCGACTGCATGCCTGCGACAGCGACTACGGCGGACCTGTTCGCGAACGCAAGTTCAGATAGGAGCGTCTGGTTCGTTGGCTGGCTCTCCAGCCCGACCTCGTAGCTTGTGGCGTTGAGCTCCCACGCAGAGTAGTTGGATTGGAACGCGTACATGGCTATCAAGTAATCCTGCGCTGACGCGAGGCTCGAATTGCTTATCAGCGTTATCGATACGCCGCCCGGACTCGACTGCACAGACGGGCTGGGCGTGTGGAGGGCGGCAGATATCGCACCGGATATCTGCGATGGCGCCATCGTCGAGTTAGTCTGCAGCGTTATCGAGATGCCTCCCTGAAGCGATGAATCTAGCACTATCTGCGTCGATAGGTATATCCCTATCAGCATCAGAACTATCGGGATTATCGCCAGAACCTTGAGGTTCTTGCTGGCGTATATATTTGGCAGTTGTAGTGGCATCAGACCAGCTGTGCTTTCTAAGTAGAGCTAACCGTAGAATGATGATAAGATAGTAATAACAAAATATTTAAAGGAGAGAGCCTTTAGCCGTATCTCATCATCAGCTTCAGGTGCAGCGAGGTGGCGAAGCCGTGTATTATTACCATTATGGCCAGGATGAATATCATTATCCCGAAGAATATCGGCACCGTCAGGTTGAGCTGCCCGTAGTACAGGAGGATTATCGATGCGATGATCAGATAGATGGACCAGTAGATGGACTGGAATATCCTCCATCCCGAGTGTCTCTCCTGATAATGAAGCAGCCTATCCATGTACATGCTTGGGTCGACCATGACCGAGTTCACATTTTTCTTTGGCATATAAGCACCTACGCTGTATACGATGGCAAGGTTTAAAAGAAGTTCCAACCCCCGGATGGGAGGGGCTATATACCAGACTGGCTATTAGGCATATCATGGCTAGACAAGTTCTTCGGCATTCGGCCAGCGATGTGCTGACAGCGCGGGATAGGGCAGAGATACGCGACGTGGTGGAGGGCATGTTCAGGGTATGGAGAAACAGACCTGCGCATGAGGTTGAGGGTCTTGCGGGTCGCTTCGCCGAGCTGCTGCGTGACAAGACGCCGATGGCGCAACCTGCGATAGAACAGGAAAAGTTGCTCTACCTGGCAGAACTCGTTGAGCAGGAGATTCTTAGGGCCAAGCGGGATTCCGGAATCCTGCATCAGGCATGAGGAACGATGTCTAACGGAATCTGGGATTGCATGACCCTGAGGCGACAGGCTCTAGTGGATGTTCACTATTCGCCCTATGCTCGCCGATGCGCCTGTACTCACATTTAGGGTCACTCTGGCGCTCGCTGCCGGCACAGGGATATAGCTGCCCGTCCCTGCATGGAGCATTCCGCTTCCGTATGCGAGCACTATTATTGCGGCTGATATGCGGCGCTGGGATTTCTTTTCAAGAAAAGTAGAAGTCTGTTCTCAGTTTTCTCCGATAGGCGCCTTTTTGTCATCTTCATGATGATTCTCTTGCTGACGACAGGACAGGGAGGTACGAGCGTGACGCCCCCTTTCTTGAACATCCTGTAATAGAGTTCTATTATCCGTACGTTGCGCGGATACGCGGGTATGGCGATTATCTGATCTGTTTTGAGTAGGCGTTTCTTCATTCGAACACCGATGGCCAAAGCTGGGATTCGAACTCTGGTTCCTCAATCGACCTTAAATGGTGCAGGGGGTGTGATTTGAACACACGTAGCCCTAAGGCAGCAGGCCCTGAACCTGTCGCGTTTGACCCGGCTCCGCCATCGGTAAAGTCGCTAGAAAAAGATGAATTCTTTTTCGCAAACGTCATAAACTCACACTCTCAGATAACATGGATTCGAACTCTGGTTTTCAAATAAAATTAAGCGATTAAGCTATATGAGCAGGTAAGGTTCAGATTTGCAGAATCTGAACAGTGCGGTCGGATACCTTTTTCCGCAGTTTGTAGGTTTGTAGGTGTTGGCGAACTTTGCATATGCCAACCAACCATTAACACCTCTTTGATCTCCGTATCAGTCACTGTTCCCTCCCTGTATCGTCTCTAATCGAAATAATTAGGGCTACTTTTGTAGAGCGTCTAGCTTCGTCAGCAGGTCGTTTTTCAATTCCTCCCAGTTTTTCGGCCGATTTATGACAGGGATAAATGGATTTGTGATATTTTGCATTTTCTTCGGATTGCTCTTTTTAAGGCGGAGAATAGCCTTCTGCAGGAACACCTCTGCGGTGCTGCCATCGTCTTCCGATTCTAACATTAGTTCAATCGCGGTTTTGAGCACTCTTTTGGAGCACATCGGCAACGCTGCATGAACGTCATATACATCTTTGCCCTCCGTGCGTGTTGCAAGAGCATTCATCTTGCGCGCAGTTAGATCCTCTATCGGATATATGCGCATTCCGCTTATAGAGGATTGTGTAAACTCGGAAATTATCTGGCGGCTTTCCAATGGCTTTGCTGTGAGAAGCTTCTTTGGTGCAATATCAATCCTGATGTGGTCCATGCCCCCAAGAGGCGTCTCATAGTTACAGTAAAACTGCATCGTGGAGCGTATCCTGCGGAATTCCGCTATCGTATAACCTTTGATTCCGACTGCAAGCTTCTTGCAGAAATCATGCAGGTCTTTTCTCGCATTCTCGGTCACCAAATCGAAGTCCGCGTCCTCTGAGAACCTCTGCATTTTTTGCAGATATGCTTTACTAAGCGCTGTTCCTCCTTTGAAGACCAACGAGTTTGGTTCCAAAACCGTAAGCGCAGCTATTTGAGATATCACATCCATAAGATGAAATTCCTTAAATACAAACTGAAGAGGGAGTCCGTAACGGATGGCAATTGCCCTGCACACTTCTAAGTCAAGTTTCATGAGATCCCGCCCCTACTGACTATCGCTTTCCTTATTTTGTCGAATACGCTACGCCTTTTAGCTTTGATAAAACGATTTACATACGACTCAAATTCCTTTAGCTCTTCCCTGTTGAGCCGCGTCACCCTATACGCATCAATTAGCTTGCCCCTTTCAACCGAATATCTTTCCAGATAAATGCAATCGAATAAGGTCTTTGCCCTGGTTGAAACCGTTAAGCCATCTATATTTTCAAACCCTATGGCCTTTTCTTTCAGCGCAACAGACCTGAATTCATACATTCCAAACGCCTTCGATGCTGATTTATTAACTGTCACTACAGTAACTGTAAACGGTAGTTCTGTGATAAGCCCATGGACATACAAGGCGCTAGAAAACCCAATGTATCCATTGTACGTGTGCTGCGCAGCCGCGAACGCATCTCTTATAGGGTTCGCAGAGTAGACTCCACGCTTTAGACGGATGATCTTGCCGGACTTGCTTAATCTGCTCAGCGTAGTTTTCAGGGTAAACTCGTCACATAGTTTCAGACTTTCAAGCGTCTCTAGCATAGCGATGCTTCCAGGGGAGTTTTGAACTGCATTTACCAGTTTCTCTACCAGCTTATCCATATATCAATAATAAACAATATGTTTATTTAAGGCTTTTGTAAGAAGGAGTGTACTAACTTTCAGAATGGTGCAGGGGGTGTGATTTGAACACACGTAGCCCTAAGGCAGCAGGCCCTGAACCTGTCGCGTTTGACCTGGCTCCGCCACCCCTGCACGGCGTAGATATCTTATACTTGCATCTTTTTATGCGTTGAGATTTATAGAATGTTTGCAGCGTGAGCTCATGCTTATCGGTATCGTAGGTGCACCTAACAAGGGAAAGTCAACCCTATTCTCGGCCATGACCCTGATAGAAGTTGACATCGCGGACTACCCTTTTACCACTATCAAGCCGAACATCGGCGTGGGCTATGTTGCCAGGAAGTGCGTTGAACAGGAGCTCGGGGTCAAGTGCAAGCCGAGGAACTCGCTCTGCATAAACGGGATCAGGAGGATACCCGTCAACCTGGTTGACGTGGCAGGCCTGGTGCCTGGGGCGCACCTCGGGAAGGGAATGGGCAACCAGTTCCTCAACGACCTGATAAACGCTGACGTCCTGATACAGGTAGTGGACCTTAGCGGGAAGACAGACGTGAATGGCAGCGTCTCAGAGAGCAGCGACCCCGCACTGGAAGTCGAGATGATAAAGGAGGAGATGTCCTCCTGGCTCGCCGGCATAATCATGAAACATAAGAGCACGTTCGCACGGAGGAACGACGGAGACGTAGCCCTGTCCGAACTCTTATCCGGATTCAGGTGCGACATCGCGCAGATACGCGATGCCGCTGCGGCGAACGCACTTTCCGCCTCAAAGATAAACTGGAGCGAGGATGAGGCGAAGAGGTTCGCGGCATCGTTGCTGGCGGTCAATAAACCGATAATAATAGCCGCGAACAAGATGGACCAGAGCCCGAAAGACGCGCTTGCGAAGCTCAAGACCAGGATGCAGGGCCACATCGTCGTGGGCTGCTCTGCCGCTGTGGAGCTTGCGCTTAGGAAGGCGGCGAAGGCAGGCATAATCGACTACGAGCCTGGCTCTGACTCGTTTGCGCTTAAGGGCCAGCCGGGAATCGGGCAGAAGAACGCGCTTGATTTCATGGCAAAGTACATCAAGGAGAACCGCGGGACTGGCGTAGAGCAGCTGCTCGACGCAGCTGTCTTCACATTGCTGAAGAAGATAGTCGTCTACCCGGTCGAGGACGAGAACAAGTATACCGACCACTTCGGCAACGTGCTGCCGGATGCGCGGCTTATTGGCGACGGCGCGACGGCGACCGACCTGGCGGCATCGATACATACGGACCTTGCGAGGCACATGCTTCATGCGGTTGACGCCAAGAGGAAGATCCGCATCGCCAAGGACTACAAGCTGAAGGACAACGATGTCATAAAGATAGTGAGCTCTGCAAAATAATCAGAGAACCGGTCCGCCTCCCCTCTTTGCCGCGATAAAGTCCAGCTTTCCGCTGTCCATCAGCCTTAAGATGGCTGTCTGTGCGTCTGATGGAGTGGATCCGAAAGGCTTTCCGACTGGCTCTTTCCTTAATTCCCTTACCGCCTCAATCGCATTCTTTGTTTCAGTGACAACCTGCGAGCGGGCCCATTCATCCGTGTTTTGCCCTATTGGACTTATGTTCATCACGCCCATATTGCGCACGGGGGCGTTTTCTGCAATCATCGCTATGGCAATCATTGCGTTTACGGTCCCATCTAGATCGGTCGCCTTGTAGGAGACATTGAAGGCATCCATCCCTAACCCGTCATATCTTGCCCTGCGGTCTATCGCAGCGGCAGCCATTGCCATCGTATTCAGCTCTGCCAGCTTAGTGGGTTCTGTAATCCCGGTGACCTGACGGAAGTGTTCATAGTAAACCACTTCCCTTGTCTTTCCAGCAACTTCTATTGGCATAAATCTCATCTCGTTACAATTATATTATGCGGTTTCCCCGTATATGCGTATGCTTCAATCTGTCTCGATTAAACGTACAATACCAGACTAATCTGGAGGGTTAGTGGAGAACTGTCCTAAGGCATTCCTTGCGTAAAGGACAAATCTGGACTAACGTATTTAAACGATGAGAACTTAATGGATTCGGAGAGCAGATGGCAGCGCCGGTAGTGATGAGTGCACGCACCCGACAGGCGGAAGCAGCGTGCCTCAGAATCGCCAAGAGGCTCGTCGCGATGAACGATAGAGTGGCACAGGATCCTGCACTAAGATCGGGCTATGCCTGGGGAAGGGATGCGGCTGCTGATTCCGTAAAGGAGGCATTGCTTTTAAGGACGGCGCTTGCTGCACACATGCTTGTTGCACTCTCGCGAGCGTTCAGCCCTAGGAGCCAGGATGTGGCCGAGGCGACAGAGAGAGTAAAGGCGAGCACGAACTCCATGTTTGCCAAATTTGGGAGATGTGATGATTACAGCACTTCAACAATACCTTCAAAGGTCCACGCTGTTGGCGGAGACCAGCTTATGGCTGATCTCTTAAACCTGGGAATGGGACTGCTGAGTAGGAGAGGAGAGGCGTCAGATGAGAGATTGGTCCGAGGAACCATCAGCGCATATTTTGGAAGCGTATTTAGAAACCTGCCTCTAGCACTGACTCATGACGCAGATATGCAAATAGAGCGCGGGCGAACGTCACAGCGCATCGGGAACATTGCTCAGCTAAGGATTTACAACGAGCTGATTAGCGACTTTAAGATGGACGATGCAGATGCGATGCGCCTGGTGGCTAAGCTCTACGCCCTATTCGGCAAAATAAATCGGTTTACGACGATTTCCAACAGAATTGCACATCTGCCATGGATAATCGGGTGCATCGCCGACGAGAAAGACGCAAAGAAGCGTGAAACACACATCGCAGCGCTTGCCTCGCTGTACTCGGCGAGTGCGATGCGGTCACAGATGGCGCTTGGTGGCCGGAGCGATTTGATCGAAGGCGACCCAGACGAGCTAAGGACCACCTTTGAGTGGACGCGTGTAAGACAGATTAATGGCCTGAAGAACCTTGTTTTTGCGAGACTGACCGACGTGCATACCCCCTGGCATTATCTTGATGCGGAGATGGGAGATATGGCCGATCCGGTACACCGAGAACTTATGCGCGCACATCCTAGCGGCGGCGATGTTGTTGCTCTTGATAAGCTCACTGCCGATCAGGCATTGTCGCTCATGAACGCCCCTTGTGGATATGCCGATGGCGATATCAAGGCGATAAGCAGGACCTTGGAGGGGATATACGCGAGTGGGATGGTCACATCCAAGGTGTCTGAGCTGCGAGCTCGGCTGTCCCAAGAGTGGGTTGACGCCTGGAATGACGTTGCACAGCATGCTAATGACGGATATAGAGAAGCAGATGAAGAGGTCGACGCGGGAGCGTCGGCTGGAGGGTTCGATCATATCTCGGGGAGCGCATTCATACGCTGCACACACCTGAGGAAGCCACTTGAGGAGGCGTACAGAAAGGCACTGGAACGGGATTCGCCTGCGGGAACTCCAGAACCGGGCCAGGATCCCGAAGATGAACCTCGAGATGACTGAGCTTCACGCCACTTTTCTCGAGTGGGATAGCACGGCGAAGAAGAACGACACTAGTATCAGGATCGCCACTGGGGCCACAAGCCATTCTCCTATCAGGAATAGGACTGAGGGGAGGACACTTGGAGCTGATGGCACAATCACATAATATACTATGGCCCAGATGACGATTATCGCGACCAGGTAGACCACGGCGGCATAGACCCCGTTGAGCAGACCGCCCCTTTGTGCGAGCTCCATGCTGTGCGCCTTTATGCCTACCTGTGCGCCTATTATCGCACCAACTACGAGAGGCAGTATGACAGCGCCAGGCATGAAGAGGACATAGTTGGAGAAACTGTTGAGTAGGTTATATATCGAGCCTGTCGAGCCGACAAGACCGGTGAATGTGAGCACCATCCTTAGGACCAAGGCGATTATGAGGAGGATCACCCAGAACAGCATCGGCTCGATTATGCTGACATGACCCGCTGTGCCGCCAGCCTGCCCCGACTTCTCGACGTCCTTTGCGATATCCTCTTCCTCCATGAAGTTCCCTTATATTCTTCTTGTATAATGCATTTAAAGCTTTGTCATGGCGCGCTTACGTCTTTGTCGCACCCATATTCTTTATTATCGTCCTGAATATGAGCCATCCGTCGCTAAGCGACCTGAGCTTCCCCTCCCCGAATGCCCTCTTCTTCTCATAGCTAGGCACCTCCATTATCTTCAGCCCCATTTTCTTGGCCTTGATGTTTATCTCGGTCTCAATCCCGAAGCCGAGTTCCTTTAAGTGGAGGTGCTGCGCCACGCCCTTCCTGAAGCTGCGATATCCGTAACACATATCCGTGTAGTTGGAGCCGAACAGGATATTGACAATCGTGACAAAAACCTTGTTTCCGAAGACGCGGAGTGCAGGCATGTCCTCTGAGCCGCCGCCTATTATGAAGCGCGACCCCATGCATACGTCGTAGCCTATGTTTATGCCATCGACCAGCAGCTTGAGCTCCTTCGGCTCGTGCGATAGGTCCGCGTCCATCATGACCACGACGTCGCCTTTTGCGGCGTTAAGCCCGCGGATAAGAGCGGAGCCCTTGCCCTTGTCGTCATAGAGTATCCTCGCGCCGTACCTCTTCGCTATCTCGACGGTCTTGTCGGTTGACGGCCCATGCCTTCCCCCGTCCACCACAATGAGCTCGTACCTGTAACCACTGAGCTGCTCCCTGACGCCCTTTAGCATCGCGCCTATGTTCCTCCCCTCGTTGAGCGTAGGCACTACTATTGAGACCAGCTGGCTTCGGTCTTGGTTTGGCATGCTAGACCACTTGACGTTAAACGATTGGACAGCAATCTATTTATACCATCGTCAGTAAGTTATATTGAAGATATGTCGGTCTCTAAATTTGCGAAGCTAGGCATGACAGCGCTGCGATCCAACTTCACCGAGCTGAGCAAACCCTACAAGCTCACCTTCTCGATAACCTACTGGTGCCAGAGCAGATGCCTCACGTGCTCCATATGGGAGATTAAGCCTAGGGGCGAGCTCACGCTGGATGAGATACGGGAGTTCGCGAAGAAGAACAACCACTTTAAGTGGATAGAGATAACCGGTGGGGAGCCGTTCATGCGCGGGGACATACTTGAGATAGTCCGCGCGTTCAAGGAGAACTGCAAGGACCTGTTCCTGCTGACGATGCCGACAAACTCGCTCTGCAACCACGAGATGGAGGTTGGCAAGATAGAGGAGATGCTGAAGATGGGCATCCCAATGATAACGATAACCCTCAGCCTCGACGGATACAGGGAGCTTCACGACAAGATACGAGGCATACCGGGAAACTTCGACAAGGTCATGGACATGGCAAGAAGGCTTCACGCCCTGCAGGAAAGGTACAAGGGGCTGGCGTTCGTCTTCGGGTACACCATGTCGAAGTTCAATGCCGGACAGCTCAACAAGACGGTGGAGGAGGTACAGAAGGAGCTGCCATGGGCCAGGTTCAAGGACTTCCACGTGAACGTCGGACAGGTATCTGACATCTACTACTCCAACACAAAGCTCGAGTTCACTGCTGAACGGGAGCAGCTAGCGAAAGAGATCGACGAGATAGTCAAGAACAGGCCTCTCGAGCTCGATTCCCTCCCCATATTCTCGAAGTCACTGGTCGAGAGTGCGTTCCTGAGGAAGCTTGTGACATACATAAAGGAGGATAAGGTGCCGATGAAATCGAGGAGCCTGGACGCTTCGCTCTTCATGGACAGCTACGGCAACGTTTACCCGTCGATAATGTGGGGACGTAGGATAGGCAACATAAAGGAGAGTCAGTACAGCCTGGACCCGATTTGGCACAATGCCGAGGCTGAGGCGGTGAGGCAGCTAATTAAAGAGGGAAAGGAGCCAAAGGCCTGGACAGCCTGCGAGGCATACCAGACCATTGTAGGAAACGTATTCAGTCTCTTTTAGGCAGTTCCGCCTTTGCTATATCATCAGAGAGCAGCGGTAGCGCTGTGATTGCAGCGAACGCCGGTGCGTCGTGGCCTCTTGACATCGCTTCGCGTGCCAGGACCCTCAATTCGCGCTCATGCTGCAGCTCCGATGCTAGAAGTCTATCTAGGTTCGCAGCCACTTCCACATGGCTTCCTTCGAGTATCCTACGCTTCGCCTGACCTAGCCGAAGGTACTCTGGATTGTCCCTGTGCTGCGCCCTGGCCTTCTCAATTATGATCCGTTCACCGGTGAGCCTTACGTATTCATTGACTCGTGCCTTCCACTTGCCAGCGCCGATGCCGAATGTGACCATCCCATCGGCCACCGACCTCAGCTCTTCCTGAAGCGACGCCAGTCTTGCGGCCGAGTTCTCTTCGCCAGCCAGGTTGTCGAGCACGCTCGCCTGCATGATATCTATGCCATCGGCGAGCCTGTTCACTATCGCAGACTTCAGTCTCGATACTGCTGCAGCCCTGCGCTCGAGTGCATGGTTCAGCCGTTCCTGCACCTGTTCGTGGGAGCTGCCTAGGATGGCGTGCCTGAGCTCATCATTTAGGACTTGGGCCTCATTCTTAATGTCCATCCTCAGGCGACCCAGACTGTCCCTTGCAGATCCATCCCTCAGTGCTAGGCATAATGTCGCAGGCGCTTCTGCGGCGTGCGCAGCAGGCGCATACAGCATCGGCAGTGCGGCTAGGGCTGGGGTTGCGCGCAACGCGTCAATCACCGGAGCTGCGCTCTCTGGTGTTGCAGAGAGCGCGAATGCTGGGTTTCCCATATTTCCACAGGATTACAGGGTATGGTATGCCGGGGAGGTATAAAAAGCTATTCTCCTGCTTCCGCTATTCTGACAATTCTGGTGGCATCGCAAACCGGATGGATACCCTACGCCTTAAACGCTGGCTTCTGTGTCTTGACTTTCTCGCTCGACAGTTCTCGGCGCTCCGCGCCTCGGCACCGCCCTCGCTCTTCACAGATTTAGAGAGATCTTAACAGGTAGATGAAAGTTCCACAAAGACATGGCGTGTTGGAGCTGTCGTATTTGGTAAGCCCGGCGCGCCGAAAGTGCCTTCTGTTTGGTATATGTAAAAACCATAATAAGAATAAGCTTGATCCATGAGTGAGCTATATGTTACCGAGTCATTATTATGCAAATTCTGGAGGTAAGTATTCGGATCCGTAACGCCATAGGGCGTTGACGTTGGTGCACCATACTCGGTTTCCAGGTATTGTGGTGCAAGTATATCTTCATTATTGTTTAAATAAGAATTGCTATAATTTTGCCGTGCTATAAGATTTAGACTAAGACACATAGTGTATTGCGCACCCCTTGCGTTACCCACGACCGAAAAAAACTGGTTAACCCAAGTCTCATTAAGCTGTGGTGTAGTACTCAATTTCGGTGCAAACGATGCAGAAATACCAAGTATTATGGCAAATATGGCAATTATAAAAATAGATCTGAGCAGGTTTACTATGGTATTTGATGTAGTAGAGGCTGGTTGTGGTAGTTGGTTAGTAATTTGTGGTGTTCTGTTTTGTAGAGTACTGACCGTATCTATTTTTGATCTTGCAGCATATCCGTCTTTATCGATAAAATAAAGATACCCTGATTCTCTCACTACTCTTTCTCTACCTACTCTTCTCTTTTCTGTCCTTATTCTTTCTGACTCTTTTTCATTAAGCTCAAGAAGTAATCTTTTTTCATTATTGCTTATTGTTCCCTGTATACCTTTTTTAATCAGCAAACCATGCTTATGCGAGTTCTCATTTTCTTTTACTTTGTATGTGTATCCATCTTCCCCTAAAAAGTAGAGCCAGCCCTTCATTCTGCTTATTTTTTCTTTACCTATTCTTTCAGGCATGGAATCATTCCTAATGCTCCATGTCAACAAATTCTTTTCTTTGGTATTTCGAGTGTTGGCCCTGAACCCTCTTTAAGATGCTTTTTCTTTCCTTTAGTTTTCCAGTATATGGCAGTAACTCTAATTTAGTTGCATCTCTCTCGTATTGGGTTGCCAAGGGATTTCTTATTTTGCTTGTGTTATATCCGGATTTGTTTACTTTTTCTTCCGCTTCATTTATGAGCTCCTCGAATGTGCTCAGATTATCTTCTGCTTTTTGAGTGAGTTTTTCGAAGGTGCTTACGATGAGGTTGCGTTCACTGATTGCCTTATCAAGTTCCTTTTGGGAACCAATTACTTCTTTTCTTTTTTCGCCGACTGCATCAGTAGCTTTTTCAACATTTTTCTGTGACTGTAGCCCAGGATACTTTTCTATAAAGTCTGTCATGCTATTGAAATTCATCTCATCTATGTCAGAATATTTAAGTCTTGGTGCATTTTTTTGGACTCTCATTTTTCTGCTTTCTTGGCTCTGTAGAAATCCTACAAAAA
>JAKAWC010000015.1 GCA_021817125.1 Microcaldota archaeon
TAAGTTGGTTTCATTAAAGTCGCCGAAAATAACTCTCTGGAAACTATCGAATATCTTTCTGAAAAATAGAATAACGGAAGTACAACCCCTGAAAAACAGGCTCATCGTAAGATTATTAAAGTGTTACGTGCAAATAGACGTATTACTAACTTTTAGCGGGCAGATTAGCCGGTTAACGGTGCTTTTATGGGAAAATTTCCAATAGCAGACGCCGAGATGGGTCGCGTAGTCATATGCAGGAGATGCAAGGCTAGGAACAAGGTAGGCGTTGCCATGTGCAGGAAGTGCGGCTACAAAGGGCTTAGGCCTAAGCGCAAGGAAGTCAGGGCCAAGAAGTGACGTTTAATCTAAGAAGGTAATCAAATGGTTGACTTAAACCCAATAGAACAGCTCGTTGTCCAGGCCATGAAGGACCTCGGCGCAACAAAGCCGGAGTCCCTAAAGACTGCAGATGACATAGCGAAGAAAGCGAACAGGCCGAAGAGCATGGTGACCAACACGTTGGTCGCGCTCAGCGACAAGGGTGTCATAAAGAGAGTTGCGAGGGAAAAGGCTTCGGGTTACTACGTCATACCTGCGCCTGCCGCTTAGGGTATCGACATGGCCGACGGCGACTCAATCGAATTCGCTGCCAAATACGGGCAGTGGGTGGCGATAAAGAGAATGTCAATAACAGGAGATACCAAGCCAGAGGAGGTCGTCTTCAACCTCGCAGCTATAAGGCAGAGCCTGGACAGGAAGTCGTTCGAGTTCCTCGGGATAAACGTTGCCATCCTGGATGCTTACGCTACTACAGTCACCGGGGAGGGAAGGAAGTCTATTTCTAACCTGGTCCAAGCGATACAGGCAATCGCCTCTAAAGAGGCGAAGTCCGCAGTAGACCAGGCGGTTAACGGCAAGCCGGAGCTTACCGAAATCGCCAACGTCTACCTGCTAAGGAAGATAGCACAGAACCTCAAATACGACTTTGACGTCAATACGGACCTGCTGACCAAGATATACCCTAACCTGAAGCTGCCAAAGCCCAGGGGAAGGAAGGCCAAGCAGTAGGTACGGAACCGCTTTAATGCTTTGCCGATTATTATTACTGCTCGCGGGGGGTTCTGCTAGTTTGGTTAGGCTTTGAGCTTTGGGAGCTTAAGACCCGTGTTCAAATCACGGACCCCCCAATCCGCTTTCTCGATCGCTTCGGCAAGACAGCGTCAGTGCTGGCCGAACAGACCAGACGCTGATGAGGCTAAGAATGGTAGTATGCCAAACGCGGCGCAGAATATTGCAAATGGGGTTAGAGCCTTGCCGAGCGCATTCATGGTAGGCAATAAAATGGGAGACTATGAAAGGGCTCTTTGATTCCTTCCTCACTGCGGCAGCTGGCTCATGTTTATGTCCTGCTCGCCGCCGCCGCAGACGTTCGCCCAGAGCACTGCGATATTCTCATACGGACCGTTCAGCAGCGCGTTCACGCCATTTGGGGTTGTGTAGCTCGTGACCGGCCACTGGTTGCCGGAGAATGCCTTGGTCCAGCTTACCGATGTCGAGGTTTTGTAGTATACGTCTATGAAGTCGTCGGCAAACTCGCGTATGTCAACGGTCGTCGCGGAGGGCAGGTACAGCGTAGTATATGCGGTGGAGAACGTGGAGTTGTATGGAGAAGAGCACGCAACATGGCCATTCGATAAGGTGGATACTGACGACGGAAATGGTATATTCGGGTAGCCGAACATGGTGCTGCTGTATCCCGCGCCCCAGGTATAGACGAACTGGCCTTTGCTCTCGGTGGTGGCCCAATCTCCGTTCTGCAGGATCTTCCAGTTGGATAGCACACCGGGCGTAGACGGCTGCGGAGTGGGCCATGATTGGGTGGTCGGTCCCTGCACCGCCTGTACGCTGAATAGTATGATCTTGGATGTCGTGGCAGTTGCCGAGAAGTAACCGGAGTAGGTTACATTGTCGAAGTTGCAGGTGTTGTTGTTGATGTTGCCTAGCGCAGAGTTGCAGAACTTCGCCGGAAACGAGTAAAACCCCTGGATTAGCGCACCTGGATTCGTGATCATCGGGATATAGATGACGCAGGTAGTGTATTGGCCCGGCACCAGATAGAACGGCGTGCACGTGCCCTTCGTGGATGTACTCTTTATCGACACGGTTATGTTGGTCATGTTTATAGGGACCGGCTGCGTATTCTGCATCAATATGGTCACTAGCGTATAGTGGGTCGTGAGATTGCTGTAGACGCTCGACAGGACGCAGGTAGGTCCGCTGAACGCTCCGCATTGCTGCGGCAGCGCCGATTTTGGGTAGAACACGAAGAACGCGATTATGCTAAGCGTTATCCCGAGCATTAGGAATAAGAAGCCGTAAGTGCTGAGGAACTCTATTGCCGACTGCGCCTTCATCGAATCAGTAAACAAGCGAAGTGAAACTTTATAAGAATGCAAGGAGATGGTATATGGAGAGGATGACGACCACCGAAGCGACAGCACAAGTTGCATTGGTACCCTCCGCACCGACACAGTCGGCCAGTAGGGAGGCAGCCCTAGTCGCGGACGCGAAGACTCTCCCGGATCTCGTTGACGTATTTAGGCAGATTGGCGGGGCCGCGGGGCACTCACACGATGAATTATTCTGCCTTACGATGGCGCTCGTCGTGGAGGTCGGAGGAGCGACAAGGCATAGGTGGGATTCGGAATCTGCTATACAGAGAATCAAGGAACTTAAAGATGCGAAGCGCGACCCATTCTCGGTGCTTCCCGAGATTTTTAGGATAAGAGAACGGGTCAGGGACTTTGTGAAGAACCCGAGGTAGTCAGCCGACTACTGTGCCGCCGAAGTTGTCTCCGTTTATGGCAGCCTGCAGCTGCTTTATGTCCTCCTTGACGAACTTTACCTTTACGTGGGACCTCTTTGCGAGCTTGCATGCCACGAGGTCGAATATGAAGTTTGCCTTGGCCTGCCTGCTGTCTGCTTCTGCAGCCAGACTTATCAACTGGTCGTAGGACATCTTGCCGAACGGTTTGGCATCCTTGTGCGCCCTCGGATCCTTGTCGTAGACATGATCGACATTGCTCATGTTTATGAGAGTGCCTGCGCGTGTAGCCTCCGCAGCCATTATCCCAACGCAGTCCGTGGTTATCCCTGGGATGAGCCCGCCCATCAGCACTATCTTGTGCACCTTATTGACGAGCGCCAGGGTCTCCAAGTCTCTCACGATGGAGGAGTGCACGTCCATGTTCTCCCGCTCGAAGATGCCCTTCACAGTCATGGCGTTTATCCGGGTGAAGTAAATGCCCATCGCATCGAGAAGGGTGTCATCCTGCACCGCCTCGCGTACCTGGTTTAGATAGGTCCTATTGACGTAGCCGCCGCCGACTATTATGATAAACTTGTGCGTCTTGTCCTTCTTTATCATCTCGCCGAACCGCTCTATGAAGCCTACGTCTACGCCTTTCTCTTTCGAGACTATGCTACCCCCTAGGGAGATGCAGATGGTTTGCATGCCTGTTCTCCTATTAGATTATGGTCAATACGGCCAGGCTTACTATGACGCCGACGACTATGCTTATCGCGACGAACAGGAAGACCTCAGTGAGCACTATCGTTGCAAATGCCCTGAGCCTTGTGGTCCTGTGCGCGTTCGCCAGAGCCGCTATCAGGACGATGAGGCTCCAGAGAAGTATTATCGTGAATATCGCATTGCCTATGAAAGGTATCGTAGTTATCCAGAAGAACAGCACTATGGGCGCTATGCCGTATACCGCTGCTGAGACAGTTGCATCGAGCTTCTTGGACGCAGTGCCGAAGAACGCCCCGACTCCCTGATAGAATACCGAGAATATAATCAGCAGTATTGGCAGTATGACCCATAGCATCAGTATCGAGTAGGCTATCACCGAATAGACGCCGAAGGATGCATACAGGCTTGATGCGAGGCCGCTCCCGGTAGGCATGTATGGGATTGTGCTGGCTGGTAGCGTGTTCGTGAGCCTGCCGAGGGCAAACCCTATGGCCTGACCGAACGTGTTCCCGAAGAGCGTAGTGAATATCGCCCCCAATACTATGAATAGCACCAACGGGATTATCGTGAGTCTATAATAGAAGGCTAACGAATCACCTGTGGTCTTCATCTGTTTTGTAGTCCCCTTTCCAGGGTTCTGCATTATATCGAGTGCCTTATTTACCTCTTTAACGAAGGTCATACATTGTCACCGGAAAGGGTACGACTGGAAAGTATTTAAATGTTGCCCAGCTTATATATTGCTGTCAACGGCCATAGGAGCGGGGAAACGCCCGAACCCATACCGAACTCGGAAGCTAAGCTCGCTCACGATACTAGATACTGCACCCTATGTGCGGAAATGAGTATTGCTGTTGACATTTCTTCTTATTCTACGAAGCCTAAACGAAGATTTTTAGGCAGGGACGATAAAGAGGTGTTGTTTCTATGCCAGCAGGAGCAGATGTGGGAAACGGACACGTGCAGACAAGATTAGCCCCGCTGCAGAGCCTGACCAATGGCATGGAGGTAGACCGGGTCGACGCGGATCGAAGGATAGACCAGACAGCTGCCAGGATGGACGGATGCCCGTCCCTGGGCCATAAGATCCATGCGTCGGTGGTGGATGCGATAAGATGGGTATTTGATGCACACGTTGATACGAAGAGGTGCGTTGCGCGCTTTGACAGCGAAGCCGGCCGGGGCATAATTGACACCTGGATCATAGGGAAGCTTAGGGAGGACCCCGCGATTGAAGTGACTCTGGAGGTGGGGATGACCGAGACTCTTGGCTGCGACAGGCCGTTCGTAAGGCTGCACCTTCAGGAAAACGGTGATGATTCAACGGCATCGTTGTGGGGGGGCGACAATCCCCACGCAAGGCTCACGCTTAGTTATAAGGAATATGACGTTAGTATTGGCGTCAGGTGCGGCTCCGAACCCCGGACTACAGGGGTGGTCTACAGGGCGGGCGACACGTTTGGCATACGCTCGAAAAACCCAAGGGACACGATGCTTGTGGAACTTGCACATACGCTGGTCGACGACATCCAGGCTGAGCTTCGACGGCAGCAACCATTCGCCGGTGTGCGCAGGTCCTAGGGCCGGTCACTTCTTCCTTATGTAGAGCTCGCTTATCGCAGAGAACATTATATTCCTGTATTCGTTTGCTGGGAACTTTGACCAGTTTTTCTCTACCGACGCCTTTGCCTGCTCTCCGAATCTTCTCGCCTGTTCCTGTGCGTATTCGAGGCCCTTGTACTTGTTTATCGTATCGACCAGGAACTGAATCTCCTGCGCTGACTTCTGACTCCTATCCTTCTGGTATATCCTGTCGATCTGCTCCTTCTCCTTGTCGGTCGCCTGCTCGTACGCATGGAGTATCATCAGCGTCAGCTTCCCTTCATACAGGTCCCCGAACCTCTTCTTGCCGAATACCTTCTCGTCAGCCACCATATCGAGTATATCATCGGTTATCTGGAACGCTTTGCCCGCAGCCGTGCCTATGTCCTTGAGCATCTCGAGCACAGAGTCTGGCTGCTTTGCGGCTATCGCACCTATCTGCATCGGCCCATAGACTGTATAGTAGCATGTCTTGCTGTCAACTATCCTATAGTAGAGCGTTTCGGAGGCGGTGCCTATGTCCTTGGTGTTGTGTATAAACTTGTTCTCAATGTACTGCCCTTCCACAGTGTATGCGAGCATGTCGTAGAACTTCTCGAACATTCTGTTGCCATCCTTCTGGCCCGCCTTGAGCATGTAGTCCTTCACCATCCTCCACATCGCGATGTGCCCGGTGTCGGTGGCGTTCATCGCGTGCACCCATCCATAGATTCGTTGGGCCGCTGGCTTTCCCCTTCTCAGTTCAGAGTCGTCCTCTGCATCGTCCTGCATCAGTATCCAGTCTTCGGAGAGCTGCTCTGCAGCCGCTATCAGAAGCAGCTCGTCCTGCTTTGCACCAAACATCTGCCCGGTGAGCATGACTATGCCAGGTCTCCTGTAGCTCCCCTGCCTGTCGATGTAGTCACGAATGATTTTGTAGTGCTCTATCGGCTCCTTCATCGGAACGTACTTACAAATAGTGTCGTATACGGACTGCCTGTGGAGCTCTATATACTGCTTGAAGTCCGTCCCATCAGATGGCTTTCCGGAAGCAGGTGCGCTCATACTTTCAGCTCGCCGCTTTCGACCTTCTTCATCGCTTCTTTTGCGTTCATGCCCTCCACGGTTACGTTCATGGACTTGCATGTGCCTATTATCTGCTTCACCTTGCTCTTGATAGGCCCGTAAAGCGATGCCTCCTTTGCCTGGGCGATCTTCTTTATCTGCTCGATTGTTATGTTTCCTGCGACCTCGTCCTTGGTCTTTGCACCTGCGGCTATGCCAATCTCCTTCATGACCAGCGCGCTTGTCGGTGGTGCCCCTATCTCGACCCTGAAGCTCTTGTCGGCAGGGTTTACTACGACTTTTACGGGTATCTTTATGCCCTCGAACGCCTTCGTCTTCTCGTTTATCTCGTTTATTATATTGGTCACGTTGACCCCAAGAGGCCCCAATGCGGGTCCAAACGGTGGACCTCCAGTAGCCTTTCCGCCCTCTATAAGCCCGTTTATTGTTACTTCACTCATATCCACACCTACGCCTTCTCGGCCTTTTCTATGATCCTGGCTGCGCTTGCCTTGGTCGTCACAGGGATGGGCACTGCCACATCCATGAGCTCGACTGTAATCTCATCTTTTGAGGAATCTACTTTAATTACCTTTGCCTTGTATCCCTTGAACGGGCCAGTGGAGAACTCTATGACGTCATTCACGCCTATCTCCTGCACCTTCTTCGTGGTGGCCAGCATCCTCTCCAGCTCGCTCTCCGAGAGCGGAGTAGGGAGAATGCCCTTGACGTGCGGCTCGTTCATTATGAGGTCGCGGCAGGCCACCTCGTTCTCAGCCTCCAGCACGAGGTATCCGCGCATTCCCTCCACCAGGACTATCGAATAGATAGGGAAGGTCGTCTTGCTGACCTTGGTCTCCAGGATATCTGCCGTTATCTTCTCCTGACTTGACGTCACTCTTACTACAAAGTACATTGTTATGCCTTATAAAAAGCGGTTAAACTAACCCTTTTGATAAGACTTTGTTTGGAAGGTTTATATACCTTTTGACGGAGGCGCCCAACCGCGTTTCGGGCATATAACCGAAATCATCATCAACATTTAATAAGGGGCTTCGACTAAGGCGTATTGGTAAGGAGGCGCAACCATGTGGAGCAGCAATAAGAAAGAACTAGAAGTGCGAGAAGCAAGGCTTAATGCTAAAGCGCAGGAACTTGATGAGAAGGCGGCAGAGCTTCGCAAGCAGGAGGAACAGATAAGAAAGCAGGAGCACAACGCGTCTAGCGAGCAGGCCTTTGCGACATCTAAGCTCGCCGACGCCGAAGCGAAAAACAGGCATGCCGCAGCGGTTGTCGCCAGGGCGCAGGAGTTCTCCAGGAACGTGGTAAAGGCAATGGCAGAAGCTGCTGGCGTAACGCTTACCGATGAGGAGCTCACCACCCCTTCGATCGTTACCGAGAAGCTTAAGCCGATAGCGGATGCGTTTACCGCAGAGAAGGAGAGGAACAGACAGTGGATAGTGCTTCTTGCGAAGGCTGTGGGCGGCGGCCTCGATGCAGAAAAACCCGAAGAGCTTACGATGTTCCTCCAAAACGTGCCACAAATACTCAACGATTTGAAAGCAGGGAGAGAGAAGCAGGGAGAGGCGTGGGCAGAGTTGGCAAGGATGCGGAGCGCCCTCACGACTGCAGAGAAAGAGCTCAAGGAAAGGGAGAATGAGCAGGCGACACAAGCTGCGACGATCGAACGCCAGAAGGGTGAGCTCAGCACGCGCCAGGGCGAGGTCGAACGCTTGCAGAATGAGCTCCGGACCAAGCAGGAAGAGCTTAACCAATCTTCAAAGGCGCTGGAGATCTCCCAGAAGGCGTTGGAAGACCAGCAAAAGTCGTCCAGCAATTTCGCAGCTGCGCAGTTGGGTGTGGCAGAGGAGAAGATGAGGGATGCACGTGCAGCGCAGGCAGATGCCGAGCGCCTCCAGACGGAAGTGGAAGCGAGAAGGCAGGAAGTGCAAGTTGCTGAAGCCAAAGTGGCAGAGGAATCTGCGAACCTGCATATATTGATTCAGGAGAATCTGGCGACAAAAGAGATAATGGAGAAGGAGAGGAGAGAGGTGCTCGCAGCCAAGGATGCACTCCAGGAGCGAGAGCGCGCTGTCAGCGATAGGGAGACCAGCGTAGGCATGCGCGAGAATAGGGTTGGTGAGAGGGAAGGCAGAGTCGCGACCGACGAGGCAAACTCGCAATTGAGGCTGGAGGAACTTGGGGGGCGAGAAAGAAGTGTGGCCCAGAGGGAAGCCAATGTCGCAGCCAGGGAGGCGGACACCGAAGCACGCGAAGAGATCCTGGAACACATAGAATTGGCAGAGAGGAACGCGGATGCCGCACGCACACAGATACCGCAATTGATGGCGGAGCTGCGCGACAGGAAGCTGGTCAAGCAGACCGCTCCTTCGCCGTTCGTGGAGACCACACAGGCAGAGCGCACCCCAGTAACGGAGCGACCCGGACCGGTGAAGGTGCCTGCGAGGTAAGCCCGTGAAGGGTTTATAATCTCGAAGTTCTTATCTTATCAGCGGTGCTTTCTAAATGGATACTTACAAGGAGCTTCTCCTGAAGTCTATCGGCCGCGAAGCCTATGACAAGGCGACAAAGAGCTTCGACATTCTCGGAGACATCGCAGTCATCGACGCGGAACCGAGGTACGCGAAGAGGTTCGCCGATGCGCTCATGCAGACCAATCCACGCATAAACACGGTCCTCAGGAAGGGAGGCGCTGTTAGCGGGGAGTATAGGACCCGCAAGTACTATTATGTGAGGGGCAGGAGGAACTTCGACGCACTCTACAAGGAGAACAACTGCACGTTTAATTTTGATGTCAGGAAGGTCTTCTTCTCCCCTCGCCTCTCATTCGAGCGCGAGAGGGTAGCGAGCGCCTCAAAAAATGGCGAGAACGTGATGGTCATGTTCTCGGGAGTGGGGCCTTTCGCCGTGGAGATTGCAAAGAGGCACAAGAACTCGGAGGTCGTCGGGATAGAGCTCAACAGGCGTGCACACGACTACGCTGTCAAGAACGCGCTCTTAAACAAGGTATCGAACTTCAGGCCGGTAAATGGAGATGCCAGAAGGCTCGCCGGGATATATGCCTCGTTCGCAGATAGGATAGTCATGCCGCTGCCGATGAGCTCCTATTCCTTTCTCGGCGCTGCGCTGAAGATGGCTAGGAAAAGATGTGTGATACACTTCTACGCGTTTGGTGGCGTGGACGATCCATTTACCGCACAGACGAAGAAGGTCAAGGCTTTCCTACAGCGGAATGGCTGGAAGATGAGGATCCTTGCGAAGCGTGTCGTCAGAACCTATTCTGCAAGAGAGGTAGAGATCGTGCTCGACATCTTGGCGAGCGGATAATAATATAATGCTTGCATCTGTATGCTATCTGAGCTTATGCACCAGATGAAAGCGCAGTCCACTGTCGAGTTCCTCACGACCTATGCCTGGGCGATGACCATAATAGCACTCTTCATAGCGGTCGTGCTGGTCGTGGTGGGCTTCAAGTCTCCTGCTTCTTACACGCCTGCATCGTGCTACATCACGCCAAACCTGCAGTGCCAGTCTGCTCTCTTCCAGTCGAACGGCGCGAGCTCCGACTTCGTGATAATCTTCCTGAACAATCTCGGCACTGCAATATCTTTCCCGACCAACGGCATAGGAGTGATGATAGGGTTTTCCGGGACCACATACACAGGTCTCTGCTATCCGACAAACGCGCCGGTGGGGGCGACGGTGATCTGCAACGCGACATTGGCCGGCTTCGTATCCAGCGTGGGAGGGCAGGCGAACCCGAACTTCGCCATATATTACCACATCTGCGACGGCACGACGTGTCCAAGCTCAGTATACAATACGAGCGGATTTGCTACAGGCATAGTGTCGCCTTACAAAGCGAACGTCATAGACAAGGTCACCCTGGACACCAGCCTTAGCGGAGGGAAGATAGATATCGGAGGCATAACCTATCCTTCTGGTACGGTGGTCTACATGATAAACGGGCAGAAGACGCAGCTTTACGCTGTGCCGCCCGCGGGGCACACCTTCAATAGCTGGGTCGCAACTGGCGGCGTGACGTTCAGCACTTCGAACACGTTGCAGACGACAAACGCCACTGCCAACGCTGCTGGCACGGTCAACGCGCTAATGACGTAGGGCGTGGACTGACCAATAGGCAGGTAGTACAGGATGTGAACGTGTGCCACCCTAGGAGTTCTTTATGTACCCTTGGAAGGGGCTGCAGGGGCCACAGTGGTGCACATCGCTGTGCGCAGGTCGATGAAGCGCGGCAGAAGCACTAGCCGCTCTGCCTTTTAAACCTGCTTCTCAATCCGTCCGCCAAAAAATGTTTAAATATCAGAAACGATGTATTATACTTCGACCAGTAGGGGGGAGCATGGTGGGAGAAACAAGTAATAGAGTAGGAATGAGAGAGGGAGTAACCACACGGCTGCGACAATTCTTCACGGTCCTCAAGGCGAAGCGAGAGAGAAAGGATCTCTCAGAGCTCATGGCAATCAAGGCTAGCCTAGAGTGACGTTCATCGGGGGGAATCGAGGGCATGAGGTGGGTGGGCTGCGGGCAGAAGCCCTGCAGCCCATTTCTGCTTATGCCCTGTCAGTATACCTACTTAGCAAGTAACGGATATTGATTTTTGGCTTATTTCCAATGCCTTTGTTCTAAACTACCACAACTGCAGCATATATTCGCAGGTATAGCCCTCTGAAATGTCATCCTAGCGATTGATTATGTAGGTATCATTCGACTGCATGAGGTTGCGAAATTGATAATTTATGTCAAAAAACCACCACTTTCGCCTGGTTTAGCTTTTTATATAAACAATCGCGTCGATGTCTGTTCATGGACCCTCAGGAAAATCGGGCATCGATTGCAGATATTCTCTCTGCACCTGTCATTCGATCAACGGTGAACACCGTTTTAGGCAAAGAGCCTTACGACATAGTTGAGCGGCCTGGTGCATACGTGCTGTCCCTCAAGAAAGAGCCGACCGATCGTTGCAGGCGTGTAATAGTATTAAAACCCAAAGGCTTTACCTCAAATGGGCTAGAGGTGCTAAGCAGCCATCCGGAAGCTGGAGAAGCAACGATAGAGATAAAAGGAGCAGCCAGGCCTGAAAATAATGGCTACTTCCCAATAAAGAACTGCATCGAATTCGTTTATCGTGACAAAGATGACGTTGAGACCCAACCTGGCTATCCTTATGCAGGCGTCAATGGCGCCTTCAGAAAACTTAAGACATCCAGGATGAAGTTCAAGGCTGTAAAACGAAATTACCGCGGATTCTACCACAATCTGATAAACCTGACGAATGAATGGCTCGTACTGGTACTGGACAAGAGACTCAATCTCACAAAGCAGGTCGATTACACACTATTCGAAAGCGCAGGAAAAAGGCACAAAGATATACTCCATGGCTTTGCAGCCGCGGTGAGATCCGACGGTGATGGTATATTCGAAAGCAAATCCGACGTTGTCAGGCATGTATGTGCCATTGACCCGCGTGCCAGCCTTCCGGCTCTCATAACTCTCCTAAATGTAGAAGAGAGAGGCAGGCACGAGCAGTGTACCGTTTTCGCAGTCATATTAAGGATAGCGAAAACGCATCCCGTGCTTGCACTCGAATTGCTAAGGAAAGCAGAAATAGCCGAGGCCGCGCCACCTTACTATCTGCACGAACTCATCAAGAAGGTAAGCGGATACCTTACAACTAGCAAAAGGCACTAAACCGGGCTTGCCTCTGCAGCTAGCTCCGGCGTCCATGCTGGCGTACTGTACTCTTTCTTATCGTCAATACTTCTTAGCGGCATTTTTCCAACAAGTACGCGGTCGATGGTGCCGTAGTTCATCTTAACGTCCTGTGTTTTCATAGCATTCTTGTAGTAAAGGACACCATTGCTATAACCTGCTTGTCTGTTATCGAAGACCCCCAAAGCGAAAAAATCCCCCGTGCCTATAAGTTGGCTGCAGAAAGAGTACCTGCTTATCACCGGATACCGATCATCATACGTTAGCGCCATCCTGGCGTTTGCTGCACACCGATCGAAGAGATTTGTCAGCGTAAGTTTTGCGAGATAGTACATCATCGTCGCATCTTCAACCGGCCTTTCAACTATAGTAAATCTTCTTATATAACCGGTCTTGAGCAGCTTTTTGAAGTCATAGATCAAGATGTTGAAGTGCACACCTAGTTTTGCTGACATCTCCCGAAAGGTCGCCCGCGAATTCATGTTAAGGAGCCTTATAATCCCCTTATACTTACTCTCGACGTTAAGCTTCTCTATCAGCTCATTCCGGATTGGAAAGAAGCCAAGTTGTTTGTATGCTACTTCAGACGAGTACCACGATGCTTTATAATCCGAGAGCAGCACTTGCATCCCTTTGTCCCATCTGGTATATTCATTTCTCGAAACCGAATTTGCATAGATTAGCATGTCATAGCCGCCGTCAAGCGTTGCGACAAACTGAGGTATATGCGACCTAAGGAAGAGCTTTTTTACATATTTATAATCCGGTTTCTCCCCAAATTTCACCATTATAAGATGCGGATAAACTAGGCCAAGCGCTTCTTCATTGAGCTCCAAAGTGTAAGAAATTCCGAACTCCTTTTCCAGCCTCTTAAGCCTTTTCGCCACCGCTTGTCTGGTCACGCCAAGGGTCTTAGCGATCTCAGTGTTAGAACTCCTCGAGTCTTCAGAGAGCATACGCATCATCTTCCTAGTAACCAAGCTATACTTTCCATTGAATCTGCTCTCGAACTCATAAGTCGTTTCTCTCATGATTAACAATCACAACAAAATCTTTTAGAGGTTGCCTTTTTCAGATATTTTACCTCAAACTCGGTAGCCCACGCACTGCAGGTGTCCACAATAATGAAAGCAAAACTTTGGAAGTATCATTTATAATCCATATAGCACTTAGACGACATAAGGTTGCTAAATTAGTATAAAAGCCGCTAATTCTGTTAATCTATTCGATTTTGGCTTCATATATATACCACATAAACTATAATAGTAAGCAAGCGGTTGGGGTAAGGTGCATGGGTCAAATGCTAACCATTTCCAGTCCCTCGAGTTCCCCTCGAACATGCCCTCCCCACCTCATGCTTATGGGTGGAGTGATGAATGCAATACAAAGATTTCTTCATGTCCAGGCGCCGAAGCAGGTGCCTGCGCAGCGCGCGTATGCGTGCTGGATGTGCGATGCCAAGTATGTAAATGCGTCCGAGTTCCTGTCGCATCTGAAGTCAGAACAGTCCAACTGATACTGATAGGGTGGGTTTGAATGAAGCAGAAACAACTTAGCGAGAGCGCGGTGCAGAGAAAAGCGGCAGAAGGGGGCTTCATCATGGTGAAGCCAAGGGCAGGATGTGATAGCGACACACTTGCGCAGGAGATGGCGACCCTGCAGGGCGTAGAGAAGGTCGTCCTGGCAAGCGGAGAGTATGGATTCTTGGTGTCTGCGAAGAACGATGATGCGCTCCAGGGCATCAGGAATAAGCTGAAGTCAGTCCTAAAGGGAGCCACGATAACCCACATCAAGAGCCATTATACTTACTGCTCCAGGCCGGCGGCAAGGAGGATTGCGCGGATCCGCCCAGGCCTCTTCACGCAGTAGTGCAGCGATATCCTCTCAGGTGTACTATGTCCGGTGTAAGCGGGCCCTGCTGCCGGCGGTGAGCCCATGTACGGCAGGATCATCGACAATCCAGAAGACTGCAGCCATCCCAGGGACAGACTCAGGGGGTGGTGCGACTGGTGCCACACGCACAAGATAGACGAGATCCAGCTCGTGTGTCAGCTCTGCGGCAAGATAGTAAGGGCAGAGCCTACGCGTTATTGGCTGAAGAGAGGGTGGGACAGGAAAAGATTAAAGCACTGACCTCAATCCCTCGTCGCCGAACCGCTGACATTAGGGGTTACTTGTAGATCGAGTCGTACTTGTTGCCTTGGTCGTCAAGTATGTGGATGCATTCGCCTTCGCATTCTATCAGGCACGCCTGGCAGAGTATGCATGCCGATCCGCTGACCGCTACAGACAGACCTCCGCTTCCCCCCTCGTACTTGTTCGCGAAGTGCTTGTGGGCGTCCTGGACATCCTTCCACTTCGCGAGGATGTCGGGCTGGGTCTGGCCCTTCCACTTCATCTCCTCTGGAGCGGTGTCGGCATTCGCCTGCGGGCCGTCCCTGTCCTCCATCGTGAATACAGCTACCGGGCATACATCGTGACAGTGGGCACAGCCCGTGCATTTTGTCTTATTTACGTATACATCCATTCTTTCACCGGGTCTATTCTTACGGGTTAATATCTTTTTGAAAGGTATATAAAACCTGATTATATGCCACTTATACTGCCGTTATCTCCGAATCGCGCACAAGCATAGACGGCGCGATGCACGGCGTGCCGTTGGCGTCCCATGAGGTCGTCTGTACGGTGTCCTTCGTGGCGCATTCGATGTTGTTGAGCATCTTTATCATGTTGTCAGTGACGCGTATGCCTATCATCGACTTCACGCTGCCCTGCCTTATCGAGAACTTGCGCTCACCGTTCTCGACGTATATCGCAAGGTCCCTTGGCATGGTGGAGAAATCACCGGTGAGGTAGTTGCTGTATCGGGTGTACCATGCGTTGGTCACTATGACCCCCTTGTCCACCTTCGCGACCAGCGCATCGATATCCTTGACCGTCTTCCGGTACCTGAATATCATCGCATTCGGCTCTGGGTTGATGAGCCCTGCGTTGCCTGTGCTCTTGGTCTTGTACTTCAGCGCGGTCGTATAGTTGTGTAGGTAGTTCTTCAGCACGCCGTCCTCTATCACAGGAGTGGTCTGTGTGGGGTAACCCTCTGCGTCGTATGGCGATACACCCACCATCTCCCTCGTGTCACCGGAGTCGTATATGGTGACATTCTTGCTTGCGACCTTCTCGCCAAGCTTGTCGGTGAACATCGACCCCTGTTCTATCTCGGACATGACTACGAAATCGTTCACCTGAGCTACAAGCGTCCCCCCTGGTGACGGCAGGAAGATGATGTCGTACTTGCCCGACTTTATCCTACCCGTCTCCTTCATGCTCTTCGCCATCTCTGAGGTGTCCTGGCCTAGCTTCATGGGCGACAAGCCGGCCAGCTGCTGCGATAGGTGCACATCCTGGAAGGATGCATCGTCGGTGAACGACCTAAGCGATAGCCTTGCATTGCTCGATTGGCTTTCTGCCGCTACATTCCTGCTCGATGCCATTGCAGAGCGTGTGTAGTATGTGTGAAGCATCCCGGCTGTGTTTACCGCACCGTTGTTGACGGCCTCGTTGATCGCAGCGTAGGCTATGTCGGATAGGCTGTCGTTGGAGACGTGCTTTATGGCTGCATCTGCATCCGTCGAGAATCCGTACTTGAACGGCCCCTCGGCTATGCCGAAGTAGTCGTCCTTCGGCTTGATGTAGCTGATCGCCTTCTTCGCCGCTTTTATCTTCGCCCTGACGGACTGCTCTTCGAGGTCCTCTATGTTGATGAGCAGTATCCTCTTCTTGCTTACGAGATAGAGCCAGCCCGCATCGTTGTGCTTCTCGATTATCGAGTCTACCTTCGAGTTGGTTATCTTTGTGTACGTCGATGCGCTGTCGAAGACGCTTGCTATCGCTTCATCGAATCCCTCGTCGAGCGAGAGCTTTACAATTTGTTTTGCCGTCTCTTGCATGCCCATGAGTATCATCCGAATTGCAGCAGCAGCGAGGGCCCTCCCATCGTCACCGGCGCGCCCTGCTGCGGCTCCCCCTTACCACACGTCGCTCCCCAGAGCTCGAACTCGTTGCTGCGCATCTTGACCGCGTTCCAGAACTCGAGAGTATCCTTCTCGAGCTTGAAGTTCTTGACGGGCTTGTCGAGCGAACCGTTCTTTATCGAGTATGCAACGTTGCCCTGGTATCTTGAGAACGTCCTTGTGTCATCGATGTTCCACTCCATGAAGTTCTTCATGTAGACTCCGTTCTTCGCCTCTGCGAGAAGGTCGTCGAGTGTTGCCACGCCCTTCTCAACGTAGGTGTTCGACATCCTGACCAGCGGCTCGTTCGCGTAGCCGTCGCTCCTTGCGCTGCCGTTCGACCTTGTGTGCAGCACGTGCGCGTACGCCCTGTTGGTGAGCAGCTCGTTCTGATATCCCTTATCTATTATCGTCTTGGGCCTTGCGCGGACACCTTCGTCGTCATATAGGTAGAATCCCTTCGTGCCCTTTATTGACGGGTTGTCTATGAGTGTAATTTCCGGGCTGCATATCTTCATGCCCAGCTTCTCCCTTGTCAGGTAGCTGAGCCCAGCCTGCGCAGCCTCCCTTCCGAAGACCCTGTCTGCCTCGTTCGGGTGCCCCACGCTCTCGTGCACGGCTATGCCAGTTATCTCTGGAGATATGACGACGTTTTTCGCCTCCTTCAGAGCCGCTGCGCTTAGGTTTATTCCCTTTGTGAGCACGTTCTCTATGGCGTTTACCTCGTCGGTGAGCATCTTGTGCAGGGCGGTGTACTCCATCAGTTCGTATCCCCCTACCCCACCTGGCTGCAGCATCCTCTGCCGTGTGTCCTTGCCGG
Organism: Microcaldota archaeon; assembly: GCA_021817125.1. Classification (GTDB taxonomy): domain Archaea; phylum Micrarchaeota; class Micrarchaeia; order Micrarchaeales; family CABMGC01; genus JAKAWC01. The sequence continues at coordinate 16,745 of JAKAWC010000015.1, forward strand.
CAGCTATGGTGAGCGCTATGAAGGCACCCACATCGGGTTTGTCCGCCCTTATCTCGCTGCCCTCGCTGTTGACGAAGTGCGTCCTCGACCGCTCCTTCCAACTGTATATCGACCTGTACTTCACAGCGTGCATCTTGGCCAGGTCCTTGTCGAGCTCGGTCATATCCCTGAGAAGGTCTGCGTCGTCTATGCTCTTTCTCTCCTCCGCTTTGTAGCTGTCCTTCTCACGCGGCGCATGCGCGAATGCGGTGTCCATTCCCGCAAACGCGCGGTATCGGTCTAGGAGGCTGGCTATGGCTGCCTCTGATGGCCTGTTTGTAGAAAGAGTGTAGAGCCGCTTCCCCTTTAGAATGCGGATCCTGACGCCGGTGGACTCGCTGAAACCACCGCCGTTGAACTTGCCCTGTTCGATTGGGAAGAATTGGGAGTACGAGTGCTCGACATAAGCCTCTGCGTACTCCGGATGCAGGCGTTCCGCTGCCTTTAATGCGCGTTCGGCGAGAACATCCAGCTGCGGCATGCAATTAGCCGAATAGGCTTGCAAGTCCGCCGGCTGCTTCCTCTTCAGTCTTGGCTTCCTCCTTTGGCGCTTCCTTCTTTGCACCTGCAGGTGCTGCCGCGGCCGCTGCCGGGGCTGCAGAGACTGTCTGAGCGTTCTTGATAACGTCCTTTATGTTGACTCCCTTGAGAGAGTTCGTTACCGACTTTGCCATGGCTTCATCAGGCGACATTCCTGCTGCCTTTACCACGCCAAGCAGAGATTGCTCATTTATCTCTTTTCCTGCTGCATCGAGCAAGAGTGCTGCGTATATGTATTCCATAATTTCACCATTAAGCGTTATTTGGCGTCTCCGCCGGAGCTGCACCTTCCGCAGGCGGCTGCGCGGGGACTGCAGTGGTTGCTGCCTCTATGTGGAGGGCTGCGCCCATCGCATCGGCGAGCTGCTTCTCTGTATCACCCGGCTGGTAGACTTTGGCGGTCAAGCCGACGCCCATCGCACCGAGGTATGCCCTCTTTATGAAGACATCAATGTTATACTTCGTGACCATCCCTATCTCAAGCGATATCGCGTTCGCGGCCGTGAACCCTGTCGCTATCTGCTGCGTGAGGACTTCTGGCGTCACGCTCAGCGCCTGTGCCGTGTACATCAGGTTGTCTGCGTAGATGACGCGCATCGCCGCCTGTGCGGAGAACGGCTGGACATCGAGAAGCTTTAGGGCTTTCGTGACTCCGAGGGATATTTTGTCTCCCTTCTTTACTATAACCTTTGACTTTCCTATAACCACTTTCCCTTTCTGGATCTGGACGTCAATCCCGCCTGCCTTGAGGTCTGTGACCGCCTGGCCGGGAGGTATCGTCGTCTCGCCAGCCTCCACGAAAATGTCATCCGGTGATATCTGGTTCGGCTTTGCCCCGAGCTTTATCTTGTTCGCGCTTACTATCTTGTGGAGCTCGAACGGGTCCAGGTTTGTGAGCACCAGCGCCACATTGCCGTTCAGGTGCGGCATGAGCTTCTTCGTGTTCTCGTCGCCCTCCAGGACCCTCTGCATCAGCGTCCTTCTCGCCATGATGACCTCTGAGCCCGGCTTGAGCTGGTTTCTGACCTTCTGTATCAGCCTGTCGGGGACGTTGTCAAGCTGGAGAAGACCTACAGTCTTGTATTTCTTGACGCTGGACTTCGCCTTCTTTACGAACTCCATCTTTTGTGACTTGATCATTACCATGATTACACCATCTTCATCGGCTTCGACATGCTGAGCTTCGCGTAGGCGGACCTTATGTGGTTGTTGCCCACCTTCTTGCCCACTTCGTCGAGCACGCTGCTTATGTTGTCGTATAAGGCCTTCGCCTCCATGTCCTCGCTGCCTACTACGCAGTGGACCGTAGGCACGTATTTGCCCTTGTTCTTGACCGTTATCTTCTTGTTGAGGTCGCCTGCCACGTTCGCTATGTTGGCGTTCCCGAGCAGCGGCTTGGGCATCTTGTTCCTCGGTCCGAGAAACTGCCCGAGATACCTTGCTATCTGGGGCATGAGCACAGGCTGTGCAATTAGTTCGTAATCGAGAAGCGCGTTGAGCCTTGCCTGATCTGTCGCGAGGTCCTGCAGCCTTGAGCCGTCGATGACCTCTATGCCTGCCTTCTGCGCCGACTCGATGACATTTTTGTCCTGCGCGAAGACGGCGACCTTCGCAATCTTGCCCCTGCCGTTGGGCAGGGTTATGTCCAGGTTGAGCCTGTTCTGCTGTTTGGTAAAGTCTACGCCCTTAAAGTTTATGGCAAGCTCCACGCTCTGCTTGAACTTCCTCTTGCCCTTGTTTTCAGCAATAAACTTGCTAAAGTCGTCTAGATTGCTTTGTACCATGTAAATCCCTCCTGCATAGTTGCAGTGTTCGCGGGAAAATCAGCCCGTATGCTGTTTGTAACAGTGATATGCTTCAAAGAGTTTATATACCTTTTGATGAGCGTGCTCCCCTCGGGATTTGAACCCGAGTTTTAGCCTTGAGAGGGCTGCGTCCTTGACCGGGCTTTGGCAGGCTGGTCCTAGAACTTCATGTGCTTGAACGCCCATGTGCCTATCATGACGGTCACGAATGCGAACCCTGCTAGCACGGCGAAATCGAGAGGCAGGCCGAAGCTGCTTGTCACCCCGAGCATGATCGAACGGAGGGCATCGACAGCATACGATACCGGATTTATGGCCACGAACGCGTAGAGCCATGCAGGCAGGTTCTTCACAGGGAAGAGAGCTCCACTGAGGAAGAACAGCGGGAATATCACGAACGTGATGACCAGTCCGAACCCTTCCTGGCTCGTCATCAGTGCTCCGAAAATCAGGCCCAGGCTGACTACAGATATTATCAGCAGTAGTATGATTATCAGAGAGACTATCAGAGAGAAGAGCGTGAAGTGTATACCGAAGAAGATGGCGCCCAGTGTCAAGAGTATCGCTATCTGGATGACGCCGTCTGTCGAGCCCCCGAGCACCTTGCCCAGGAATATTGTTGTCCTTGATAGAGGCGCCACGAGGACCTCCTTCAGGAAGTCGACACGCTTGTCCATTATTATATAGAGGCCGAAGAAGAGCGACCCGAAGAGCACGGTCATTACGACTATGCCAGGAAAGATGTACGTCGTATATGTCGTCCCGGTGCCAAGGAAGTTCTCTCCGAGCGCCGAGCCCAGCCCTGTGCCGAATATTACCAGCCACATGAGAGGCTGGATGAACGAGCTTGCCACTCTGGATACCTCCCGGGTGAATATCTTGAACTCCCTGTACCAGAGTGCGTATAGTCCGCTTATCTCGCTCATGTTATCACCTGTCTGCCATGCGGCTGTGCATCATCCGCTCCATGTACCCGCCTTCGCCTTCATCGGTGTCTCTCATCTCGCTTCCGGTGAAGTGCAGGAAGACGTCGTTTAGCGTTGGCTTGCGCGTCTCGACGCTGTCCACGTCCCCTATCTTCTTCAGTATCTCCTGCAGATGCTTGCCTGAGTCGTCGACCGTGAGGATGACCATGCCGTCCATCTGCTTTACGTCCTTGATATATCTTAGCTTCTTTAAGGCTGCCAGATTGGGATTCTTTACCGTAAGCCGGACCAGTTCGCCGCCTATGCTCTTCTTCAGGTTCTGCGGGGTGTCGAGCGCGGCTACCTTGCCGTGGTCTATTATCGCTACCCTGTCACAGAGATCGTCTGCCTCGTCCATGTAGTGCGTCGTTATGATGATCGTGACCTTCTTCTCCTTCGCCAGCCTCTTTATGTATGTCCATAGGTGCTGCCTTGTCTGGGGGTCCAGCCCAAGTGTCGGTTCGTCCAGGAAGAGCACCTTTGGCTCGTGCAGAAGCCCGCGCGCGAGCTCGAGCCTCCTTCGCATCCCTCCGCTGTACTTCTTCATGCGCTCGTGCTGCCTGTCGGTCAGGTCGACCAGCTTCAAGACCGCATCCATCTTCCCGTTTATGTTGCGCATGTCGACACCATACATGAGCGCATGGAGATATAAGTTCTCCCTGCCCGTGAGCATGTCGTCACTGGACGGGTCTTGGAACACAAAACCGATTATGCTGCGCACCTTCGCCGGATACTTCTTCACGTCGAATCCGCCGACCGTAGCATTCCCCTCAGTAGGGGGCAGGAGCGTCGCTAACATCGAAAGCGTTGTAGTCTTGCCTGCGCCGTTCGGGCCTAGCAGGCCGAATATCTCGCCCTCGTTTATGCTAAGGTTGAGCTTGTTCACTGCCGTGAGCTTGTCGAACCTCTTCGTAAGGTCATGCGTTTCTATTATGTTCATTTCTTCCCCGTTTATTCCAGTGCGCCATCTATCGCGAGCAGGTCCTCTTTGGTAAGCCCCTTGTAGGGCACGCCCTGCTTCCTGGCCACCTCCTTGCCGTCGGAAAATGCCACAAGAGTAGGCACGACCTGCACGTCGAACCTGTCCCAGAGCGGATTCTCCTCATCGGTCAGGTCTGCCATGTTCACTTCGTGCTTGAGCCCTTTCCGGTTCTGTTCCAGCAGCTTGAGGAACGCCTGGCAGTATCTGCACCAGTCCGCATAGAACAGTACGACCTCGTTGCCTCCCTTTTCGAGGAACGCACCAATGTTCTTATCGTTGAGTTGCACCACGTATATGCTATGCTTATATAAATATTAAAAACCCACGCCTATCATCTGGTGAACCTTTGCGGATTTTCGTTGTCATACCTGCTTACAATGAGGAGCGCAGGATAACCGAGACCCTTGTGGATTACACGAACACGCTTATCAGAAGATATGGCGACAACATCACCCTCCTCGTGGTTTCCGACAGCACGGATAAGACCGATGATGTAGTGGAGACATATGGAAAGAAAGTGAAACAGGTCCGCGTAGTGCACAACGAGAAGAGGATTGCCAAGGGGGGCTCTGTCTGGCGCGGGTTCAGAATGGCATGCGAAGAGCTGAAAGGCGATGACGACATAATCGGCTTCGCCGACGCTGACGACTCGGTGCATGGGGACGGACTCATCAAGCTCATTGACTATCTCGTAGACAACAGGGAGATAGATGGAGTGATAGGCTCTAGGTATATGCAGGGGAGTGAGATTGTTGGGCAGAAGCTCAGCGCCAAGAGGATAATCGCGTCCAGGTTCTTCAATGGGTACGTGCGCTTCCTCTTCGGGTTCCATTTCAAGGACACCCAGTGCGGGGCGAAGTTCTTTAGGCGTGGTGCGCTCAGCAGCCTGCTCGATAGGTTCGTTCTCACGGACATAACATTCGATATCAACCTTCTCTATGAATTTGCCAAAGCGAAGAAGAATGTTGTCGAGGTCCCTATCGCTTATTATCATAACGAGATGGACTCAAAGATCCTCATGCGTTCGAGGATACCGCAGATGTTCATAGTCGCACTCGGATACAGGCTCGTCAGGTCGAGGCTCGGTTACCTGTTCCCGAAAGGGATTCAGTACAAGATATACGACCTCTTCAGGAGCTGGTGAACGCAACCAATATTAAATATATGTTACAAAAGACTTGTGTGGTATGATGAGCATTACCTGGGGGCGGAGAAGCCTCACCAAGGAGAACATCAAGCACTACGGAGGCGTGGCCCTTGTCTTCCTCGTCCTGACGCTGATTATGCTCTGGCAGATATCCACGAACATGACCGGCACGGTCCTCGGCGGGGGCGGAGACCCGTATGTCAGTCTCTGGAACCTATGGTGGGTCGGATATGCGACTTATGCACTGCACACGTCGATCTACTTTACCCACCTCCTCTTTGCGCCGATAGGGGCAAACCTGGTCACGCAGACCATGGCGCCACTTGCCGGAATCATATTCTATCCCTTGCAGGCGGTGAGCCTCGCATTCGAGCTCAACGTGATAACCGTACTCTCGTACGTGCTTGCCGGACTCTTCATGTATATGCTCGCTCTGAGGTTCACCCAAAACAGATACGCTTCGTTCCTCGCGGGCATGGTATTCGCCTACAGCGCGATGCACGTGGTCCAGTCCTATGGGCACCTTGAGATGACGAGCATAGAGTTCATCCCCCTGTTCGTGATGTTCTTCATGGACCTGATGAAGCAGCGAAGGAAGAGGCATGCGCTCTATACGGCGATAGCATTCACGCTGGTAGTCTTCATCGGCGGGCTGCAGTACGGCCTGATGATGGTAATGCTCGCTGTCCTGCTGCTTGTCTACGAACTCGCGACCGAGAGGAGGAATGTACTAAACATGCGGTTCGCCGCTCTCATGATGGTCATGGCTGTACTGATATTTGCTCTCGGCAGCTGGGGTTACTTCCCGATGATACAGGGAATACAGCAGGGCGTGCTGGGTTATGTCAACGCACAGGGAGGAACCACCTACAACGAGATATACAGCGCTGACCTGCTCTCCTTCTTCCTGCCGAGCTTCACCAACGGATTCTTCCACGATCTTTCGAACGCTTACTACTCGATTTATGCACCCGATCCGGGCGAGCGCGCCACCTACATAGGATATTCTGTTCTCCTGTTGGTGATGATAGCCGTTGCTGCAGACTGGAAGGAGCACCGGCACAAGCTCAGGGGCACCAGGCTCTGGCTCGCGGTCGTCATTCTCTTCGGTCTGCTCGCGCTCGGCCCCGTGATCCAGGTTGGCGGCATACTTACCGGAATACCCAGCATCTACGGGATATACCATCTGCTCCCCATCTTCAATGTCATAAGGGAGCCGGGCAGGTTTGACATCGTCGTCACGCTGGGACTCGCCATGCTCGCGGCGATAGGTTTCGACAAGGCCATGAAGTCGCAGAGGATAGGCAGGGTCATTCCTGATAAGAACAAGCTGTTCGCGATATTCTTCGCGGTGCTGGTGGTGGAGTACTGGGCCGGGCCTTTCCCTGGCGCATACGCGAACTCCGTAGTCTCGAGCGCATACATCCCTCCGGCTTATTACCAGATAGGCAACCTTACAGGCAACTACTCCATGCTGCTGCTGCCAGCGCTGGAGAACGGGACGGTACAGCCGGAGCTGTATCCGGGCCTTGCCACTTACTATCAGACGGCGTTCCGCAAGCCCATGCTCGGAGGCCTCACGGTGAGGGAGAACTACACGCAGCAGGCATCCCTTGCGATAATACCGCTGACCCAGCAAGCTGCATACATAGAGTCCGGAGGCACCTCGCCTGGCTTCCCGTACCCTATCCTTGAGAACTACTCGAATCTGACGATCATGCTGCTCTCGCTGTACAACGTCAAATATGTCAACGTGATTAGGCACGCTTACACACTGCAAGGACAGGAGGTTCTCCTCGGTTACCTGCAAAGCATGTTCGGCAAGGAGCAGTACCAGGATGCAAATACGACTGTCTTCTCCACCCAGGAAGCTTTCCTGAAACCGACGCAGAATAATATAATGGCGTACATAGTCGACACGTGGATCCCAGGAATAGAACTGTGCCAGAATCCGCAGCTGTGTCCTCCGAACTTCGAGAATACGTGGTGGGGCGGCCTGGAGAGGGGCATGATAGTGTACGTGCCGCAGGGCAGGTCCAATATAGTGATGTCGCTGACAGGATACTCGTTCGCAGGGCAGCAGGCCGTGTACGTTTACGAGAACAATGAGCCTGCGATCATACTGCAGCTGAACACCACGCCGTCGAATTACACGGTGAAGCTGCAGCTCACTCCTGGCTTCAACGATATAATATTCGCCGGTACGAACAATAGCTTCCAGACGTCGAATCCGTACGAAAACTACGGCCTTAAGGACATTTACTTCCATTAGGTTCGCAGGGAAGCCCTTTATTACCACCCCCATAAGTTACTAGCGGGGTGATCGCTTGATAAGCTACGAGGACTTTGAGAAAGTAGACCTGCGCGTGGGCAAGATAGTCGCTGTGGAGGACTTCCCGAAGGCGAGGAAGCCAGCTTACAAAGTTCGGGTGGACTTCGGCCCAGAAGTAGGTCTTAAGTGGTCTAGTGTACAGGCAAAGAGTGAATATGGGAGGGAGGAGCTTCTTGGCAGACAGGTGATATGCGTGGTTAACTTCCCAGCGAAGAACATAGCCGGCTTCATGTCTGAGGTGCTCATTACCGGAGTCAGCATGGAGGATGGCAGCTTGTCGCTCCTTGAACCAAGCAGGAAGCCAGCAAAGTTGGGAAGCAGAGTGTACTGAGGATTGGATCTTGAGGGATTGTTGTGGGAGATTCACTTCATAAGCTTGAAGTATATCCTCCGATATAGAAGGAACACAGAGATAACCAAGACCGCCGCTACCGCTAAGTATATGTAGAGGAGCGGAGATGCCGCGCTGCTCTTGATGCTAGCACCTACCGTGATTGTCAAGAGCAGGCTCATGAAACCCACCACTGCCAGTACCAACGCATGTACGGTGAATATCATACTGAAGGCGACGCTCTGCTTGTTTGTATCTTTCTGTTCGCCAAGCCGGTAGAACAACGATGGGAGACTCATGAGGTAAGGATACTTCTCGAACAGCGTATACCTATAGCGGATAACTAAGAGGAATATCGCCGAAACGCAGGTGAATACTAGAGGGACTATGAATAGCGTGACCTTGCTGCCAGGGAGCCCGAAATAATAAGCAGCTGCGAACCAGGCAGACAGGTTAAGCAGCAATCCGATGGCGATGAGCGCCTTGGCTCCGCCCTCCAACCCGTATCTCTTAAGCCTCTTCCCCGCCATGAGAAAGATAATCTCTCGGAATATTTATACCTTGTGGTAGGATAGGGACTGGGACATAAGTCAGTCCTTTCCAATCAGTAATAGGTTATGCCATAATCCCTTGCACAGCACAGATGTTCTTATCCTATCGTCGCGCCTCTGCCACACTTTCCATCCGTTTGACTTCTTATC
>JAKAWC010000016.1 GCA_021817125.1 Microcaldota archaeon
CATTAGGTGCAGCTATCTGAGAAACCGATGAGTTGGTAGTTAAGTAGGCATACGAATACGTTGCATTTACAAAGTTAACAAGACCCAGATAACCGTATCCAAAATCAGGTATATTTATGTAAGCAGGTCTCTCGTCTATCCAGAGCCCAGCTTGGCGCGAGACGGCCTCATTTCCGAAAAGGTAAAGACATCTTTTATCACATATCGATAATACAAATAATTGATTGCTCGACGTGCTGGAATTGCTCAACATAGTAATTGCAGCGTTTATTTTATCGCTTGTATTTACCATAAAGTTACTTGTAACATTACCATATAGTTCATGCACTATCCCTTTCGCATCTACATATTGCACTATCATGACATAAGATGGGCCCAGAGAACGGTTGCACTCAGAGGTAGGGTAAGCATAGCAAGATACGGTCTCAATTTGAATCATGTTGATACCGTTTGAATTACCGATACCTATCCATTGGGCACCCGCAGATACTAGTTTACCCGGTAGTGCCGGCTGCACGGTCCAGCCTCCCGAAATACCTTTTATTGGTTGACCTGATGGACCTATGCTGATATGTCCTGCCCAATTAATACTAGATGAAAAGTTGACGATAGGATCAGGAGAGAAGTTAACATTAGAACCACTGGCATTTGTACCGGGTAGAATGATTACAGTTGAATTTGGGTTCGTAATGTTGAACGGAGTAGCCTTTTTCAACAATCCTTGGTTGCATGCAACTACATGCACGTTCTTACTGCCTAGTCCGTTGTACCAGACGCATAACCTCTCTGGTTTGGTAACATTAAGTATCGTAGCGTTAGCCAATATCGCATCAGATGCGTTTATGATGGGCAAATTCGGATTGCCACTTATGAAGTCTTTGCCTAATTTCGTTAGGTTTACACTTATCGCATAATTGGAAAGTATATTCGAACTGTTGTACGTTGCGAGTGCGTCCAGTGCACACGCACCATACGTATTCTCCAATCCAGTTTCGTTGACAAGTGCGAGAATATATGACTTTGAAGGGTTTGCAGGCGCATTCGGACAGCTAAATAAAATGTTCGATGAGATACTTTGTGCGCTGACTATGTTTATAGATGACAATATAATGCACATCGACGCTATTAACACATATCTAGCCCTAAACATAATTCCACCCATGCTCCATACCGTATTTGATTATACGGTAAAATACAATATAAACGCAAAAGTAAACAGAAACGCTAGAGTGCCACCGGCCAATATAAATCCCCATCGTTTGGAGAGTCCAACTGTTTTTCTGAAACCTGGCCAAAGAATATAGGTGCCTAGTAATAGAATTAGAGCGCTTAGGGATAAGATAGTATAATCTAAATAGGGGTAAAAATTATCATGGGAAACAACTACGGCAACTCCTAAGAACTGATTCGCTGCATTAAACAATAGAAAGATCATGAAGAATCCGAACAGAAATGCAAATACGCTAGAACTCCACCCCCCATGATTTACCTTTCTTGACACGTTTAACACCACTGTATTTATTTTTATGATGTCCATGGTTAATAACACTATGCTTTGTCGGATATTATTACTGCTCCTCGGGGGGGTTCTGCTAGCTTGGTTAGGCTTTGAGGTTTGGGACCTCAAGACCCGTGTTCAAATCACGGACCCCCCCAAGTACTTAAAGGCATCTATGACAAACAGGTGTGTAGCTAAGGAGAACAGACAGTTGTCCCTACCACGGTGTAATTGTCGTTTACGGCGTGCGGCTTTGTCACCGTCGCCCTGATGCCGTTCGTCAGGTTGAAGCTGACATAGTAAGTTGAACCATACGTGTAATCAAAAACTAGGTAATCACTCGTGTCGTATGGGCTGGTGCTGTTCCAGAAGGCTATCCTTGGTTTTACGATAGAGCTGCTTATAATAAGCACCGGTCATTTCTAGACCTGATTAAATTACCCACACCTAAAGAGTAGAATCTTCATCAGGAGACGAACAACCTCTTCTGCAAACCTCTAGGCATAAATTTATATACCTTTAAAAGCTAGTTATAGCGGCAGCCTGATCCTTTCAGGATAAGTGATAACATGAGTCAATTTGGGGTCCAAATACACCGGAAGTCGGTACGAAAGCACTCCGGCAACGGCAAGATCAAGATAAAGGCGAGAGACAAGCAGAGGAACGAGATAGGCGGATACTTCGCAGCCACGAAGCTGGGCGAGAAGGACGCGATATCGGTGGAGCGCGGCCGCGGCGGGAGCGCCAAGAATAGGCTCAGGTACGCCTCAAACGCGAACGTGCTCACGAAGCAAGGCTACAAGAAGGCAAAGATAAAGTCGATAGTCGAGTCGCCCGACAACCGCAACTTCGCCAGGCTCAACATCATAACGAAGGGCACGATAATAGACACCGAGCTCGGCAAGGCCGTAGTCACGAACAGGCCAGGCCGTGAAGGCAGCATAAACGCAAAGCTCATCTAGGGATAGCATGCCAGCGCGAGTCTACGTCTGCGATGCCTCTCATTTTGAGGAACTCAAGAAGATGCTAGCATACGATCCGTACCTCGACGCCAACGTCAAGGCGGAGGACCTTGCGAAGATAAAGGCGGACGAGGAGGCCAACGTGATATTCGTGAGACAGGACTACATGCTCAAGGACGGCTTATCGGTAGGTCTGGAACGGGAAAAGTGCTACTTATACCTGAAGGCGCAGGACAGCTTCCTAGCGAAGGCGGAGGCAAAGCTCAAGAAGAGTATCCAGAGCCTCTCGCGCGCAGACCCCGCGACTGAGGCAAAAGTGATAGCTGCAATAGATGAAGAGCGAGCAAAGGCTGAGCAGGGACTTGGTTCCATCTTTGGCTGATGCGATGGTGCATTTCCTAAGCGTAGACGACTTCACGAAAGAGCAGATGAACTCCCTCTTCGAGCTCGCTGACGATCTGAAGAGCGGCAAGGCGACCACGTCGCTCAAGCATGGTGCGTCTCTCGCGCTCCTGTTTGAGAAGGCATCCACAAGGACTCGCGTCTCGTTCGAGGTCGCAATGGCGCAGCTCGGGGGCAGTTCGATCTACATCGACACCAGGACCTCGCAGATGTCGAGGGGTGAGTCCCTATCAGACACCGCAAAGGTACTCAGCTCCTATGTTGACTTCATAGCGGCGAGGCTATACAAGCACAACGACCTCATCGAGATTGCGAACAACTCGTCCGTTCCGGTCATAAACGCGCTCACAGATCTAGAGCACCCGTGCCAGGCGCTCAGCGACCTCTACACTGTCAGGAGCATCAAGAAAAAGATAAAGAACACTAGGATAGCGTTCGTAGGCGACATAGCGGCGAACACAGCGAACTCGCTGATGCTCTCCGGTGCGAAGCTCGGCGCGGAGATGGTGCTCATAGGCCCGAAGGGCTACCTGCCGAACCCGAAGTACCTGACAAAGGCGAGGGAGTACAGCGGGGTCGAGGTCTCTACCAGCCTGGAGGACGGCTTGGCTGACGTTGATGTGATATACACCGACACCTTCGTCTCGATGGGCCAGGAGGCGGATGCGGAGAAGAGGAAGAAGATGTTCCTGCCGTACCAGGTCAACCAGAAGGCGCTCGACTACGCAAAGGACGACGCAGTCGTCATGCACTGCCTGCCCGCCCACAGGGGAGAGGAGATATCCGCAGAAGTGCTCGACGGCCCGCGCTCGATAGTCTGGGAGCAGGCGAAGAACAAGATGCTGCTGGAGAAGGCGATAATCCTGCGTCTCTCCGAGGAGAGCAGTTAACCTTTTTATACAATGCCATCCTAGAAGACGCATGGCAGCGAAGCGTGTCGGAGTCCGTAGGGATGCAGGCAAACCGCAGCCGGAACTCTTTGGAAAAGAGTTTCATCAGAAAGCCCAGTCTGCAATGGAGTACCTGATGACCTACGGGTGGGCGATACTAATCATCGCGGTCGTTCTTGGCGCTCTATTTCAGCTGGGGATATTCAACGCGTCTAACTTTGCGCCGAGGGCACAGGCAGGTTCTTGCCAGGTTGTGAAGAACGCCGAGGCAGGCGGGGTGACGGTTGCATCACTCGAGGGGCTCTGCAACGGGCAGCTGCCTGGATACGTAATGCAAGATAACGGACAGTGTTGCTCGAGCTATGTCAGTGTACCTGCATCTTCTGCGTCGATGCCTTCTGCAGATTTCAGTATTAGTGCATGGGTCTATACCAATCCAACGACCAACTGGGGAACAATCTTCGAGACCAATGCCTTCGACTTTGAAAAGCAGGGGAGCAACGGCGTCATACTCCGGTTCATATGGGGCAACGGAAACCTGAATACGAATACGGGCATACCCAACAACGTATGGACGAGCGTCATAGTGACGAGAAGCGGAGGTTTCGGTTATCTTTACATAAATGGTGCTCCGGTCCTGTCAGGGGTTACTGTAGGAGCGAATATCATAGCAATAAACGGGATACGTATAGGTGCGGCAGGATTATCCGGACTTGGAGGGATAGACACGTGGTGGGGTTCGCTTGCTAACATACAGTTTTACAATGCTTCACTCTCTGCAACAGAAGCGAACGCAACTTACTCTGGAGGTATAGGCGGCGCACCTGTTAGACCACAGAACCTAGTGGGCTGGTGGCCCCTCAACGGCAACGCCAATGATTACAGTGGAAACAACAATAACGGCGCGGCCACAAGCGTAACGTACACCAGCGCATGGACAAACCAGTACAGCGGTCCGGTCTGAATCAGAGGAGATGTGCCTGGTGGTCTATAACTACCCCGAGTATCGTTCCAGCAGTGTTGCTACTCTGTAGATAGTGGAACTTGACTCCACTATCACAGTGGGCATATCCAACCCTGAAAGATAGGTAGGGAACCCGTCTTCCGAGGTCTCAGCATACTTCTCTGCAGTTATATCTCCATTCTCTTCCACAACGATGTAACTATTTTTCTTTCATACATCTATTGCTACGGTCATGGATTAAACCAAATATCATGACGCCACAATGATTAACTGACTTGTTGCGGCGTCAGGTGCTGGGAAGAATTAACCTGTCCGACTTTCAGGAAGGCTATAAAATGCATATGAATGAGGGGAGCACGTTTCTTTCTCAACATCAGAAAATCGATTTGACGTATTTGGCCACGCGTTCGTAGTTTGGTGGTTGGGTCATCAATCTCGTCATCTCTCTGCCCCAGATATGGCCTATTTTATTAATTTTCTCATTTAGCGCAGCGACGGAGAATACCACACCCCTCCTCTTTCCGTAAATTGCCATCTTTTTTGATGCAAGGTCATGGTCCAGCTTCATATTGTATTTATTCGCCAGAAACCACATGTCATACAAATCGCGTGCAACGGGCTCGGTCCTCTCTAGCATCGCCTTTGCCTTGTCCGCGAGAAGCTCCCTCTGCGACAGAGTGCACGCCTCATACGGCCGTGCATCATCATAAAGTGGGAGCCTTTCCACCTCCTTCACACTGAGCATTGGCCTTTCGTAAAGATTCAGGTCTATGCCTATCGTCTGTTTTGCCTGCTCGCTTGATGCCACAGCATATATGGGCCCTTTCACCTTAATAGAATATTTTAACATATTGCGATATTCCTCTTTTTTGTACTCAGTGGGATATCTTGTTCCAAGCCTTGCCAGCGCTTTGGCTACATATGCATCTAACACTTCCGATTCCAAGGTGGCATCAAGTATAAAATCAAGGTCTTCGGAGAACCTGCCAGAGCCATATATCTTAGACACGGCGGTGCCCCCTCTGAACACCAGGCGCGTGCTCTCCCTCCCGCTAAATAGCTCCGCCAAAAGCAGCTCCTGGAGGTAGTCCTTCTCCGCATCCTCCGGTTTTGCAAAACGAAGCGTGGTCGCATATTCCCTCCATCTACCTATCTCATACCCAAGCGGATTCATAAAAGCACCTAATGTTTGTTCCTTTCCTTGCCTATAGACCTATAAAGCTTGTCGACTCTTTTCTTCAACGTTGCAGAGCGCATTCTATCCGTGAAAATATCGAGCCTTTCATGATTTAGTTTTCCATCCCTCTCTGCGCTCTCTGCCGCCTCTTCCACGTACGCGAACGGTATGTTCTCCATATAAAGTGAATCCACGATTGCTTTCTCTATGTAAGCTACAAATGCGCCACCTTCTCTATCCCGGTAAAAGCCAAAAAACCGGTTAGGGCCGAATTTTATGAATTTTATTAGATAACCATCGACGTTGGCTACTGGCAGGTGGCGCGTTATCGAGACCACCTCCATCTGCACTAGTATCTGCGTCGTTATCCTGTGATACCTAAAAGCTGAGAGCATGCTGATGTACGACGGATACATCACGTTCGACGCTATTGAGTACACGCTTGTTCCTGTTAAGTAGTATTTGCCCCTCTCAAGCGCCTTTATCTCGCCAGCCTTGCAGAGCCTTGCAAGAAATAATGATGCGTACTTCTCGCTCTTGTCAATCACTTTCGCTGCTTGCGCGGTCGTAAACACCGGAGTATTGGACCGCTGTATACGCCTAACGAAGTCTATAGATCTCATATTATAGCTTGCTGCACGCAGATTCTTATACCTATTGCCTCATGTCCATCAAAATAGATAGATTTGGATACATAGACTAACTAATCCTGGTTCAAGTCCCGGGGGGAGCAAATGACATTTGGGGCGGGTTCGGCGAGAACGACATAGTGCACCCTGACGACGATTACGGCAGGATAAGGTAATCAGTCCCAGACGTGGGCGTAGGGTCTAACATAGTATCCCCTAAAGTCAGGATAATAACGCTTATTGCAGAAGGTTTCAGGACTCTATAGTTCCTGGCTGCCTGACGGCTGCGTCCAACAATTCGATACGACTTTGTTCAACGGCCTTCGCTGCGCCGGTAAGTTCTGCCCGTATCTGGTCGTCTGTCATCGCAGAGAGTCTTTCTGGACCGATATTATGTACCAAATGGCTTAGCCCAGCGATCTCCAATCTCGTAGCCCTCTTTGAACTGTCAATCTGATTCCACATCCCATCGAAGTCTTTCGACTCCGCTCCTCTTAGCCGCTCTATGGCGTTCGCCGTCATACCATCGATTAGCCTCCCTGCCAGTGCGCCATGCTCTCTAGGCAGCGCAGACACTGCCTTCATGGCCTCCGAAACCATCCCTGGACCATCAAATCCCTCCACGGTCTCTCTATAAAGCCCAGCGAAGCGTGCAGCTGCATTAAATACAGAAACCTGCCCAGTGAGATCGAACCTAGACTTTACCGTGCCGAAACCGGAATCCAAGGCGTCCCATATCCAGACTTTCTGCGCACGTGAATCCCCATAGCCTCCTAGGTCATCACGGTACATCGACGCTTCTCCGCGGGAAGTTAGATCACCATAGCTGCCGAATCTGGGCATCGAACCCACTATCAACGCGGCCACAACAGAACTCTGAGCACGCGACACTTCCGTCTCTGTAGCCTCCTTATTCATCACACGTTCAACCATATCATCACCACTGATTTACTATAAGTTGACCCTCATACTTACGCATTATGACCTGGTTAGACCGTTGACCAACTCAAATCGGTTCAGCCCCAGACGTCTACCTTTATGTTCTCTGCCGGGACGTTGAGCGCCTTCAGTGCGTCACGCATCGCGGTGACGAACGCCAAGGGTCCGCAGACATAGACGGACCGCTCCATAAAGTCAGGGGCGATCCTCTTTATCTTGCCCGCATCGATATGTCCTGTTTCTCCCTTCCAGCCGTCGTTTGGCTGGGGCCTTGTCACAGATATGGTCGTCTTGAGCTTCAGCGACGCGGCAAGGTCGCTAAGTTCCTGCTTCCTTATCACCTCGGTCGGGAACTTTATGCTGTATAGCAGTGCTACGTCGCAATCGAAGTCTTTCTCCTTGATGAACCTGAGCATAGACATGAACGGAGCCAATCCCGTGCCACCTGCAAGGAAGAGGACTTTCTTGTTTACTCTTGGGTCGAACCTGAACTGCCCCTGGGGCTCGCCGCGTATGTAGAAGTCCTGGCCCACCGAAGCCTGGTAGAAATATGAGACATGTCCCGCTGTCGTGGCGGTGTGGCCAGGCTGCTTGACTATGAAAAGTTCCAGCATATCCGAGTCAGGAATCGATGCTATCGAGAACGCCTTCGCTAGCGCTGGTTTGCCTGTTGCGGTGTCTATCCCGTAGATCATGATGAACATGCCTGGATAGAATTGCAGTCTCTGGCCGTCAGCCGACCTGAACCTGACCACCTCGACCTCCGGTGTCTCATCTATCTTCTCGGTCAGAGTGAACTTCTTGTCGTTCGGTGAGAGCAATGTCGGCATTTTACACACTACGCGTTGCGATGATATATACTATGCAGAAAAAGGTATAAAATACGCTGGGCTACTGGTTCGGCTTGCTCCTGGTCGACTGCTCCACGGTCTGCTCGAACTTCTCTATCGCCTTCACGATATCCTTGAGCTTCGGGTTTATATTGTATCCCAGATCGTAGCCGCGCTCCGTTCTTATGTGCGTAGGTTGCAGGACATTGAGCTGCATGGACAGGTTCCTGAGCGTTATGATAAGCGTCTTCCTCGTGAAGCTCTTGCCCAGCATCGCGTAGAGTTCTCGGGTGGTCCTTGGCGACTTGATTATAAGCAGCTTGAGTACGGCGTAGTTCGGTCGACTAAGGAGCTTCCTTATCATCCAAATCTCGTCATCCTCCTTTTCCCGTCTTGCCATGTGGATATATCCATCCTAAACCTTATAAATATATCCAAATGGTTTAGAATCGGGAAGATTTCCGGCAGGAAGCCCTGTGTTTAGAAAGATATATAAATACTGTAGATTATATCTCTTATCAGTTTAGTATACTGAAGTAAAAGGTTATGGAGTATGATAAATACAATCCAGCTGCTAAATAAGCTGAAACTGGCCAAAGAGATGCCTCCTGCGCCGCGGCTCAGCCGGATAGGGTTTACGATCGAGCCGATAGCGGCAGGCGAGAGTCTGGAGGAGGTGACATCTACGGTAAACCGCGTAATCCTAAAGAGGAACAACATGCACACGTACGTTGTTGGCGCCGGCAACCCAGCGATATCGCAGGGAGAAAAGCAGGCGATGGAGCGCGCGAAGGCGAACGTTGTAGATATCTTGGCGAAAAGTGACCGGGAGATAAGACCGACCCTAATCTTCGATGCCAAAGCCATAGCCGAAGCAGAGTTATCCAGATACCTCCCATCCGGAAGAACGTCATATCTTGCATACCTGGTCGCGCACGACACCGTCGGCTACGGACCGATCAGCATCCTGGCGGAAGACAAGCAGAACATTGAGGAGATAGAGGTGAACGCACCAGAGGCAAACCTCAATATAGTGCACACGACCTTCGGCAGATGCGTAACGAACATGCGTTTTTCCAGCGAAGTGTCATTCAGGCATAGCATAAACAAGCTCATCTGCGACGCGGAGAAGGAGCTCAGCGAAGACACCCCGATAATAGACGCACAGGTAGGGGATGCAAGGGTGCACGCACAGATGCGCCCATACGCCATGTACGGGGCCGCAGCGACAATAAGGCTCGGGGGGTGCAAGAGAATTGGGCTTATGAGCCTGTTGGGGAATGGCACAGCCACCGCGGAGATACTTGCATACTTATGGCTCGCCATAGATTCCGGCGCGAATATCATAATCTCCGGAGCGCCGGCAAGTGGCAAGACCACTGTCCTCTCCTCACTATTTGCGTTTGTGCCAAGGACCGAGAAGACCATCATAGTTGAGGAAGATGTGAACGAGCTCAACTTCGAGCCGCAAATATACAACATCGTCTCCCTTTACGGCTCAAAGTACAAGTCAAACGTGACCCCAAAGGAGCAGGTCATAAACTCGCTACGCATGCGCCCCGACCGCCTGGTAATAGGCGAAATCAGGGGGGAGGAAGCGAGGGAGGTCTTTGCAGGGGCGAATCTGGGCATCCCATTCATAACTACGATGCACAGCAGCGAAGGCGGCCTTTCAATAATAAAGAAGCTCCTCATAAAACCGATGTCCGTCGAGCCGCGCGCGATAGGGATGATAGACATCTCCATCTACATGCGTCACCTCGATCTAAAGAGGCGTGTCCTGTCTGATATATCCGAATATAAGTGGCTCTCAAGGGCCGAGACGGACACCCTGGGCGTCGAAATAGGAGACGGTGACTCCGTCAGCATAAGCAAAGCGGCAGAGAACGGGAGAATCGAGACCTCCACAATCGGATCCTCAAAGATCATCGCGGCATTCGCTAAGAAAGAGGGGCTGTCGGTGAAATTCGCGCTGAAAGAGATGCTTGACCGGGCAAAGTTCCTGAAGAAGGCGGCATCGGCAAGCAAGTCGGACAGGGAGTTCCAGGAGAAGATACATCTTTATCGGATTGGTGTCGAGAAATGAAACTCAACAAGTCGGACCGAGCAAATATCCCAGTCGCTTTCGCAGCAGCATCGCTTCTTGCGGCGTCAGTGTCTTACGTTTCTGGGTTCACCACCGCAATTGAGATACTCGGGTTGTTCGCCACGTCCCTTCTATCGACCTCTGCCCTCTCGATGCTCTTGAGGAAGACCGGCGCAGCGCAGAATGCAAGAGTGTTATCGGATGAGCTTGTGGCGGGCATGCACTACGCACTTCTGTGCAGGTCAAAGGGCGTGCCTATGCCTGCCGCGCTGAACTTGGCCGCCGCAGGTTCCAGAGACGCCTCAGTGAAAAGTGCGCTCTCCAACGCCTCGACGCGGTTGAAGCTGGAGGGAGACATCGAACCAATCTTCGCTGGGATGCAACTGACTGCGGACATCCGCGATGCGGTAAAGTCGTCCGACTGGAGCAATGTGCCATCTGCGCTGGAAGCGGTTACAGGTTCTTATGCATATGAACTGAACAACAGGAAGGCTAGGGTCGAGGAGTCTATACAGAGGTACGCAACCCTCAACATGTTCCTCTCCACAATCCTGCCATCATTTATAATATTCGCTTTTATCGGAAGCATGCTGATATCGCAGAAGCAGGAAAGCATGCTTTACATCTCCCTGGTGCTGCTGATCGCTCTCCCAATAGCATATGCACTTGGCAATATGCTCCTCTCACGGAGATTGTTTGGATAGCGCGATGGAATATCTGATCATAGCAGCCAACGCCGCTGCGGCATTAGTAGGCACGATTGCCCCATCCAATCTACTGCCCGTCTCTCTCCCTGTCCTGCTTCTGGATATTGCTGCGCTCAGGAGGCACAAGATCGAGAAGGAAGAGGATACGATATCTTTGGCAAAAGATGTAGTCAAGACCTACAAAACAAGAGGTTCGCTCCTCAAAGCGGCTGAGCAGGTGGGCGAACCCGGAAGGCGGCTCAGGCTTGGGGGTGACTCAGTGATGGAGGACATCGCAGCTGCGTCGTCCAATAATAGCAAGGCTGAGTTGTTTGGAATACTCTCTTTCGGGGCCGGGTACGGCAAGTCGGTGGCAAGGTCCATAGAGCTGTTCGTGAGCAGGCTCGAATCCGAGATTGCGCAGAAGAACAGGATAAAGGAGAGGATAGGGGGGATGCAGACGCTGACGTACCTTGGCATGATGGTATTCCTCCCTCTGTTCGGGGGTGTTAGCGCTGGCATAATCCAGACATCGCTCGGCATAGTCGGCATAAACCCTGCGTTGCTGGAGCACAGCTTTCTCATGCTCATCGAAGCCTACATCCTGCTAATGCTGCTGCTCACGAGGGCGTTCAGCAGTCCCCGATCAAGCGCCCTCTCAGTGCTTGCGGCATCGTTGCCGCTCTTTCTCATAGCGTGCAACGTGATGTTCGCAGCTTACACTTACGTTCCAAACTTTGCATAGGTGAATGGATGTACATGGAAAACGAGATAAAGGCTCTGCTCGCGATGTCGCGCGCAACCAAGAGGATGAAGGGGCAGGGCTCACTGGAATACATAATGATGCTCTCCGCAGCGAGCCTGGTGATAATCGTGGCTCTGGCCATGATCGTCAAGCTCAGAGGGGCCGTTGTCAGCAGCGTGGCGGTCAACGGCACGAACGTCAGCGTGACGAAGGCCATATCCGACTCGCTATCCACCCTAGCGTCCAATTCGGTGTGATCGATGAAAGGGCAGCTGTCGCTCGAGTTGATGATATACGCCTCGCTCGCAGGCATATCTTTGCTATACGCGGCGTCACTGGCATCTTCCGATTCCTCCGGAATACGCAACGCCGTGTCCAGCTACCAGACCGGCGTACTGGTGGAAGCGATAAACGACCGCGTGATGGCCGGCGCGCCAGGTGCCCTCCAGGTCTATGCGCCGCAGGCGCTTTGTGGCTATCCAGTCAACGGAAGCGTGCTCAAGACCGCTTACGGCAGCTACTACTTCATCACAGTCGTCAATGCATCTAGCCAGGTCTTCTGCGGTGGCTCAGAGACGCTGTCCATAACGCAGATTAACGGCGCGGTGCGCATCGAGAGGATACAATGAAGCTACAACTATCGCTAGAGATTCTGCTAAGCATGTCGGTGGCGCTGCTCCTATCGCTCGGAATAGCCTTGATGCTCTCCAGCACTAGCGCACTATCCAACGCATATTGGGCAGCTGCAGCAAGCTACTCCAATCAGTCCGCGTATTACGCATCTCGACTATTGCAGCAATGCAGCTGCGTCATGCGGTGACAATATGATAATCTCACTTGATCTTATGATTGCCTTGCCCATCTTGGCGTTGACACTTCTGCTGCTATTTAGCGGGATATACTCTGCCGAGAGCGGCCTAGGTTCCCTCGCCGTCCACCAGAAGAGCATTCTCCAGCGGTATTCCGGCTCACAGTTAATAGCGACGGAGATTGCGCGGTCCCACGCAAATCTTTCCTCCGCACTCTCACTGGCAGGTTATATCTCAAGAGGGCTTGATGTCAACGCCTCGATAACACAAAGCACCAACGTTACCTTGTGTAACACAGGTTACACCATATGCAGGATGTTGGTGATCCAGAACAGATCATATTTTTTGGTGATAAAATGAGACTGCAAACAAGCATAGAGTTCATCATGATAGCGAGTGCAATCAGCCTGCTCGCGCTCAGCGCAGTAACCCTGTATGGCAAGAGCATACACTCACAGGACAAGTTCATAGGGAGCCTGTACGCCAACGCGCTGAATGCGAACGCGCTGCAACAGGGTAACATGTTAGCCAATCCCGACAACCCGCAGGTCCTCCTCTACGTGCCCGCAAACAGTACGGTGGGCAGGGTGGGCCAGATAACCGCGACATTCTTCGGGTGCACTAGCGGCACAGCAAGCCTCTCTGCGAACTCGACCGCGCTGGAATTCTCATCGCCGTCGGCAAGTGGAATCGCCGTAGCCGGGGTAGGGACAGGCAGTATCTCCTTTACGCCAGAATCGCAGGGGCCAGCCACCGTGTCCATAAACTACAGCTATACTTGCGGCATGCAGCACCTGTCCGGGACGAGACGCTTCAACACATACGCTTTGCCAAACCTGCTGTTTGCCCAAGGGGGCAACAACAGCGGTGGGGCGCCATACGCCGACTATGCATATATCTCCGGCAGGATCGAGAGGATGATTTACCCACTGAAGCGCCCGTCCCCGCTGACGGACGTAGGCACGGGATACCACTGTGCGCAATTCGGGATTTTTGGGCACATCTTTCCGGCATGGTACCAGTGCAACTCCTATAACGTATGGGATTACTACACGTACGCTGGCAACTGCGACCAATGGGGTGAAGGAGCCACCGGAGTCACATGTATCTATCCTACGGATATGATCTACAACCTGACCTCGATTGATACGCAGGACGTGAGATACACCTACGTCTTTGCGCTCTCGATCTCGACCCAGAAGGGCGTCCTGTCTGCCGCCATCAACGATAGCAGACCCGTGTCCCAGGTCTTCTTGAATGGAAAAGCAATAGGCAATGCCACTATAGAGAACGTGACCGGGCTTGCGCCAGCCACATCGGTCGAGCTGGTCGGCGAAGAGGGCAACTACAGCACCGTGAATGCGACACCATACAATAATTACATGTCAGCGAGGTCCAGCTTGTTTGGCCTGCTGAGTTACTACAACCAGACTGGCATAAGCACCCCGCAGCAGCAATCGATAAACGCAGCAATCTTGCTGCTTAACAGGACCATCGAGATGCTTCTGCAGAGCCGTAGCCCTATCGCATCGTGCAAGGTCAACATGACCAGCTATGCGTGCAGCCCTGCGCTGCCTCTGTCGTATCGCATACGGATCCTGGTGCCGAAAAGCGCAGACATAGCCAACGCATCGGTGTACTATATGGAGTCTGCAATAGCGATAAACAGCACGTGAGCGTATGAAGGCGCAGTTTGCTACAATGGAAGTGCTCGTCGCGCTGATATTCGTGCTCTCCGCACTTGGCTTTGCCGCGCGCACCTACACATCGAATGTGCAGAACGCTGAGCGCTCTTCTGCGCAGCTGCTCCAGGGGGAGGCGCTATATGACATAACTGCGCAAACGATGGATAATGCACAGATGCGGGCATGCATCGCCAACTATAGCTTATCCGACAGCAGCTGCATTGGTGCGTACATCACCCGGTTCTCACAGGTGTACAAACAGGCTGTCGCAGTGTCTATCGGGAACAAGTCTACCGGACCATTGACTGGCGCTATCGGGTGCATGCCCTACCCCCTTGGGAACGTCACTCTGGAGTTGTGTATAAGCGCAGGTGGTTGAACGGCATTCTACGGTCTTATACTGCTGATGGTCTTGTTTGCAATAGCTTTGTCCTCCTCTATCATTATAAGCGAGGGGCACAGCCTCAACCAGATAGACGCCAGCTATGCCCTGACATCCTCGGCGGCAGCGATCTCGCGCGAGCAGGCAATAATCGCAGCAGGGCAACCAAGCAGCATGCTCAACTATACCGCCGCCATAAGCGGGATGCACATAGCCATACTGAACGGGACTTACGTCGTAGAAGGTGATGGCGGCTACCTCTACGCAGTGACCTGACCGAAAATAGAAAAGGCTTATAAGCATAAGAGCGCCATTAGGTCTGTCTGATCAAATGATCACTACCAAGTACATCAGGGACCACCTTGACGAGCTCAAGAAAGCAATCAAGGACAGGAACAGCCAGTTTCCCCTGGACAGGCTTCTGGATCTCGATGAGAAGTGGAGGAAGATGAAGACGGATCTCCAGGAGCTCCAGACAAAGCGCAACAAGGCCAGCATAGAGGTCGCAGAGCTCAAGAAGAAAGGCAAGGATGTCAAGGCGAAGATTGCAGAGCTCGCAGACCTGAAGAAGCAGATAACCGACCTTGAATCCGGGCTTCCTGCAACCGAGGATGAGATAGCGGCGCTCATCTGGAGCGCGCCCAACGTGCTCGACAAGGACGTTCCAAGGGGGCAGCCCCCAGAGGCCAACAAAGTGCTCGGGAAGGGCGGCAAGATACGCAACAAGGAGAGCCCTCCACACGCCGAGATAATGGCGAGACTGAACCTGCTTGACACAGAGCGCGCGGCAAAAGTCTCAGGCGCAAGGTTCTACTACCTGCGCGGCGATGCGGTGATGCTCGAGCAGTCTCTCCTAAAGTATGCCATGGACAAACTCTCAAAGAAGGGGTTTACGCTCATAGAGCCTCCATTCATGATGAGGCAGAAATACTACCGGGGTGTTGTGCCCATGGGTGCATTCGAAGACGCGCTCTACAAGATAACCGAAGCGTCAGAGGCCACAGCAAACAAGAGTCTCGAACACATGGAGGAGGACCTATACCTGATTGCGACCGCCGAGCATCCTCTCGCTGCGATGCATGCGGAAGAGACATTCTCAGGGAAGGACCTGCCCATCAAGTACGCTGGCATAAGCCCGTGCTTCAGGAGGGAGGCAGGTGCGCATGGCAAGGATACCAAAGGGATATTCAGAGTGCACCAGTTTGACAAGGTTGAACAATTCATATACTGCAGGCAGGAGGACGAGGAGAAGTACTTCAACGAACTTGCAGACAACTCAGAGGAGATACTCAAAGAGCTTGGCATACCCTACCAGAAGGTCGTCCTATGCAGCGGCGATACCGGTCACCAGATGGCAAAGACGATAGACTTTGAGGTCTGGTATCCGTCGCAGGGGGGCTATAGGGAATGGGCATCATGCTCAACTGCAAAGGAGTGGCAGGCCGTCAGGCTGGACATAAAGTATGATGAGAAGAACGAGCGAAAGTATGTATACACGCTCAATAACACAGCGATAAGCGCTACGCGCAGTACAGCATGTATCATTGAGAACTACTGGAACAAGGATGGCACGGTTACCGTGCCAGACGTCCTAGTCCCATATGTTGGAAAGAGCAAGATCGCAGGCGAATGACCATCCTCTCCAGAAACCAAACAAAAACCGAACAGTTCGTAGAGGATATAAATATTAGAATAATGCCATCTTAAGTATGCCCAACACACTGCTACTCGTGATAATTGTGCTAATAACACTCGCAGCGAGTGCATCTTACGTATCCTACACTTACTATTATAGCATCCACAACTATCCGCCGCCATTCAAGCCTTATCCAAACGGTCCGCTCACCAACTGCGGCACTATACGCGGAGGCCCGCAGAACGGCAACTCGTACATTGGAAACAACGCCAACGCATCAAAGGACCTGTTGTGCTTATACGATGCGTACAAAAACAACACAAATGCAACGCTTCTCTTCACAGCGATGGGCGTCGATACTGACACGTCGTACAACCTGACCCTAGTATCACACATGAACGCATCATCCGGCACCATGCATGATACTATCTGGAAGGTAGGCACATTCACATCTGTCGTCATGTCGCAGACGACAAGCACCGCGCAGTGCGGTGACATGTCATTCACTGCAAATGCGACCACCGGCTACAACGGGCTCTCAATATCTGACTGCTCCGACAATAACACCCTGTTCATAGCGAACAGCACAGCATGAGCCCATGAGCAAGACACGAGAGACAAAGGAGCAGATACTCAATATCCTCAAGGCCAGCAAGAAGACCGTTACGGAACTGAGCAACGAGCTGCAACTCTCGAAGTCGACAGTCAGCCAGCACATGGCAGAGCTCCAGAGGATCGGCGCGGTCCGCGCCACGGACAACAGCTTCTTCAAGAGGACAAAGTACTTCGAGCTCAATCCTGCATCTACATCGTACGTAAAGGAGAGTCGTGGCAAGGAGATGCTTATAAGGATGGCACTCACCGCATTCATCGTGCTGGGCGCCGTAGCTGCGCTATATCCCTTCCAAAGCAGCGCCCCATTTGTACCAAGTACACAGGCTGCATGCACCAGCCCGACATGTCCGCAGCTAAATCTCGTGCAGCAGGTGGTTTACCCAACCGCATACAACCTCGGAGGCATGGCGGTAGCCGCTCTCGGTCTCGCATATGCATACTTCAGGTACTTAAAAAGAGCCGCAGTAAAGTCAGCAAGACAGACATAATCTGTCGTCTGAAAGCCGAATAGAAACCGAAATGTTTATCAGCATTTATATATCTTCTTCGACACAATAAAATCAGGTAGGTTCGTATGACCAGAACATTCGAAACGAAGAATAGGATAATTAATCTGCTCAAGGACGGCGAGAAGACACCCATGGAGATAAGCAGGCTGCTGAACGTCGTTCCATCTACAGTCAGCCAGCACCTAAAGGAGTTGAAGATGATGGGTGCTGTGGAAGAGATCGGAAACCCGCACTTCCATAACACCAAATCGTTCAAGCTCTCACCTAATTACATTCAGACAATAACGGCACAGAATGTTTCTATGCCTAGGAGGCTCGACCTGCGAATCGCACTTGGGGCAGTGGTGGTACTAGCTGCGCTAGGCGCATTGCTATATGGCATATATAACACCCCATCAGGTTCTGTCCTATCGCCAGGTACAAGCACCCTGCCCATCCTGCTTACAGATCCACCACAGGTGCCTAACGGCACCTCGGCACTGACTTTATACTACTCCAGTATAGCGCTGCACAGTGCTGACCATGCTAACAGCACAGGATTCACGCAGCTCAACACATCGGGATCGGTCAATCTGATGACGTTGGTCAACCAGTCACAGGTGCTCGCTCTCGCAAATGTCAACTCCAGCGCAAGGTTCGACATGGTCGTCATAGACGTCACCAAGGCAACGATAACGATAGAAAACAAGACCTACAACGTGACGGTGCCAAGCGGCAGGATATTCATAAAGCTGAACGAGAACCTTAACGCATCATCAAGCGGCGGAGCGCTGATAGACTTCACACCTGCAATAATACAGATATACGGGAACAACAACAGCACATTCGTTCTGGTGCCATCTGCAGTAGCCGTGGCGCTCAGGAAGGGTGAGATAGGTTCGCACCTGCACCTAGGTGAGACACAAGGGCTTTCCTCTAAGGAAGAGGATAGCATCTCGCACGCCAGAGCGCAGATGGCAATAACCGGAGAAAGCATAGCCGTATCTGGCAACACCGAGAGCATCTCCGTGACTGTGAAGAACGACGGCAACACGACTGTTGACATAAAGCATGTCATGGTGCAGGGCTATATGCGCGCCATAATGAACTTCACACATAACCAGCAGGACCAGATGCCGATAATGGATAGCATAAATGGCGGCATGGGCGTCGACTCGCACTCAGACTCCGGCTTCAGCAGCAACATCTTCGGGGGGATGAATACATCGGGTGATGCAAATGCGTCACTGCAGTCCAACCTCACCGTGGGCATGGGTTCCAGCCACGGCGAGGGCGATGGCAACGGCACGATGACTGCTTCTGAGAACGAGAGCCTGACAGCCGCGATAAAATCTGACACACACATGATGAACATGAGCTCGACTAGATTCAAGGAGTTGATCAACCAGACTGTGGTGTTCGAGCGCCAGTTCCATCATACGCTGAACTTCATGGTACAGAGCAACAGCACGGTGCTCTCCCTGCCTTTCAGTGAGAATGAGGCAGAAGGGCCTAACGGCTACGCCCTGGCGCCGAACCAGTCGGTGACGTTCACCTTCAACGGTATGATAAGCGTTGGCGGCGAAGGAATGCACATAGTCGACCTTCTGGCCAACCAGACCTACTCGATAAGAGTAACCGGCACCGAGGGTGCTAGCGCAAGCGCCAATACGACGGCAACATGAACGCCCAGAAGGCATTAATGCCCCAACTGTACAGTGCTTGCCTATAAGGGATTTGATGGCGAAGTATGCTACCGGACTTAAGGGTGCTGACGTCCCGGAGGACCAACCCGTAAGGGTCGACGTAGGGGGTGCAAGCATCATAATAATAAAGCACGGAGGCAAGCTGTACGGACTCAACTCTGCATGCACGCACGCCGGCGGTCCACTCGAGGAAGGGACCATCGAAGGAGAAGACCTGGTGTGCCCGATCCACGATGGCAAGTACCGCATAAAGACTGGGGAGGCAGAACCGGAGACGAACTGGGTCACGGACCTGCAATCGTATGCGGTGGCAGAGGATATGGTTACAGGTGAGATAACCGTGGAGGCATGATGTCTCCTTCTACCAAAGCCAATCAGAAGCTATAAAAACCTTCAAAGCGCCAGTTGATAGATAAGATGGATTATCAGCAACGTATGCTTAGGAACTGGTTAATAACCATCATAGTGCTAATCATAATCATATTCCTCGGCGTGCTATCCTATAAGGCAGGTTACATAGGACCTGGTCCTGGTACTACTACACTTGTCACCGCCCCGTATGGCAACTCCACACTGACTACGATAGAAGGCGGCAACTCAACGACTACCGTGCCAACATCAAACAGCTCATCCACCACTACTGTGGTCTCGACCACTACGGTCTCGACCACGACAGTCTCCGGCGGCGGAAGCGGCACTTCAGTATCTACAATATCGACAATATCGACGGTGGTCTCCACCATATTGACGACAGTCTCCAGCGGCGGGGCTGGCCCGCAGTACATCTATTGCATCGGCGCCACATTCAACGGGCTATCGAACGCCACCTATTATGCAACAATAAACAGTTCGGGCATAGGTGCATGGCACCTCTCACAGCTGTATCCTATCCAATTCGGTTATACTGATTGCCCAATCTATGGTGGATACATATACTGCGTGGGGGGCCCAGTGGTCTCGGAGAACCAGACCTACTACGCGCCCATATCCGCTAGCGGCGGGATCGGTGCATGGACGCAATCGTCTTCATATCCCCTGCCTTACAGACTCAATTATGCAGGATGCTCGGTGTACAATGGGTACATATACTGCGTGGGAGGATATAACGGAGACCCAATATCCCAGATACCGATTAATACCGTCTACTACGCTAGCATCTCCAGCTCAGGCATAGGTGGCTGGATGCTGACAACGCCTTACCCGACTAACAACTTCACCAATGCGGGTTGCTCTATATACAACGGGTACATCTATTGCGTAGGCAACGACGCCTACGGTGCTGCGTCTGTGGCCAACAGAAGCTATTTTGCACCTATCCTTGCGAACGGAGGCATAGGCGGATGGAACAGGACTACCGGTTATCCTAATCTATTGCACCTAGGCTCCTGCTCCATAACAAACGGGTACATCTACTGCTTAGGCTCTGGCACGACATTCTCGAACAAGACCTATTATGCGAAAGTAACGAGATACGGCATAGGCGGGTGGAACGCAACCACTCCCTACCCTCTACATTCATTCAGCAACGCCCCTTGCGTGACGTACGGCAACTACCTGTTCTGCATGGGTGGCGGGTACCGTGGCAGCCAATATAACTTCACATACTTCGCACCCCTCTCAAGTTCGGGCATAGGCGCATGGCAGAGCACCACTCCGACACCTATGAAGAGCGGGCTGGTCTCATCGTGTGCCGTGCCAGGGGGCAATAGCGGTTTCCACTGGTCCTCAAGTCAGGTCAACTATACCCTAACTAGCGTGAGCAGCACGATAAGCTCGACTACGCTATCTACAACGACCGGGGAGACCACGAGCATCGGCGAGACCACGTACACCACAACCGTGTTCCCTTGCGGACATAGCTTTGGATGCGTCTCGTCGCAGCCTCCGGCATCCGACTGTCCCGCAAACTGCCCTGTGACCAAGACGCCGATACAGGGCTGTGTCTCAGGCCTCCTAGACTACTACTGTGCAGGTTCAGGGTCCACTACGACCGTCACATCGACAACGCTCTCGACCACTACCATATCTACAATTACGACGCTCTCCACGAGCACAGTGACGACTACGATACTTTACGATACCAACTCCACGAACAACACTCAGTCGTTCATCTCGGTGTCGACATCCGGCCTTGACAAGCGCGTCTTCTGCGTAGGCTCCAATGTTGCTGGGATAAGCAGTGTGAGCTGGAACGTCTACAAGAGCACCTCAGACACGTCGAACGGAAATGCCACGAACAGCAATGCCTGCGGCATGGGCGGCCCCACAGGCGGGCAGGTGGTCGGAGCGCTCGGTACAAGGACCCTGGACCCGATATATCTGGTCAACTCCACCGCATGCAACAGTTATCCCTGCTCGACGATGGGAGACGGCTGGGTCGTGCCCCAGACAGGTGCGTACGTATTCGTTATGTTCTCTGCGTGGTGGCCGTCGAGCAGCCTGTCATACAGCATAGGAGTTCCGTCATACTGTACAAAGCAGTTCGCCACCCCGATAGGTCAGAACTCCAACGGTGCAGAAGGGGTAGTTGCGATATACGCGTGCAGCTTCTCAACCCAGAACGGCGCAGCAAGCATGAGCCTTCCGAGCGGTCTTGTAAATGGCGGCAAGATAGCCATCTCTGCCATCGTGGTTACATAAGGCATCATGGCGGAGGCGTGGCGTAGCTGCCGACATAAGTCACATTGTAAGGGGTGCCGTTGTTGTTATTGCCGCTGTAATCGTTAGTATTCTCATTAAGGGGCCACCATCCAACGAGGTTCTGCAAGAATATCGGATCTCCCCCAATGCCTTCCAGGTACATGCCTCTTATCTCTGCCTGCGTAAGCGGTCTGTTGTACAATTGGACATTTGAGATCGAACCGTTGAACGGATATATGTCCCCATTGTTCCACACGTCGGCCCCGATGGTTATCGAATTGATTGGCAAGAAGGTCCTTGACGATATGGTAGCATTAGCGAACGGGGTCGCGTTGACGTATACCGTCGCATTGCCAGATGTGCCATTGTAAACTGCTGCAACGAAGATCCATCTTCCTACACCGAATGAGTTGACTCCTGGTGGCCACTTAACATAAGAACCATTTATCCACAGCGGGCCGCATGCACCATTGTTCCCCCCATATCCATACATGGCGAAGCCCGCTCCTGGTTCAATGTTCGTGGAGATTATCCCCTGGCAATGAGTCGACGTCAGACCGGTATAATATATCCACCCTGTAAGCGTGAAGCTCGGATGACCGCCGAATTGATTGCTGAATGGGTTGAAGCCTCCAGATGCATTCAGGTTCACGTTTATGAAAACAGGATAGGACGCACCTCCTCCCCCCTTGCCCCCATTCGGGAAATACTTTGTGATGAACGCAGCAGTATCCTCTATGGTGAGCGGGTTCAGGTTCGTGCAGATACCCTCAATGTCGATGTAAGCAGTGGTGTATGGTCCCGATGGCCTTACTACTTGGCAGCTACCGGGTTGCGCCAGCTGCGTGAACGAGAATACGTGCAATTGGAACAATGCAGTGAGCACTATGGCCACGAGGATTACCGCCCAGCCGTAAGTCATAAGATATTCGATTGCAGCCTGGGTCTGCGACCTAAATCTCTTCTTGTGTGCAACAGCTCGGCTCTTTCTTGCTCCCAGTCTTGCCATGCTATTGTTAATATAATAAGATTTATATCCCTACTCTAAGGCTGTTTCCTGCCCGACGCTTCTGGAACGAGCTGCTGCTCCCTCAGGCAATCACCCAGTATCCGCTCCACAATCTCAGGAGTGAGCGAGGACTGGGGGTCTCTCCTGACCTTGTTCGGTTCGTTCCACAAGGCCACTCTGTCCCCGGCCTCGATGTCCAGCATCTTTCCCTGACTCGCCATTATTATAATTCCCCCGAACGCATTGGATACGGCATCAACGTTAAGGCATTCCCTGGCGCTCAGAAGGAGCTCAAACATTAGGGGGTCCAGCACAATCTCGGCCACTCTGCCGCCGCTCGATGTTAGCAGCCTGAGCTTAGGGCTATTGATCAAATCCCTCAGGAAAGCGGCGTGCCTGACCAACACTTCTCCCTCGGTTTCCTGTCGCCTCGATGTGCTGCTCCGCTTCAGGTGATATAGTCCGTCGGTCAAAGCAGGATTCCAAGTGTAAGCTGTCGGTACGGCGTCAGGCAGCCCCTGTCGACCTGTCCATATCGGTGTCTCCACCGGGGACAATTGACCTATCCTGAAGACGTCCGTATAACTGAACCCTGTCCCATCCCTGATCGCTCCGCCGCATGCATAAGCACGGTCGCCCACTCCAGACTCCAGGATGCTCACGCTTGCTACCGTAACCGAGGGTCTACCAATCGCCATAAAGTCGTTTCACTCGCCGTGTATAAATAAATCGCCAGTGAAATCATGAATGGCGTTCGAAATATGTCCCTAATTGTCGAATAAGAGGCTCTGTAGAAATCCTACAAAAACAGATACAACATAATTGATGTATCTGTGGATGTTGTAAACAACATCAATGACCTTCATCTCCCTCCTCTGCATTTTCAAGAGCCTACTGC
>JAKAWC010000017.1 GCA_021817125.1 Microcaldota archaeon
TACAACACCTCCCTCTCCCCGGCAGAAGTCAACGCTCTTTATAGTGAGGGAATCGGAGGCGCCCCGGTGAAGCCGCAGAACCTCGTTGGCTGGTGGCCACTGAATGGCAACGCCAACGACTACAGCGGGAATAACAATAACGGCGCGGCTACGAACGTGATTTATACCAGCGCATGGACCAGCCAGTACACCGGACCTGTGTGATGCCATGGCAAGGGTCCTTATAGAAACGTACGGCTGCACCCTCAACCAGGCGGACAGCGACCTGATGGAGACCCGACTGGTCGGGGAAGGTTACGATGTAGATAGAGAAGGTGCTGAAGATTCTGGCGCCTACGATTACGTGATAGTCAATACCTGCACCGTGAAGCAGCCAACGGAGCAGAAGATACTCCACAGGCTTGGCAAGCTTGGCGACAAGGGCAGCCATCTGGTCGTGGCGGGGTGCATGGCGAGTGCCAATTCCGACAGGATAAGGAAGGTGGCTCCATCCGCCAGCATCGTAACCACGAGCAACGTGACAAAGATCGCGGATGCCTTGCACCAGATAGGCAGCGGGCAGCGAGTCACGTTTGACAAGTATGCAGTGGTGGACAAAGTCACTGGCTTTATGGCCAAAGACTCGGTCATCGCAAGAATCCCTGTTAGCGAGGGATGTCTTTCGAGCTGCAACTTCTGTGAGACCAAGTTTGCGCGTGGGCCTCTGCACAGCTTCTCGGAGGAGCTTATCCTCAAGGCGATACACATGAGCGTTGAGAGGGGAGCAAGGGAGATTCAGCTGGCGTCGCAGGATACGGGTGCATACGGGCTTGACAAGAATACGAACATAGCCGAACTTGCCATCCGTGCGTCGCGATTGGATGGGGATTTCAGGATAAGGATAGGGATGCTTAACCCCGAGCACCTTCACAGATATTTTGACCAGCTCGTCGAGGCACTAAAGCAGGAGAAGGTCTACAAGTTCGTACACCTGCCCGTGCAGTCTGGCAGCGACAAGGTCCTCGAGGAGATGGGCCGCGGATACACCATAGCTGAGTTTAAGAGATATGCTGATGCGCTGAGGGCAGAAGTTCCGGGAATAAGCATAGAAACCGACATTATTGTTGGGTATCCCACCGAGAATGATGAAGACTTTGAGGCGTCGCTGAGGATTGTGGAGGATCTGAAACCTGTTGTCATCAATGTGTCTAGGTTCGGGGCAAGGCCGCACGCAAAGTCAGCGAGGCTTAAGCAGCTTAACAATGCGGTGGTAAAGGAAAGAAGCATAAGGATGCACAGGGTAGCGCGCAGAGTCGAGCAGGAAAGAGGCGCGCAATGCATGGGAAAGAGGGCGAGGCTGTTGATAACCGAACATCACAACAGCTCCGTTTCGGGCAGGGATGATAGTTATAGACAAGTAGGTCTGGTTGAAAGCAAGCCAGCGCTCGGAACGTTCATAGAGGCGGAGATAGTCGGCAACTCGTACGCATGTCTTCTTGCACGTCACGTGTGAGGCTCATCTAGAAGGGAAGGCTCTGCCCTCCCCTCTAGTATAATATCTCTGCAGACGCCACCAGGAACGCTTTACGCTCTTAACGGGATTATCCGGATTGACTTTATCTTCTTGAAATCCTTCACGTTGTCCGTTAGTATCGACGCGCCTGTTTCTATAGCCTGTTGAGCTATAAGCGCATCGTTAATTCGCATCTGGAAGTCCCTAGCCAGGTTCGCGGCTCTTGATGCGGTCTCAGGAGAGAACTCGGTAAGATCCACCGATGGACTGCGCAAGATGTTGCGCACTCTTGAGGCTGCGCTCTCTGCGCCATTTATCTTTTTTGAGAAGTGAAAGACCTCAGATATGATTATCACGTTTGTCCCTATCCTATCATGTTCGACGGCCTCCTTGTACTTCTGAATCGCCATCTTGTATTCTGGGGCGGAGTCGGTCTCACCGAAGATGAAGATGTTCGAGTCTACAATTATCATGCGTACAACTCCTCTTCCCACTTTTCCAGTAGCTCCCTAGTCACCTTTATCTTCGAGTGCATGGGCCTCTCTATCATGTCCCTTAAAACGGGGTCGTTCCCTGAATCAATCTTTTTGGGACGAGTAATGAGTATTCTACTGTCCACTATCTTTACATCGAGGCTCTCCCTAGTTCTAAGCCTGAGCCTTTGGCTGACCTTCTTGGGCAGCCGTATTCTCATCTTCTGGTCGAGCTTGACAAGTGTCATGATTATTCCCACTAATATTGTGGGTATATACCTATATAAATCTCCCTATAGTCTAATATCTGATTGTAGCTGCACTTGTGTTCTTCCAGGGTCAACGCTGCACGAAAAGGATTTTAAACCTCGACGTGTTAGGTATATATATGTACTCTGAAGCCATAGAGAACGCGCTCGGAGCCAACGGCATAAAGATAGGAGATAGCATCCGCCTCAAGACCACCAATGGGGACTTTGAGGGCACGCTGATGCCGAGGCCAGAGGCAGGAGACGCTGGAATACTGATCTTGAAGTTGAAGAGCGGCTACAATATTGGTGTGAAGTACGCCCCTTCGGCACATATCGAGAAGCTCTCTTCACCGACCGAGACCTTTTCCTTCCCTGAAGCGAAGACCACTGCGAAGAGATCTCTTGAAGATGTCACGATGCTTTATACGGGGGGCACAATAGGAAGCAAGGTAGACTATGTTACCGGGGGGGTGCACATGCTTACGAAGGCAAGCGAGCTCCTCTACGACGTTCCTGAACTTGCAGACATCGCGAATATAGAGGCGAGAGACCTGATGCATATTGCAAGCGAGGACATATCTTACGTAGAGTGGCAACAGATTGCAGCAGCGACTGCCGACGCATTCAAGCGGGGTGCTCGTGGCGTGATTATAACCATGGGGACGGACATGATGCACTACACTGCAGCCGCGCTGTCGTTCATGCTGAAGAACCTACCGGGCCCCGTGGCAATCACAGGGGCGCAAAGGAGCTCGGACAGGGGATCGAGCGATGCGTTCATGAACCTGATCTGCTCCGCGTATGTTGCGGCTAAGAGCAATATCGGCGAGGTCGGCACATGCATGCATGAGAAATCGTCTGATGACTCTTGCGCATTTATAAATGGAACAAAGGTCAGGAAGATGCACACTTCGAGGAGAGACGCTTTTAGGCCTGTCAATGGGAGTGCGACGGCCAGAGTCTCGTACAATGGCAAAATCGAGTACTTATCGGCTTACAGGAAGGCGGATGCAACAACAGATAAGATTTCTGCGGAGACGAAGTTCGAGCCTAGGGTAGCGCTTGTAAAGATTTATCCGAACTCGGACCCAGGGATTCTGGATTACTACCTCAACAAGGGATATAAGGGAATAATACTTGAGGGGACTGGACTGGGCCACGCCCCTGTATCGACGCCCCATAAGGAGTACAACTGGCTCGAGGAGATAAAGAGGGCCTGCAACTCCGGCGTAGTGGTAGGCATGACCTCACAGTGCCTTTACGGCAGGGTACACCCGATGGTCTACCGGAACCTTAGGCTTATACACGATGCTGGCGCAGTCTACTGCGAGGACATGCTTCCCGAGGTCGCATATGTCAAGCTTGGCTGGCTTCTCGGAAACCATGACAGGGACTATTCGATGGAGTGGCTTGGGCGGAACATGGCCGGAGAGATAACACCTAGGACAGAGTTCGAGTGGTTCGATGCATGATGATGAGTACTACAAGGCCCTTGGTTTCAAATGCGGCCTTGAGATACACCAAAGGCTCGCTACAAAACACAAGCTCTTCTGCTCGTGCTCTGCCACAATGAAGGAAGAGCCCGCTCTGGCCAAGCTTGAGAGGAGGCAGAGGGCTGTGGCAGGCGAACTGGGCAAGTTCGACCCTTCGACCAGCTTTGAGAGCAGGAAGGGAAGGCGGTTTCTCTACAACATCTTCAAGGACACGACCTGCCTGGTCGACATAGACGAAGAACCGCCGCACCAGCTGGATGAGGAGGCACTCGCATTCGCGCTTGAGATAGCGTCCACGTTCAACACGAAGGTCCCAGATGAGATAGAACCTATGCGGAAGGAGGTAGTTGACGGAAGCGACCCTAGCGCATTCCAAAGATCCATGCTGATCGGATATGACGGTACCGTAGGCATCGGTGGAAAGAGCGTGCCGATAAGCTCGATATTTCTCGAGGAAGAGTCGAGCGGAATCGAGGCGAATACGCACGAGTATGTCGAGTACAATGTGGACCGGCTCGGAGTCCCGCTGATCGAGATCGATACCGATCCTGTGATTTACTCCCCGAAGGACGCAAAGGAGATTGCGCTCAGGATAGGGATGCTGCTGAGGCTCACGGGGAGAGTTCAGAGGGGAATCGGTTCTATCCGGCAAGACGTCAATGTGTCAATACGCGAGGGCACCAGAGTCGAGATAAAAGGTTTCCAAGACATCGAGACGATGGACGTCGTGATTGAGAACGAGATTGAGAGGCAGAGGAACCTTGTCGACATCAAGAAGGAGCTGGAAAAGAGAGAAGCGGTGGTGGGAAAGCCTGTCGATGTTAGCGGGCTTTTCTCCGACACACAAGTAAAGATACTCCGCGAGAACGCCAAGAACGGAGGCGCGGTTTACGCGGCAAAGCTCACGAACTTTGGGGGGATTGTTGGAAGGGAGATCAATCCCGACAGGCGACTCGGCAGCGAAATGAGCGATTACGCCAAGATGGCGGGAGTGAAGGGGTTGATACACAGCGATGAAGACCTTAAGGCATATGGATTCTCAGGGGGCGAGCTGGAGGGTCTACACAAAGAGCTCGGTATGGGGAAACAGGACGCGTTCTTGATGGTCTCGGGACCCAGGGAGATCTGCCATCGTGCGATAGGGCTTGCGCTGAAGAGAGCAGAGCTCTCATTAGACGGAGTTGTGCCAGAGACCAGAGGCATAGACAGCAGGAGACTCGTCACAAAGTTCCTCAGACCTCTCCCTGGAGGCTCGAGAATGTACCCCGAGACAGATACGGCACCGATAGAAGTGGACCAGCAGAGATTCGGACAGCACCTCACAAGAAAAGTGGACTACGAGAGCGTGAAGAAGAAGCTTGAGGATGAGATAGGTAACAAGCAACTTGCGGACCAGATGATACGCTCTCCGAAGCTCGGCCTGTACAATGCCGTGATTGAGGAGACCGACGCTGCGCCACCTGTCGTTGCCGCCATTCTGCTCGAAAAGATGAAGGACATCAAGAGGAGCGGAATAGAAGTTGATTCTATAAATGACGAAACGGTCATAGGGGTATTTGAAAGGTTTGCCAACAAGGAGATAACTAAAGCAGCGATAGAAGAGATCTTGAAGGCATTGCCGAAGAACCCTTCCGAGATTGGACGGATAGTGCGTGAGAAGAGGCTGGAGCGCCTCTCTGAGACGCAGATTGAAGCGATAGTTAAGGAGATGAACATGGCAGACAGGGGCCAACTAATGAAGACGATAATGACGAAGTACAGGCTCAACATAGACGGGGAGGAGTTGAATCGCGTTCTTTCTAGTATGCTCTCTAATATGAAGTGATATCATGACCGTAAACTACGAAATCATTGGACACAATATGCAAGCGCTGAAAGTGAATCTGAAGCACGGCGAGCGAATATACTCGGACTCTGGAAAGCTCGTCAGCAAGACAAGCGGTATAAACATGACTCCACGCCTGGTTGGAGGCATAGTTGGTGCACTCAAGAGGGAGATGGGTGGGGCGAGCGCTATGCTCACCTCCTTCGAGGCAAAAGAGGACGGAAGCGTGTCTGTAGCGGGTATATATCCTGGAAAGGTGATGCCTGTGACTCTGGCAGCAGGCCAAGAGTTCGTTGCGGAGCAGGCGGCGTTCCTGGCGGCTGAGGATACGGTACAGTACACCTTCCAGACTGTGGGCCTTGGCGCCGCATTCTTTGGGGGGGAGGGATTCATACTCCAGAAGTTCGTTGGCCCAGGGACTGTATTCATCCACATAGTGGGTGACGTGGTGGAGCACGACATAGACGGGGCTCCTGTTGACATAGATCCGGGCCATATCGCTGGTTTTGATGCCACTTTGCAGTACAAGATAAAGTTTGTCGATAACGTAAGGACCGCGATGTTCGGCGGTGTTGGCCTCTTCCTCGCCACATTCAGTGGCAAAGGGAAGGTTTATGCCCACAGCGTCTCGAGGTTCAAGCTGGCGGCGGAGATATATCTGGAAGGACAGCAGACCGCACATAAGAAGTAGCTAGGACACTATCTTGGCAAAGCGATTCTCGTAGGTCGAGAGTTCCTTCCTCTTCGCCTTGTAATCCGGGCAGAGCGAGGCGACCACTTTCCAGAAGGCCGGAGAGTGGTTCATCTCCCTCAGGTGCGCAACCTCATGCGCGGCTACGTACTCTGCGAGTTCGACGGGCAGCGCTGAAAGGTAGGAATTGAACGTTATTGTTCTCTTGCTGGAACAGCTGCCCCATCTGCTGGCGGCTCTGCGGAATTTTATCTCCCCTACCGTCTCCCCAATCTTCATCGCGTTTTGGAGGGTGAGACGCGGAAGGAGCCTCTTGGTCTCCTCGACGAGCATCTTCTCCATCATCCGGTCGGCTGCTCCTCTGCTCTCAGCCCTGATTATTATCGCATCGTGGTTGATCTCTATCGATCTCCCACCTATGGCAAAGACAGTGAGGTATCTCTTGCCCAGATATAGCGTGTAATTCTTATCAAAGATCCGCTTCCTCCCCCTTACCTGTGCGTGGTGCTTGACTATCCAGTCCTTGTGCTCCCTTATTATCGACTCTGGGTTAACCGGCCTTGCGAGCCATCGTCTGGGTGCGACTATCATGAGTTTCTCTCCATAGAATCGCAGGTATATGTTTCTTACGCCCTGCTTCTCGACAAACTCGTAGGGAATCCGCTGGTCGCCCACAGGGATCTCTCCTTGCATGTTAGTATAAAGAAAAAAGGGTATATGAACTCTCTCATCCTTCTTGTGACTTTGCCTGCTGCTTTATCTCGCTTATCTCTGAGAGCAGGGTCACCTCCTCGTTGCTCAGGAGGTTTGCATGCTTGTACTTCAGCATGCGCACCTCTTCGTCGTTGATGTGAGTGTATAGGACGTCGTTGTCCTTGATCTGCCTGCCGAACGTGATGTCAGGTATGGAGATTGCGACGTTGTCGCCCTTCTTCGCTTCCTGCATGCTTATTCCGTTGTCTTGTATCTCTTTGACCCTGCCTATCAGCTTTCCATGCTGGTTCATCAGCAGATATGTGGGCTTTATCCGTCCATTGACCACTTCCACGCCGAAGACAGCCGGGTGTGATATCCTGAAGCAGCTGTTCGGGAGTATCCTTACCTTGCCAGGGAATGGAAGGACCTTCTCGATTGCCTCGCGTTCCGACTTCCTCTCCTTGTCCACCCACTCCTTGTAGTCATCGATTATCTTGTAGATTATGTTGCTCCTGAGTATGCCCACCCCGGATGCCTCGCTCTCTGCCTGTGCGTCCTCGTCTATCTCGACGTTAAATGCAAGGACGATGGCGCCGAACGGGTCCGCCTCCTTCATTGCGAACGCGTCGAGGACGTCCCTCTTCGTCACCTTTCCTAGCCCTTTCTTGCTCACGCTGATGTTCTCGGCCTTGAGGAGCCTTGATATCGCTTCTATGCTCCCTATAGTGTCCGTCTTTAGTATCAGCCCGGTCTTATCCACGGTGAAGACCTCCTTTATCTCTGACTTAATCTCGCTCTCATAGTTCTTGTCTGCCGTGGACATCACAAGCGAGCCAGGAATCGCGTCTTCAAGTCCATTGCCGCTTATCTTGACTCCAGATGCAGCGTGCACGACGTCCACGTAGAAGTATTTGCTCGATGACTCTCGCATCTCCTGGAGCGGTTTGGGCTTTAGCAACGCCTTTATCTTGGCGGTTTTGACGCCAGTCTCGGTAGCGAACGCGATTATGTCATTGACCTTGAGCGAGCCGTTGTATAGGACCACGTCTATCGTTGTGCCGAGCCCCTTCTCCTCCTTCTTTTCCAGTATACTGCCCTTTCCCGGACCCTTCACTTCTATGTTAAGCCTCTGCTCCAGGAACTTCTGCGACAGCCCGGCAGCGTAAACGAGCAGCTCTGCGACTCCTTCGCCCGTCTTTGCGCTGACAGGCAGGAGGAGCACCTCTGTCTTGAAGTCCTTTACCCGGTCGAACCTCTCGCTGTTTATCCCGACCTCGCTGAGCTTCCCGACCAGGTCATAAATCTTGGCCTCGAGCGCTTCCTGCACCTGCTTGTTCTGCTTCTCGAGCGTATCCAGGAATGAGAATGTCTGGTTCGTCTTCCAACCTGTGATTGTGTCTATCTTATTTGCCGCCACGACGAAAGGAGTCTTGTACTCCTTGAGTATCTCTATCGCTTCATAGGTCTGAGGCTCGAAGCTCTTCGATATGTCCACTACCAGGATGGCAAGGTCGGCTACCGCACCGCCCCTTTTCCTTAGATTTGTGAACGCCTCGTGGCCGGGGGTGTCTATGAACAGGAGGCCTGGAATCGTTATCTTCGCCCCGAACTTCTTGAGCACCGGTCCGGTTATCTTCTCGATGACATCCAGCGGCACTTCACTCGCTCCGATGTGCTGGGTAATGCCTCCGGCTTCCCTGTTGGCGACCGCTGTCTTCCTAATCCTGTCGAGCAGCGACGTGTTATGGACTACCAATCCGTTCGCTATGAAGTTATGCTCCTCTTCTACGGTGAAGTCGTACACAGGATAAGTACCGTCTAGTGTCTCTAAGCCGATTATCTG
The DNA here is from genome assembly GCA_021817125.1 of Microcaldota archaeon. GTDB lineage: Archaea > Micrarchaeota > Micrarchaeia > Micrarchaeales > CABMGC01 > JAKAWC01. The sequence continues at coordinate 8,765 of JAKAWC010000017.1, forward strand.
TATCATCCGGTATTCGGAGAGCACCGAGGTAACCGGCAGCCTCTCAAGCCTCTTGTCGAGACTTAGCAATATCTGGGCCGCATGCTTGGTTAGGTGTTCTTTGGACTGATAATAACTTAGGTCAAAACCACGTTTCCCGTGTAGATTGTACTTGCTGCGCAGGTCTGCCGTAAAGGTTCCATCGAGGGGTGTCGTGTCAAACACACGGCTGGAAACCGACTTTTCCAGGTTCATCATCAACTGTTCCGCTTTTCTGGGTTCGCTGAAACCTAAGCTTTTCGAGAATGCATCTAGATTCTCTTTACCGCTGATGCATAACTCCAAAGCGGTCCTTCGCTTCCTTTTTACGAAATAAGAAAGGCATCCGAACCTGTGCAGAAGGGCTGGAAGTTGCTTCATCAATACAGGGCTCTCACAGCTGACCCCTACGCTACCTGTGTAGTTCTCTCCCTCAGCGAAACCTTCTGCGTCGAAAAAACCCAGAATGAATTTGCTTACGAGGTTATTGGGAGACCTGCAGACTATGTCCGGTATCCTAAGTATCCTTGTCTTGTCTGCCTCCGGATAATCGAACGCGGCTACAAGAAATTTAGAGAGGGTTCGTCCGCCCTTGTGGTAAGTTGTATAATCAGTCTTGTGCTTGCGACTTATCGCATGGGTGCCGAATGTCTTTAGAATGCAGCTTCTGAACTTCTCCATGAGCACTTCTGACGTATTGCTTAGATCTGCGGTTGTGCATATCCCATCCCCAAAGAGTATGCCTACCAAGTAGTACAGCGCTTCGAACTCTTCTGACTCGTGGGGGATCTTTAGCCAACTGGAGGTGTGACCCGCCCTCCATTTCTTTGTGCTCCATTTTATGGCCTCTATTTGGTCGTAGACCTTCTCCTTAGGATAAGCTATCCTATTGAGAAGCCATCTGAGTTCTGACGGCCTATAGTAAGCCTTCTGAAGATGAACCGCGAAAGCCGCGTAGGAGATACCCCCCATCTCCTTAGTCAACTGGAGTACCTTGCCATGGCAATATGAGACTATCTTATCGTTAATATACTTCGACACTTTTAGAAGAAATCCTTCCGGCAGGCAGTATAGTATGCATTTTTTTATCTCATCCAAGCCTAGCGGGTTTATGGAGGTCCTTGAAGGCACTAAAAGGGTGTCCCCGATCTTCAAGTCCCCAGTCTCCCTGTATTCCACTTTCGCATCGCTAGTAAGAATGAGAAACTTGTGCTCTGGCGTGGTCTTTATCTCATAGCCTGCTTTTGTCGATACGCGTATTAGCCTGTTCGCGCTTAGTTTCCAGACATGGCTGACCCTCCTCGGGAGGGCTTTGCCATCGCCGCCAACAGACAGCAGACTTAAGTCAATCGCACGGTACGCTACGCCACCTTGCTGCGGAATCGGTGAGCCGCCCTTAAAAGTCTCGAATGCCAAGTCCGCAGGGATTACCCTGCCATCGCCCAGCTCTAATAGGGAATCTCCACTAATGCATTTGCCGTGGTCTACGTGGCCCATCACAACGATTATCGGTTGGCGTATCATTTGCACTACCAAAAAGAGCAAGATATAAATAGTGTTAACTCAAAGTATAAAAATATTCATTATCGGCAGCGATGCTGGTACTGATACAAGATTTGGTGAATAACATGAAGGAGCTAGAGTTAATTTTTATAAAACCCGACGCTATGAAGCGCAAGCTTGCCGGAAAGATAATAGACCGGTTCGAGCAGCAGGAGGGGTTCGTGATAAAGAGGATGCAGATGGGCAGGATAACCCAGGAGATTGCCAACGTGCTGTATGAGGACACTCCGGCGCAGATAGAAGGAATGGGAAAGAAGACCTACGAATCGATGGCCAAGATGGGCGTCGCTGGGAAGATTGAGAGCATGTTCGGCACAGAGAACTACGCTGAGATAGGCAAGCAGCTCAACGCTTTCAACAGGAAGTATGCCACGTCCACAGAGGTCATAGCACTCATACTTGAGGGAGAGAACGCCGTGACGCGCTCCAGACAGCTGATAGGCAAGACCGACCCCGCGCTTGCAGACAAGGGGACGATAAGAGGCGATTGGGGCGTCGACTCCATAACCAAGGCGAACATGGAGATGAGGGCTTGCGAGAACCTGGTCCATGCATCTGACACCGACACAGCCGCGAGGGACGTAGCGATATTCGAGAAGCTCTTCTTCGCCAAGAAGTAGTCAGGCGGCCATACTGAGTCTGGCTTCCTCGCTTATCATCTCCGGGGTCCACATCGGGTCCCAGACCAGGTCGATGTTGACGTTGCCTATCTCTGGAAGCTCCTGGATCCTGAGCTGGATGTCAGCGAGTATTATGCTTGTTACGGGGCACATAGGGCTGGTCATAGTGACCTTTACGTCTACACTGTTGCCATCGGCTATGTTTACGCTCTGGAGAAGGCCCAAGTCGACTATGTTTATGCCTATCTCAGGGTCGACGCACTTCTTGAGCACGTTCACGACGTCGGCTCGCTTAATCGCCATAATTATAACCTTGTTTTGCAGGTATATAAAGGTTGTTTTTAAACTCGCGAAAGCCGTAAATACGAGAAACGACCTTATATTATTAGGGAAGACAAAGGGTGGAAGTTATGGGAGCGAGAACTAAGCTTCCTCCGGGGGAGGAGAAGCGTATAACTGAGGGGGGCGTGGAGCTTCTGCTTAGTAAGACTGCTAGGGATATTGAAAGAGAGAATCAGGAGTATCTCAAGCTTAGGCGTGAAGTGGAGCCGAAAGCGCGTCCAGAAGAACACGGCGTCAGTTACGCGGCTTTCCTGACAAAGCAGGCTCAGCACGACCTCGCGGTTATAAAAAGTCATGAGCTGGAGATGGTCCAAGAGAAGATGCACACCGTTATCTCGAGACCAACCGAGATTGGTGATCGCAAGCATGGGAACCTAAGAGGCTTCAAATCGGTAAAAGTTGAGAGGGTGGAGAAAGTGCTCCTCTTCATGGTCGATGAGAGTAGGAGGGTAGTGACCTTTGCAAGGTATGGGGACCATGGGGCAGTGTACGGAAAGGCACCGAACCTTGAGGGCGAGTTGGTCAGCTTTGAGTTGTGGGCCGGTGGCCATCATTAGCCATCCGTCTTGGATGAGCTTTCGTCTGAAGTTCTTTTCTTACGTCTTCGAGTTGGGGGTACAACGGCTTGTTCAGGTCAACGGGAGCCGCGTAGCCCGTTCTCGCATCTTCCGTTGAGATTGCGGTTTCTTCGCTGGGCTCTTCGCGAGTTTGCCGTGGTGCTCTCTTGACGTCAAGTAACGCTGCAATGAGTGATGGGACTTTGGCCTCGACGGCCTCTTTGCTGATGTCAGGAGTCGCGAGGCGAGATGCCTGCTCGCCGAGTTCATCGCGTATAGGCGTTTCCGGAGGTGGGTCCATCCTGGCAAGCGCTTTGATTGCGGCCTGTCTGAGCATTGCTATGTGTGTCAGTATCTTTGCGCTCCGCTCGCCTTCCGACCCCGCCTTTGCCCCCGCCAGCACATCGGCAAAGGAGTGGGCAGCGTTGACGCTGGGATCGAGCAGGTGCGCATTTCTCTCTAGAAGCTGCCCCACCGTTGTCACTGGAGGAGCCTGTGTCTTTCTCGTCATGCTTCAGCCAACAAAACCTTCATAATGAAAGTGAGCTTTTCCTGGTATTTAAACGTGCGTATAAAAAGGGATAGGCTACTGCACAGCAGCCTCTGTTATCTCGAAGCTCTTGGCTGAGGTGTCTATGCTGGCCCTGCAGCCTATCGGCAAGGTGAACTGCGGTAGCGTGTGCCCGAAGTCCATGTCGGTGATTATAGGGAATGAGTACTTCCGTGTCCGCTCCATGATGACGTCCCTTAGCTGCTGCTTCTCGGCTGCACTGTAGCCCATCGGCCTCCCGACTATCAGGCCAGCGATCCTGTCAAATACTCCAAGATTCTCGTAGTCGCCCAGTATGCAGTCCACCTTATAAGGCAGCGGCTTCTCCTCGGACGTCTCTAGGAAGAGGATCGCGCCGTCGAAGTCGGGCCAGTACCGCGTTCCCTTCAGGTGCTCCAGGGATTCTATGCACCCTCCGACCAGCCTTCCCTCTGCTTTGCCTTCCCTTTGGGGAGTCCAGCCGGCTGACTGCTGCCACTTCTTTGCCCGCTTGCCGTCTTCCGGTCCGCCCCAGTCGATAAACTCCTCCGTCCACTCCTTCGCAGGCTGTATCCTCCCAACCGGAGCCAGCCTCGACCAGGCCTTGAGCATATATTCACCGGTGTAGGCGTCCATCTTCGGGTACTCTGCGAAGTCGGTCATCACCATAGGTCCGTTGAATGTGACCAGCCCGGTCTCCGTGTGGATGGCATTGCAGAGCACAGACATGTCTGAGTACCCCTGAAAGACCTTTGGGTGCCTCCTTATAGCGTCGAAGTCAAGGTGTCCGAGAATCTGGCTGGAATGGTCGCCGCCTATCGCACAGAGTATGGCTGAGACGTGCTCGTCCTCAAACATCTCGTTCACGTCGTTGGCCCTGTCTTCCGGGGAGGCTGATGTAAAGCCGTTTCGGTATATGCCCTTGGCGTGCCGCGACACTCTTACATCGTAGCCCATAGCCTCCAGGTTCTTCACTCCGCGCTCGAACCTTTTTGGAAACTTGCCGGCCGCAGGTGCCGAAGGGCTGACTATGCCTATCATCGAACCGGTCTTGATAATCGGCGGTTTCACGGTGAGCCTTCGTTTTACCTTGAGAAGGTGCGTAGGCTCCTTCCGAATCGGAGGGATTATCTTTGGCACTCCAGTCTGTACCCCCGCCTTTGGCACCTCGATGGCTGTGCCGACTACACGGGTCATGTCTGCATACATACAATTAGTTGAGCGTGATGCATTCTTATTCCTTCTGTGCTAAGAAGGTGCGCACTGCGGCGAGTTAGTCATCCACCGGCACTGGTAGTTGCTCGAGCAGATGTTGCCGCCGTTGTCGAAGTTGAGGCTGTTCTTGCCTATTGCGTCGAGCGTGCACGTCACCCCGTACCTGGACTGCTGGGTAAGCACATCGTTCTGGAAGAAGTTGACCGTGTTATTGATTAGGTACATTCCTATCTGCCCGAGTATCGCCCTGTCGTTGTATACTTTGTTGCCCGTGCCTCCAACGAGCTCTATCCCCAGGTTCACGTTGGCTAGGCTGTTGTTCTGCACCTGGGCGTAGTTGGTGTTCTGCATGACTATGCCCGAAGATGAATTGAGTATCGTGTTCCTGAAGATGCCCGAATAGTGCGAGTTTGTGAGCAGTATGGACGTGTTTGAGTTCGCTATGGTATTGTTGATTACCTGAAACTGGGGAGCGTACGAGACCAATGCCGTGGTGAAGTTCTTGAGGTAGCAGTTCTCTACTATCACATCGCTCGTATTGGTCGAGGACACGAATGTCCCTCCATTGGTGGCGAGCACTGTGTGACCGTTGCAGTCTATCGTCGTCCCGTTGGCCAGGCTGTTCGCACTGTTGTACACGCTGAAGCAGGTGGAGCCGTACGGATAGATAAAGTCATAGGCAAGCGAGATGAACTGCGGGGAGTGTATCCCATAGCACAGCTGCGAAGGCGCCAGGGGGTTCTGCTCGACAAGCCATGCGCAGCCCGACTTGGTGGTGCCGGTGTTTATCCCGTCCTTCTGCTGGTAGATGCCGCTTGAATCTGGCGTGCAGGCGTAGTCAGAGAGGCTGCTTGCCGCGGCTATGTTATTGAATACGGTGTTGTTCCTCGAGTTGTTGAAGAACATGCCGTAAGCAGTGTCCTGTGTCACATTGTTTCCGGTTATGAGCGTGTTATGAACGTTTCTGAAGACGTATCCATCTGCGCCGTTTGCGAGGGCGTCAAAGACGTTATTGTTCTGGATCACGGAGTTAAATGTCTGGTTAAACATAAAAGCCGTGCTTCCGGTGTAGAAGGAGACGTGGATGTTCGAGAACGTACTGGCCGAGACGTTCTTTGCCGATACAGCGTTCGTGGCGTTGAGCGTGGTGAAGTTCGATATGGTGACGTATGCACTGTTGGAGACGTTCGCTGCGGTCGGGTACTTGACCACCCTGCAGCCCGTGACCGTGACATTGGAGTCGTTCGCGATGAATATCGCGCTTCCCTGCAGAGTCCCGCTCATGGTGTGGCCGTTGCAGTAGAGCGTGATGTGCTTTCCGGTTACGTCTATGCAGTTGGGTGCTGCGTTGTTTATGCTGGTCGTGAGCGTGTAGTTGCCAGGGTTCTTCAGTGTGCCGCACTTGGACACTGGATATAGCTTCAGAGGAGGAGGCTCGAGCTGGGCGCAGGATCCGCCCCACTCGCAGTTGGTCGTGCCGCAGAGCGTGCCCTGGAGCAGGTCTGTGGTCTGGTTGTAGGTCTGCGACGTGCAGTACAGGTCCGCCTTGACGTTGTTCGTTAGCCTTCCACCGCTGTACGCGTTGCCGCCGCCTGCCGCCATGTATGAGCCATAGGTGTTGTTCAGCGCGCGAAGGTTGTTGAAGAGCAGTCCGGCAGAGTTGCCCACATAGTTGGCATATGTGCTGTTGGTGATGGTTGTGTTCCTTATGTTGCCCTTGGTAGATCCATCGGTGAAGAGTCCGTACAGCGAGTTTGTTATGCTCACCGAGTTAACTGCGTAGTTGAACGAGCTGTTGGTGTAAATGCCATAGGTGTCGTTGAAAAGGTTGCAGTTCATTATGGTGAAGTTGACCTGGCCTACGCCAGATATCCCGACTGGCGAGTTGGTTATAGACCTGCCGTTGCAGTTGAACCTCACGTTCGCCGAGTTTATCGAGATACACGCCGAAGATGCCGCAGCCGGATTGGAAGTGTTTATGTAGCTGCGCATGTCCAGATTGCTGCCAAGGACGTATGTACCCGGTGCGTTTATGCCGCCGCACGACTTGATGCTATTTCCGCTGAGCGAGATAGACGATAAGTTTGCCGGCGTGTTCGTGTGTGAGCACCACGCGAAGTTGCAGAACTGGTTCGTCGCGCAGTTCGAGCCGGTGAATGTGTTTAGGTTCCTGAAGCCTGCACTGGCGTTGCACAGTATATCTGTCGGGTTGCCCGCGAAGTTATCTTTGTTAAACGTGTTGTTGGTCGAGTTGATTATGAGACCGTAGTACGCATTATTGTCCAGAGTGTTGTTGAGCACCAGGTTGTTTCCTCCTCTCGCAAGGTTTATCGCCCCCTGCTTAGATGTGACCTGTGATATCGTGTTCCTGAGGACCGATTCCCGGAAAGAGTTCTTGAGGAAGATTCCGGAAAGGGTTATCTTTGACAGCGTGTTGTTGGATATGGTGCTGTTGGTTGAACCGTTGGAGTATATGCCGTAAGAGAACGAGGTTATCGAGAAGCCGCTGACGGTGACGTTGCTGACGTGGTTGAGCAGTATGGCGTAGGTGAACGGAGGCAGGCCGATGAACGGGCCGTTGCCGTTGACCCCGTTGCCGTTGCCGATGAGCCGCACGTTGCCGCTCTCGACGTTTATGCAGGGACCGCTGCTTATCTGGGTGGTTATGTTGCCGGTGAGCGTGTATGTGCCAGGCTGGGTTATGTTGGTGCACTGCATTATGTTCTGGACGTTTATCTGTTGCACGGTAGTGGTAGGGATGCTCGCTTTGGTTGTCGTGCTCGAACTTGTCGGGACCGATGAGTGGGTGAGGAAGTAATACCCTCCGCCCAGGAGTGCTATGACCACTATTATCCCAATCGCTATCTGGGCTATGGGAAACTCTCCGCCGAGGCTCGGCATCTTTGGCATCTGCGGCTTTGGCATCTCTCCTCCCATTTCCGGTGCGCTGCCGCCGGAGCTGCCACCCTGCGGTATGAAAGATTCAATTGGAGGGGCACCTCCCTGACCCTGGTCGGGGCTACCGATAGGGCCCTGGTCTGCAGGAGATGGCGCAGGTGCAGGTGCAGGTGCAGGTTGGTCTGAGCTGTATGGGCTGTCTATTCCTGCAGCTTGTGAGTTCTCGAAGTTGTCGGTCATTTGATAGCCCTGCGTCCCTGCCTAATTATACTGCATAGTGACTGTGCTGCCTTTGTCAGTTCTATTGCATCTGAATAGTTATAAATACTTTACGAGGACTGCTAATAACTTATCTGAAGAAGTGACATATCCTGGACTGAGTTTATGCGATTAACTGGGGGAGCATCTGAACTTCTGGGGATAATAATAGGTAACGGTAATATCTACAAGGATAGGTACATCGAGATTACAGGGCATCCAAAAGCAGATCTGGAGTACTTCAAAGAGAAAGTTATCCCCTTGGTGGAGCAGGAACTTGATTACAGCCCTACAAAGATATTCTTTAGGTCTGGAGCGGCGAGATTCAGGATTAATAATAAAGCTTTTATTAAATCAATCAAAGCATTGGGAATACCGGTAGGCAGAAACAAGAGCCGCACAGTGCTGATTCCAAACAAAGTGACCAAAAACTGGAAACATACGAGGAGATGCTTACGCGGCATCTTTGACACGGATGGGTTTGTATCTTTTGATAAGAGAAAGACTTATCTCAGGCCTTATCCTAGAGTGGTCTTGCACCTTGCAAATCTCCCCTTAGTAGAACAGATTTATGGGTTACTCCGAGAGCAAGGACTTAATGTTACGATCTCAAAGAAAGAGATTGCCGTTTACCTTAATGGCATAATTGAAGTAAAAGCATCCCAAGATAAGGTAGGCTTTACAAACAAAAAGCATTTAGACAAGATTGGAAGAATATAAATCACGCCCCGGTAGCTCAGTGGTAGCAGCGATTGTTTCGTAAACAATAGGTCGAGGGTTCAATTCCCTTCCGGGGCTAAAGTCAACAAGGTGTCCTATATTGGAGTATGAGCTAAAGGATGGCGTATTGAAGTTCGATAAGGTACTGACGGACCTTGACGAAGACGTCCTGAAGTTTGTCACCATGCTCGACAAGGCAAAGGTAAAATATGTTATAATAAGCGGCTATGTTGCGATATTGTTCGGCAGGGCACGGGGTACGGACGATGTCGATGTGTTCATAGAGAGAGCCAGCTTAGAACAGTTAAAAGAATTGTATGCGATGCTTTCCAAAGGAGGATATTGGACGTTGAATGCGGACAGTCCTGATGATGCCATCAGCATGCTCGAAGACTCGCTTGCGATAAGAATAGCGAAGAAAGATGTGGCTGTGCCTAATTTTGAGGTGAAATTCCTGAAGAAGGATATAGACTTCCTCTCTTTTGAGAAGCGTCTGAAGGTCGTACTCAATGGCAAGACGCTATTCGTCTCTCCATTGGAGATACAGGTCCCCTTCAAATTCTGGTTGGGAACCGATAAGGATCTGGAAGATGCCATGCATCTGTTCGAGATCTTTAAGGATGCCCTTAATAAGCCTTTGATGAGAAAGATAAGCAAGAGCCTCAAAGTCGAAGAAAAGATGAAGAAGTATGCCGTTGAATGAGAAGGAGAAGAAGGAGCGACTCGCCTTTGTAAGATTCTGGGCAGAGTACGTTAAGAAAAACCCTAACAGGATATGGTCTAAACAGCAAGCGGTACTGATAAATTCCCAGTTAAGGGGCGCATTACAGGATCCAGCCTTATACCTGAAAGTAAAGAAACTTATTTCGTCTAGGGGGAGTAGGGCATAAAAGAAGCAGAGCCCGGTGCCCAATTCCCTTCCGGGGCATATGTGTTCTATTTTGCAGTTCGTGGGCAATCTATTTATATCACTTCGTGTGAAGAATTTGTATGCGAAATGTAAACGCACATTATTCACAAGACCCTCGGAAGGAATGGGACAGGCTGAACAAGGACGCTTTCCGAAAGCTTGAGTTCCGCACCACGCTGCACTACCTCGACGCGCATCTCCCGAAGCGCGGTCTGGTGCTCGATGCGGGCGGAGGGCCTGGGAGGTATACGATAGAGCTAGCGCGCAGGGGTTACGATGTGGTCCTTCTCGACCTGGTCGGAAAGAACCTGAGGTTTGCGGAGAGGATGATCAAGAGGAAGGGAGTCTGCGACCGGGTCAGGGGGGTAAGGCAGGGAGACATCACCAAGCTCGATAGGATCGAAGACAACAGCTTCGATGCGGTGCTCTGCACTGGCGGACCTCTGTCGCACGTCATGAGGGATGCGAAGAGGAGAGACGCGGTAGCCGAGCTCATGCGGGTGGCAAAGCGCGGCGCACCGGTCTTCATATCGGTGATGAGCAGGCTCTCCACCGTGCTGAACGTCGGCCTGATGCCGAATCTCCAGCCGGAGCTCACCCACAAGTACTTCAGGGAGTTCGTGAGGACCGGTGACTACGACGGGCAGCGAGGCTTCACAGCGTTCCACGGGTTCATGAGGCAGGAGTTCGTGGACCTCCTTGAGGGGCAGGGGCTTAGCATAGAGAAGATAGTCGCGCTTGAGGGATGCGGGAGCTATGCCATCCCGAGCCTGAACAGGTTGGAACGGAACCTTCCCAAACAGTGGGAAGAGTGGCAACGCATCCATTACGAGACCTGCGAACTGCAGGAGGTCGCAGACGTGAGCGACCACATCCTGGCGGTCTGCAGGAAGTGACGCAATGCATAAATAGCAGTTGCCACACCGTTTTTCGTGGGTAAATTCTTAGGGGGAACGGGGGAAGTAGCAGTCAAAGATAACCAGTTGACACCGTTCCTTGACCCGGCAAGGCTGAGGGTCACGACCCTCAACGTTGACACGAGCACGCTGAACGAAGGGTACAGGAGAGCGGTGCGGAAGCTCCTCAGGATCCTCAGCATAATGGGTCTGCTCTTCCTCATGCAGGACCACCAGCAGAGCATCGGGGAGAACCTTCAGACGGCTGCGCGGACCGGAGGCGGTCAGGCGAAACAAAGACTCGAGGTTTTCGGCATATTTGATGGACTGATAGGTGTCACAAAAGACGGAAAGCCCGTGCCTCTCTTTTCCGGCGGCATCGGGCGGCCGCCCGGAAGCACGGTGTACGGCGAAGGGATAACTGCAGGGGAGATCGATGCTTACGTCTCCAAGCACCTGGAGCGGAGGGCGGAGTTCGACCGCATCGACATAATAATAGAGTGCGAAGACAGGGACCTTATCGTGGTACAGTATCACGAGAGATATATGGAACAGCTCAAGGGGGCCGCTACGCTGTTGCGGTCGGCTGCGGAGGACGTGGATGGCAAGAGTTTTGCCGACTGCCTCCGTGTGACTGCGGATGCGTTTGTTGCCGGTGATTAGAGGGCTAGAGACGCTACGTTCGTGAGGAGCGAAGGCCTGATAGAGTTCATGGCTGGTCCTCTCTTTCTGCGACACACGGATGCAAACGAATCAGGCACTGGCGCGGATCAGTTCCCTACCCGGAGGTACTCCAGACCGAGAGGCGCACTCGTGACTCCGATTGCTGCGCGTTCCACCGCAGGGTGCATATAGTAGTATCTGGTCAGCTTGGCTGCGAACTCCTCTGCATATCCCGCGCCGAGCGTGGCAGGCACATCGTCCATACCAAAGACCTCTTTGCGGAGCTCTGGAGAGAGGTGGCAGCTGCCTCCGGCGAAGTACACCATGCGCTCATCGACGTCCTGCTCGCCTTCGATGCCGCCTATGAATAGATTCTCTTGGTGCTTCAGGCCGAACTTGAGCTCAAGCTCCCGATAATTCTTCGGGCTCGAGACATCGCCCTTGATGTCTCCGAGCGCCATGCTCATGAGCGCCTTGGATATGGCGTAGTGCAGGTACTGCGGCGTGCCAGGGTTCTGGACAAACCCCCTCAACATGCCATCCTGGTCTATCACAACTACGGTTGCGACTCCCCCTTCGGCCCAGTTGTCTATCTGTTTCATCGGACCGATAAACATTGGGGTATTCATCGCCTTTTCGAATGCGGTTCTGAGTTTGCGGTTATGGTCCTGCATCTCATTCAGTTCCACAAGCCGCTCGAGCACAAGTGGATTAGTTTTCGGATCATAAGGACTCTCAGTCGCCTTCTCTGGGAGTATCTCCTTGACCCTGGTCATTGCAATTTTAAGAGTAGCCTCAGTTGGCCCCTCCGACCTTGAGGCGAATGTTTTCAGCGCCGCGCTCAGAGCGCTTGCCCTAACGGCAATCTGCTCTTTTAGGGCGACATCCGGCTTCTGATCTCTTTGAGCCTCCTTTACATCGTTTACGCCTATGCTAACTTGAGGTATCCTCACGGGTTGCTTGACGCGTATCGACGCCTCGCCTACGGGCATTGTCATCTCATCACAATTATAATTATGAATTTTCTCCTTTATAAAGTTGACCGCAGAACTGTCCCTGTGCATGGTTTTGGCCATTTGTGGATGTTGTTGGCGGGGTGTCCGTTGTTTTATAAAGGCTCGCTGGGCAAATAGGTCATGGCAGAGGGAGCTGCTGCGGCGGAGAAGCTGACACCTGCGGAGGAGGCAGTAATAGCCAATAAAGGCACAGAACGCCCATTCAGCGGAGAGTATGACAACTTCTTCAAGGAGGGCACATATGTCTGCAGGAGGTGCGGGGCACCGCTCTACAGGTCACAGGACAAGTTCGATGCGCACTGCGGATGGCCTGCATTCGATGACGAAGTGAAGGGAGCGGTGAAGAGGTTGCGCGACGAGGACGGCTTCAGGACGGAGATCGAATGCGCAAACTGCGGAGCGCACCTGGGACACGTATTCGTCGGGGAAGGGTTCACGAAGAAGGACACCAGGCACTGCGTCAACTCGATATCCATGAAGTTCATATCCAAGGGCAAACAGCTGCCTGAGGTCGTAAGATATGACAGGTGAGCGCATCGTTTTCGGAGGAGGCTGCTTCTGGTGCACGGACGCGGTCTTCAAGCTGCTTCGGGGCGTGGAGAAGACTATGCCAGGATACGCAGGAGGCGCGAAGGAGAACCCCACTTACGATGAAGTCTGCACGGGTAGGACCGGGCATGCCGAGGTCCTTCGGGTAGACTATGACTCCGCGGTGATCCCTCTGGATACGCTGCTCGACGTCTTCTTCGAAATGCACGACCCGACCTCGCTCAACCGACAGGGCGCAGACATGGGAAGCCAGTACAGGTCGATCATACTTTACGAGACAGAGGAACAGAGGACTGTCGTTGAGGCACACATCGAAGGGATCAGAAAGAACTATGCAAAGCCGATAGTCACGGAAGTGAAGAGGCTCGATGTGTTCTACCCCGCAGAGGCCTACCACATGGATTACTACGCCAAGAACAGGATGAACCCATATTGCGCCCTGGTGATAAGCCCGAAGGTCTCGAAGATAAAGAAGGAATTTGCCAGGATGGTCAGATGACTGCCTGGGCTTTGCGCATAAACCCGATCCTGCTCATGAATTCAGTTTAGGTCACTGCTTAGCTGGTAGAGCCTGAAATAGGAAAGCAGCGCCACAATAAACCCTATGCTCATCGTAAAAGAGAAAAGGTTGTTCTGAAATCCGGACAGCAGAAACTCAAAGCCAGAGACATAAGAGGCTAGTGTTGAGATGAAGCCTAGGACTGCAACTAAAGAGATATCCCCCACCTTGGTCTTTATTGCGCCAATGAGCAGCCATATGGAACCGAGAAGCAGCCCAACCCCCACTATAAAATGCACAAGCAAGAACGGAGTTGTAAATATCGCATTGAAGTAGGTCTGGTCGGAAGAACCTACGGGTATGTTCGGGAATGAAACGAATAAGTTTAATGTCATTCCGAGTATAAACTGCAATAAAAGAAAACCGAGTATTACCAGCGTGTCTCTACGGAACCGCTTCTTGCTAAACATCCCTGAGATCGATGCCATGCCATCATATTCTGCTCATGGATTATTAAATCTGCCCACAATTTGGGTTTTGGGCGGTGTTTGTGGGCAACACCGGCTGCCTGCAAATGCTTTTATATCTTCAGAACCGAGGAATATAACGGGGTTAAGTTGCAGTAACACTTTAATAATCTTACGATGAGCCTGTTTTTCAGGGGTTGTACTTCCGTTATTCTATTTTTCAGAAAGATATTCGATAGTTTCCAGAGAGTTATTTTCGGCGACTTTAATGAAACCAACTTA